>CAZZWS010000218.1:0-6742 GCA_964657795.1 Beijerinckiaceae bacterium
CGCACCTCGTCGCCCCAGTCGATGTCGTCGGGCGCCATCGTCACCAGGCCGAGCTTCCGCGCCGCGTCGCCATCGAGCGCCGTGCCGATCTGCGCGCGCACCGCTTCGACCGCAGGCACCTCGTCGTAGAAGCGACGGCCGATGCGCGACTGCTCGGTGGCCATCGGATACAGGCCGAAGTTGACTTCGGCGACCGTGATCGTCGGCGCCCTAGCCGCGTCGTCCGGCAACACCAGCATGTAAGTCCGGTCGCACGCCAGCGCCAGCTCCAGCAGCGTGCCCGCGAAGCACGAGCCTTCCTCGATGAGTGCGAACAGCGTGCGCGACGACACGTCTAGTCGCGACAGCGTGCGACGCAGGAAGCCGATCGTCTCGCGGACGAACCAGTGGTCGCGATGGGCCAGCATCGTGGCGTCGGACGCGGTCACGGCCTGCGCGTCACCGGTCGTCTTGAGCAGCCACGTGCCGATCTCGAGTTCGTTGGTGCGCATCGACAGGATGGCGTCGTCGAGATCGCGGGCCATCGCGAGCGGCCACCATGCGTCGCCCGCAGCGACCATCGCGTCGACCGTGTCGGGCTGGGGGCCGACGGGCGCCTTGACCGTGAACGTCGCGACGCGCTTGTTGCGATCGATGGCGACGTCCAGATGCGTGTAATGCAGGCCATCGGCGTCGATGGTCCGCACGATCGGCGTCAACATCACGCCCTTGCCGTCGCTGGGACGGTCGCTCGTCGCCGCGAGCGCCGCCGCGCGTTCGGCGACCTTCTGCGCGAACACCGCCGGCTTCGCGATGTCGTCGACCAGGCGCCATTCCTTGGCGCGCGCGCCGCGGACGCCTTCGGTCGTCGTGCAGAACACGTCGGCCAGGTCGTGACGGACGTGGCGCTTGTCGGTGACGCGGGTCAGGCCGCCGGTCCCCGGCAACACGCCGAGCAGCGGCACCTCGGGCAGGCTGACGGCCGACGAGCGATCGTCGACCAGGATGATCTCGTCGCAGGCCAGGGCCAACTCGTAGCCGCCGCCGGCGCACGCGCCGTTGACCGCAGCCAGGAACTTGAGGCCCGAATGCGCGCTCGAGTCCTCGAGGCCGTTGCGGGTCTCGTTGGTGAACTTGCAGAAGTTGACCTTCCACGCGTGGGCCGAGACGCCGAGCATGAAGATGTTGGCGCCCGAGCAGAAGATGCGGTCCTTCAGGCTCGTCACCACGACGGTCCGCACTTCGGGGTGTTCGAAGCGGATGCGATTGACCGCGTCGTTGAGCTCGATGTCGACGCCGAGGTCGTAGCTGTTGAGCTTGAGCTTGTAACCGGGACGGATGCCCGCGTCCTCGTCGATGTTCAGGCTCAACGTCGCGACCGGGCCGTCGAACGCCATCGACCAGTGTCGATAGCGCGATGGGTCGATGCGGTAGTCGACGGGCGCGGGATCGACGGACTGCGCCGTCGACCGTGCAGCCCGGACGACTTCGGGGGCCGACGTCGTCAGGTCTTCGAGGTTCGCGACTGCCTCCATGCGCATCTCCTGGTTTTCGCTTCGCCGGCGCCTGAACATCGCACCGTCTTGACGACAGGCATGATAGTGCCGGTGCGTCGACGCCGCGTCAAGCGTTATTGCAGTTTATTGCATGTCACCTGTGCCGCGTCCGATCGGTCGGCCAAGCGCAGCCGACAGCGCCTGACCGAGTTCGGCGTAGCAATCCTCCATGGACTTCTGCGAGGTGTCGAACGTCAGGTCCGCCTTCCGATAGAACGCGGCGCGGCCCGCGAGGATGCGCTTGAGATCGTCCATCGCCTCGCTGTTGCCGGCCATCGGGCGCGTGTCGCCCTGTGCGACGACCCGCAGCATGTGCTCGCCGGGAGAGGCGGTCAGCCAGACCGTGAAGCAGTGCGACAGCAACAGGTTGAAGGTCGCGGGGTCCGAGACGATGCCGCCGGGCGTGGCGATGACCGCCTCCGGATAGAGCGCCATCGACTCTTCCAGCGCGCGTCGTTCGTAGCGCCGGTACGCGGCCGGTCCGAGCAGGTTGTGGATTTCGGCGAGGCCGTAACCGGCGACCCGCTCGATCTCGCGGTTGAGCTCGACGAACGGCAGCCCGCTGTCGTCGGCCAGGCGCCTCCCGAAGGTCGACTTGCCGGCGCCGCGCAGGCCGACCAGCGCGATCCGGCGCTTGCGTGCCTCGGGCAATGCCGACGTGCCGAACAGGTCGGCGAGGGCGATGCGGGCGCGGCGCAATTCGGCGTCGTCGCGGCCGCGCAGCAGGTCGCGGATCAGCAGCCATTCCGGCATGTCGATGTCGTCGCCGAGCAGGTCGGCGGGCTGGCATTCGAGCGCGACCGCCACCTGCCGGAGCACCAGGATCGACGCGTTGCCGACGCCGAGTTCGAGATTGGCGAGATGACGCTCGGACACGCCGGAGGCCAGCGCCAGCGAACGGCGCGTCATGCCCTTCCGCGCGCGCAACGAGCGCACGCGCTCGCCCAGCGCGACGAGAAACGGCTCGCGTTGCGTCCCGTCGGCGCCGTCGTCCGCGGCCCGACCCAGCCCCGGCGCTTCCGGCGGGGTCACGCTTTCCCGGATGGTCATGCTTGCTGACTTCCTACAGAATGCGGCGCGCTTCGAGTCGCGAGTCGATCCGGCAACCCGCCGACGTCCGACACGCCACAACGTGCAATATGTTGCTTGACGACAGGGATCGCTGCCGCTAAGTTGCGCCGGCAGTATGAATTATTCAACATGAAGCCGCGCGCGTCAGCGTCGCCGATTCGGGGTATCAGGACGAGACCATGACGGACCTCGCAGTCCCACCGCCGCCCGAGCGATTCAATTTCGCACGGCACGTCTTCGACCTCAACCGCGATCGTACGGAGAAGGTCGCGTTCATCGATGACGGGGGCTCGCTGACCTACGGCGCGCTCGAACGGCGCTCACGACAATTCGCCGCGGCCCTTCGCGCTGCGGGGCTGCGTCGCGAAGACCGCGTGCTGCTGCTGATGCACGACTGCAACGACTGGCCCGTCGCGTTCCTCGGATCCTTGTACGCGGGCATCGTGCCGGTGGCCGTCAACACGATGCTGACGGCCGTCGACTACGCCTACATGCTCGCGCACTGCCGCGCGCGGGCCGCGATCGTCTCGGCCGCCTTGTTGCCGTGCCTGCAGGAAGCGATGCAGGTGGGTCATGACGATGACGCGAACGACGACGCACACGAGGTCGAGACGCTGATCGTGTCGCGCGGCGCGCCGGATGCGTTGCCCGCGGGCGCCCTCGCCTTCGAGGCGTTCGTCGACGCACACGCGCCGCTCGCGAAGTCCGCCGACACCGCGCCCGACGACGTGGCCTTCTGGCTCTATTCGTCGGGCTCGACCGGCCGACCCAAGGGCACGGTCCACGCGCAGGGCAGCCTGTACTGGACGGCCGAGCTGTATGCCAAGCGGGTGCTCGGCCTGACGGAGGCGGACATCACGTTCTCGGCGGCCAAGCTGTTCTTCGCGTACGGCCTCGGCAACGGGCTGACGTTCCCGTTGTCGGTCGGCGCCACCGTGGTCCTGATGGCCGAACGGCCCACGCCCGATGCGTGCTTCGAGCGGATGCGTGGCCTGGGCGGAGAGCATCGCCCGACGGTGTTCTTCGGCGCGCCGACCGGCTTCGCGGGGATGCTCGCGGCACCCGGCCTGCCTGCGCGCGACGAGGTCGCGCTAAGGATGTGCTCGTCGGCCGGCGAAGCCTTGCCGCGCGACGTCGGCGAACGCTTCACGAAGCACTTCGGCTGCCACATCATCGACGGCATCGGCTCGACCGAGATGCTGCACATCTTCCTGTCGAACCGGCCCGGCGACGTCCATTACGGCACCACCGGCAAGGCCGTGGACGGCTACGAGATCGAGTTGCGCGACGAGGGCGATCACGTCATCGACGGACCCGGCCTGGTCGGCGACCTCTACATCAAGGGGCCGAGCGCGGCGCTGATGTACTGGTCCAATCGCCAGAAGAGCCGCGAGACCTTCCAGGGCCACTGGACGAAGAGCGGCGACAAGTACCTGCGCGACGACGATGGCTACTACGTCTACGCCGGTCGCAGCGACGACATGCTGAAGGTCAGCGGCCAGTACGTCTCGCCGTTCGAGGTCGAGTCCACGTTGATGGAGCATCCCGGCGTGCTCGAGGCCGCGGTCATCGGCGTGCCCGACGAGAACGGCCTGACGCGCACGCGCGCCTACGTCGTCGTCAAGGCCAACGGCACGGCGTCGCCCGCGTTCGCCGACGAACTCAAGCTCTTCGTCAAGAGCCGGCTCGCGCCCGTGAAGTATCCGCGCGACATCCAGTTCGTGACGGAGCTGCCCAAGACCGCGACCGGGAAGATCCAGCGCTTCCGGTTGCGCGAGCAGTCGGCTGCGCCGGTGACCGGCCGATGAACGGATCGGCGGTTCGTGTGGTCGATGCACGCCCGTCCGCAGCGTCGCACGTGTCGATCACGGCCGACGGCGAGGCGCTGGACATCGAAATCCGGCGGATCGACGGACTGGCGAGCGCGCCGCTCGTGGTCTTCCTTCACGAGGGCCTCGGCTCGGTCGCGATGTGGAAGGACTTCCCCGATCGGCTGTGCGCGGCGGGACGACTGCGCGGCCTCGTGTTCTCGCGTCCCGGCTATGGCACGTCGACGCCGCGACCGCATCACGTCCAGTGGGGCGCCGACTATCTGCATCGTCAGGCCGAACACGTGTTGCCGCCGCTGTTCGCCGCATTGGGCATCGACGCCGAACGCCCGTGGCTGTTCGGCCACAGCGACGGCGGATCGATCGCGTTGATCCACGCGGCACGGTTCCCGACACGCGTTGCGGGGCTGATCGTGATGGCGCCGCATCTCGACGTCGAACAGCTCGGCGTCGACAGCATCGCGAAAGCGCGTGTCGCGTATCTCGAGACCGACCTGCGCGACAAGCTCGCCCGCCATCACGCCGACGTGGACTCCGCGTTCTGGGGCTGGAACGACGTCTGGCTGTCCGAGCCGTTCTCGCACTTCGACATTCACGCATCGCTGCCGCTGATCACCTGCCCGGTGCTGGCGATCCAGGGCCATGACGACCAGTACGGGACGATGGCGCACATCGACGGCATCCGCGAGGCGTTGCCGGCTACGACCCTCGTCAAGCTCGAACAGTGCGGACATTCGCCGCATCGCGATCAGCCGCAGGCGGTCATCGACGCCGCCACGCGTTTCATCGCTTCGCATTCGACTTCATCAGCAGCACGACCATGAGCCCGGCGCGACCGGACCGATCGTTTCAGGGAGACTCCATGAACCTTGCAAGAAGAACTTTTGCCATTGCCGCGATCACCGTGTCCAGCGCCGCCGCGTTCGGCTTCTCCACGAGCGCGCCGGCACAGCAGCCGAAGGTCAAGGTCGGCTTCATGCTGCCCTACACCGGCACCTACGCGGCGCTCGGCACCGCCATCGAGAACGGCTTTCGGCTCTACGTCGACGAACAGGGCGGCAAGCTCGGCGGTCGCGAGATCGAGTACTTCAAGGTCGACGACGAGTCGGAGCCTTCGAAGGCGACCGACAACGTCAACAAGCTGATCAAGCGCGACAACGTCGACGTGCTGATCGGCACCGTGCACTCGGGTGTCGCGCTCGCGATGGCGAAGGCCGCGAAGGACAGCAACACGTTCCTGATCGTGCCCAACGGCGGCGCCGACGCCATCACCGGCCCGATGTGCGGCGTCAACATCTTCCGCAGCTCGTTCTCCAACTGGCAGCCGGCCTACGCGATGGGGGAGGTCGCCGCGAAGAAGGGTGCGAAGACGGCCGTCACCATCACGTGGAAATACGCGGCCGGCGACGAGTCGACCAACGGCTTCAAGGAAGCGTTCGAGAAGGGCGGCGGCAAGGTCGTGAAGGCGTTGACGGTGCCATTTCCCAACGTCGAGTTCCAGGCGCTGTTGACCGAGATCGCGGCCACGAAGCCGGACGTCGTCTACGCGTTCTTCGCCGGCGGCGGTGCGGTCAAGTTCGTCAAGGACTACGCGGGCGCGGGCCTCAACCGCACGATCCCGCTGGTGGGTCCGGGCTTCCTCACCGACGGCACGCTCGACGCGCAGGGCGACGCGTCGCAGGGCATGGTCACGACGCTGCACTACGCCGACGGCCTCAACACGCCGCGCGACAACGCGTTCCGGCTCGCATACGCCAAGACCTTCAAGCTGCAGCCCGACGTGTACGCGGTGCAGGGCTACGACGCCGCGCAGATGCTGGCGATCGGCTTGAAGGCGGTCGGCGGCGACGTGTCGAAGAAAGCCGAGTTCGCAGCCGCGGTCGAAGCCGCGAAGATCGACAGCCCGCGCGGCACGTTCACGATCAGCAAGGCGCACAACCCGGTGCAGGACTTCTATCTGCGCAAGGTCGTCGGCAAGGAAAACAAGGTGGACGGGGTGGCGATCAAGGCATTGGCGGACCCGGCGCGGGGATGCCGGAGCTAGTCGACGCCTCTCCTCTTCGTCGCCCCGGCGAAGACCGAGGCCCAAGTCGATGTTGGAGCACACGCAGATTTGGGTCCCGGCCTTCGCCGGGACGACGAAGAGGGGAGTTGACGTACTTCCTTACTGAAAAGCCGACGCAGTTCGTTTTTTTGTTGGACGAGTCGAGGCACGTCATTTCGTCGTTCCCGCGAAGGCGGGAACCCAGTGTCGTATTGCGGTCATGCTGTTCGGACAAGCAACGGCGCTGGGTTCCCGCCTGCGCG
>CAZZWS010000219.1:0-6726 GCA_964657795.1 Beijerinckiaceae bacterium
CGTGATGCGGACGAGATTGCGCCGTCGATCTCGCATCACGCCCACTTCTGATTTCGTCACCGCGGCGAAAGCCGAGGCCCAAGTCCGCGCCATCGCACGAAAGAGCAATCGGGGCCCGGCCTTCGCCGGGATGACGAAGCTTCATGCCGGACCGATGCGCGATAATCGCGCCCCATCCCGAGGACAGCCATGCCGTACATCCTTCCAGACGACCGCTTGAAGCTCAAGCCGGCCACCGACGCCATCGCCGCCGTGATCGACGAGACCACCACCGCCGGCGACCTCAACTACATGATCTCGCTGATGGCCAGGGCCTACATCGACGTCAAGGGCCTGCGCTACGAGCATCTCAACGCCGTGGTCGGCGCGCTCGATTCGTGCAAGGCCGAGTTCCAGCGACGCGTCGTCGCGCCGTACGAGGACAAGAAGATCGGCGAGAACGGCGACGTGTATTGACGTCGTGACGAAGGCTTCCCGCATGCCGGCGCTGTACATCCCGCACGGCGCCGGGCCCTGCTTCTTCATGGACTGGAGTCCGCCCGAGACCTGGCAGCGGATGGGCGACTGGCTGCGCGGGTCGCTGGCGTCGTTGCCGACGCGACCGACCGCCATCGTCGTGGTCTCGGCGCATTGGGAGGAGCCGCGCTTCACGGTCCAGACCGCGGAGCGGCCGGGCCTGCTGTTCGACTACAGCGGCTTCCCTCCGCATACCTACGAGCTGACATACCCGGCGCCGGGCAGTCCCGCGCTCGCGGCGCGCATCCGTGGCTTGTTGACCGCGGCGGGACTCGCCGAAGGCGGCGACGACCACCGCGACTTCGACCACGGCGTCTTCATCCCGTTGATGCTGATGGCGCCCGAGGCCGACGTCCCGGTGATCCAGCTGTCGTTGAAGAGCGGCCTCGATCCCGACGAGCATGTCGCCGCCGGCCGCGCGCTCGCGCCGTTGCGCGACGACGGCGTGTTGCTCGTCGGCAGCGGCATGAGCTATCACAACATGCGGGGCTATGGCCGCCGCGAATCGGGGGCGGTCTCGGACCGCTTCGACGACTGGCTGACCGAGGCCGTCGGCATCGCCGACCCCGCGGCACGCAGCGCACGCCTCGCCGGCTGGGCCACGCATCCCGACGGCCGCGCCGCGCATCCGCGCGAGGAACACCTGCTGCCGTTGATGGTGATCGCCGGCAGCGGCGGGGCAACGGCGGGACGCCGCGTGTTCCGTGACCGCGTGATGGAGACGACCGTCTCCGCGTTCCGGTTCGAATAGCGGCGACTCCGCGCGCTATGCTTCGCGCACCACCGCGCATCCGGTCGACGCGCCTTCCGCAGTTCTCCATTCATCCATGCCGACGTGCCCATGACTCTCGCTGCCGCTTCACGCCTGTCCCTGCTGGTCGCCGCCGTCGGTCTCTCCTGCGCGAGCACCGAGAGTCGCGCGCTCGATCTCGCTCCCGCGATGGAGCGCGTGCGCACGACCACTGAGGCTGTCGTCCTGCTCGTGCCGCCGATGAGCATCTATCGCAACGGCCTGACCGAGGCGTCGCTGCATCAGGAGGGGTGTCGTCACGAGACGTCGGACCCGCAGGCGGTGGGCGCCCTCGTCGCGTTGCTCGAGTCGTCGAACATCGCCGTCAACCCGGTGTTCCAGCAGCCCGACGTCCGCGAAGGCGTCTACCTCGCGCTCGCCGACGGATCGCGGCTCGCGTTCTTCTTCGCGGACAACAACGGCGGACGCCTGCCGGTGCTCGGGATCGTCGAGACCTCGAATGCGGGCCAGGTGCAGTCGAGTGCGATCACGGCGGCCTCGACGCTGTCGACCGACCTGCGCCAGTGGTCGGCGACCTACGGCGGCAGTGGCGACGGCGCGGCCTGCAATCGACGCCCACCGCCGACCGACGGCCCGGCGCCGGTGCCGTCACCGACGACGGTGACGCCACAGCGCTGAGTCGCAGTGACCTACGCGCGGCTGGTCAGCCAGTCCACGTAGCGCGACACGCCTTCCTCGACCGTGAGAAACGGCGCGTCGTAACCGGCGGCGCGCAGACGGCCGATGTCGGCCTGCGTGAAGCTCTGGTACTTCCCCTTCAACGCCTCGGGGAACGCGACGTACTCGATCAGTCCTTCGTCGACCAGTCCGGCCAGCGCGAGCGCGGGCTGTCCCGCATGCCGACGATGCGCATTGACGACGGCCATCGCGACGTCGTTGAAGGTCTGCGCCCGGCCGGTGCCGAGGTTGTAGAGGCCCGACGTGCCGTGATCGAGGAAATGCAGATTGACCGCGACCACGTCCTCGACCGACACGAAATCGCGCTGCTGCATGCCGTCGCCGTAGCCGTCCCAGCCCTCGAACAGCTTGACGCGCCCGTCGCTGCCGAACTGGTGAACATTGTGAAATGCCACGGAGGCCATTCGTCCCTTGTGGGACTCGCGCGGGCCGTAGACGTTGAAGTAGCGGAAGCCCGCGATCTGCTGCTTCGCGTCGGGCAGCCGGCGTCGGACGATCTGGTCGAACAGGAACTTGGAATAGCCGTAGACGTTGAGCGGTCGCTCCGCGCCCCGCTCCTCGACGAAACGCGGACCGGCGCCGTAGGTCGCAGCCGACGACGCGTAGAGCAGCGGGATGCGCTGGCCGCCGCACGCGTCGAGCAGCGCGAGCGAGTAGCGGTAGTTGTTGTCCATCATGTAGCGCCCGTCGGTCTCCATCGTGTCCGAGCACGCGCCCTGGTGCAGCACCGCGTCGACCTTGCCGAAGGCCTTGGCTTCGAAGCGCGCGAGGAAGTCCGCGCGATCGAGGTAGTCGGCGATCTCGCAGTCGACGAGGTTGTGGAACTTGTCCGCCTGCGTCAGATCGTCGACCGCGACGATGTCGGTCTCGCCGCGATCGTTGAGAGCCTTGACGAGGTTGCTGCCGATGAATCCGGCGGCGCCGGTGACGATGATGGACATGGGGGAACGACGAGCGGCGCAGGAGATGGGGGCGACATCATATCGCCGGCCGTGGCCGCCCGGCTTCATGCCCCCGCGAGGCGCTCGACGGCCGACACCTCCCGGATCGCGGCCAGGACCTTCGTCGTCGCCCGATCGAGTTGCGCCGTCGGGCGATGCGCGATGCCGAGGCGTCGCACCAGTCGCGGCCGCAGCGGCCGTAGCTGCAGCGAGGTCGGCATCTCCTGGTCCGCCGGACTCTCGAGCGGCAGCACCGCAGCGCCGTAGCCTGCCGCGACGAGGCTCTTCATCGCCTCGGAATAGTTGAGCTCGATCCTCGCGCGCGGACGCTCGCCGGCCTGCGCGAACCACTCGCCGACGAGGCGATGCATCAACGTGCTGGAGTCGTTCGCGATCAGGGGTCGCGACGCCAGCCATTGCGGCGTCACGCGCGCCGGCGGCGACCAGGTCGGCGGCAGGAACGCCATCATCGGATCGCTGCGCCACGGCGTCACCACCAGTCCGGCGCGCGGCATCTGCGGCAGTGCGACGATGCCCAGTTCGAGCGTGCCCGCCTCGAGCCGGCTCATCGTGTCGGCCGACGCGAGGATGCTGAGTTCGACCTCCAGGTCCGGCTCGCGTCGTGACAGGGACTGCAGCACCCGCGGCAGCAGGTGCACGACGATGCCGGTCGACGTGCCGAGCCGGACCTTGCCGGCCCGGCCTTCGGCGATGCGGCGCACCTGCTCGAGCAGGTCGTCGGTGTCCTTCAGCAGACGGCGGCCGTGCACGATCAGCGCGGCGCCCGCGGCCGTCGGCCGGACCTGGCGGACGGTGCGCTCCAGCAAACGCATGCCGAGGCGGCTTTCGAGCTCGCTGACGTGGAGACTCACGGCGGGCGGCGACAGATGCAGCGCCCGGGCAGCGGCCGCGAACGTGCCGAGATCGCCGATCGCCACGAGCGTCTGCACCTGGTCGAGGTTGAGATTACGCATTCAGTTTTCCTGAATCGTGAGGTCAGAACATGCAACTTTACCTTCGACGGCACACGCCGGAGCATGAGCGGACTTCCTGGAACCGATCATGGCCTCGACCTCCGCTCTGCCCGCTACGCATCGCTCCCGTCGTCAACGTCGGCAACGTCTGCTCCGGCGCCTCGTCGCCTGGCTCGACGGGCTGACGTCGACGGGATGAACGAACGGGAACGCCGCGATATCGGCTGGCCCGCAGACGATCGGCGGCCCGTATCCCGTCGCATCGACTTCTGAGCACGGCATGCGATCGCGGATGTCGGGCGACGACAGCGCATCGAGACTTCGAGTCGACATGTCCATCGCAATTCAGCATCCCGGTCGCGTGACCGGCATGACCGCCCTGACCGCCATGACCGGACTGCGCGAAGCGCTGGCTCCGGACGCTCCGACCCCTTCGCAAAGCCCGACCGATCTCCGCCGGAGCGTGCATTCGCCGTCGCCGGCCGGGGTCGTGCAGGCGCAGCTCACCGCGTACGACGCGGGGGACGTCGACCGCCTGCTGCAGACCCACGCCGTCGATGCACGACAGTTCGTTCTTCATGGCGGGCAGCCGGCCCAAGGTCGCGAAGCGATACGGGCGCGGCTCGAACGACGATTCATGGAGCCCGACCTTCCTGCGCGAGTGCTCGCGCGAATCGCCGCCGGCAGCGTCGTGGTCGATCTGGAACTCGCCACGCGCAATTTTCCGGAAGGTCTCGGGACGGTGGAGATGCTGTGCGTCTACGAGGTCGTGGACGGCGCGATCCGGAACGCATCGTTCGCCGCCGGCGCGGGAGTCCTCGCCCCAGGCACCACGCTCGCAGAGCGGGCCGGATCTCTCGATGACGCGCAGCACGGATCGGCGGCCGGGGGATCCAGACGCCGCTTCGAAACAGTGCGGCACCGATCGATCTCGAAACCTGGCGCGGCTATCCTGCACGTTCCCGAAACCACGGAGTCCCCATGAACCACAAGACCATCACCACCTTCGCGCTGCTCCTCGGCGGCGCCACGCTGTCACCCTGGGCCGCGGCCGCCGTCGCCAAGGTCGACAGCGACTTCGTCGCCAAGGTCTCGCAGGGCGGCAGCTTCGAAGTGCTGGCCAGCCAGATGGCGGCGAACCGCGCCGTATCCCCCGACGTCAAGGCCTTCGCGCAGAAAGACGTGGACGACCACGTGAAGGTCAACGACGAACTCAAGGGGATCGCCGCCGCGCAGAGCCTGCCGCTGAAGCCGGACCTCG
Organism: Beijerinckiaceae bacterium; assembly: GCA_964657795.1. GTDB lineage: Bacteria > Pseudomonadota > Gammaproteobacteria > Burkholderiales > Burkholderiaceae_D > CAHJXF01. The sequence continues at coordinate 5,182 of CAZZWS010000219.1, forward strand.
ACGGCGCGCTGCAGAAGAAGCTCGATCGCCTCGGCAAGCTGAGCGGTCCTTCGTTCGACAAGGCCTACGTCAGCGAGATGAGGAGCATCCATCACAAGGACGAGGGCATCTTCGCGAAGGAAGCGAAGAACGCGGCGAACCCGGACTGGCAGGCGTTCGCGGCGAAAACCGACGAGATCGTCAAGGGCCACATCGTCGCGCTCGATGCGATGAAGTGACCGCGCGGGACCGCGAACGGTCCCGGATTCCGCTGCCCCGGCACGGCCGGGGCTCTTCCGTGGACCGCACGTGGCGACCCGGCGCACGCGCAAGTCGCGCGTAAGGATTTCCGACGTGAAGGAGAGCAAACCGCACATCCAGCATCCCGTGCACCAGCCGATGACAACGGTAGACCCGCTTTTTCGAAGGCGACCCGTCCACCCTCACCCCATCGACTATGCCGACGAAGATCCCGTCCCTGCGCCACCCCATCCGTCCCATCGCCGCGAAGCTGGCCGCGCTGTGCGTCTCCGCCGCCCCCCTCGTACCCGCGCACGCGGCCTGTTCCAGCAACGCCTTGCCGGGCGTCAACGTCTCCGGCGGCGAGTTCAACGCCGGCAGCACGCACTACGGCTACGACTACATCTATCCGCAGCAGGCCGAGATCGACCTGATGAACACGCTGCAGCTGAAAATCATGCGCATGCCGTTCGCCTGGGAGCGCATCCAGCCGACGGCCTCCGGTGCGCTCAGCAGCGACGAGATGACCCGCATCGACGCGGTCATCGCGATGGCCACCGCCAACGGCATCAAGGTCGTCCTCGACCCGCACAACTACGGCAGCTATCAGGGCGTGTCGCTCGGCAGTCCGTCGGCGCCGCCGGGTGCGCTCGCCGACCTGTGGCGCCGTCTCGCACTGCGTTACGCGAACAACGCGAACGTCGTGTTCGATCTGATGAACGAGCCGAACGGCATCAATGCCGACGTGTGGGCGTCGATCGCGCAGCAGGCCCTCGCCGCGATCCGCGCGACCGGCGCGAACAACGTCGTGCTGGTGCCCGGCACCAACTGGGACGGCGCGCAGAGCTGGTTCGGCAACGTCGGCCCGGTCTCCAACGCGACGGCGCTGCTGCCGCTCGCCCGGGCCTACAGCAACGTGGTCTTCGAGGTCCATCAATACTTCGACGACGGCTTCTCGGGGACCGCGGATACCTGCACGTCGGCCGCTGCGGCCGTGTCGGCCCTAACCAGCATCTCGTCGTGGGCGACGACCAACAACGTCAAGCTCTATCTCGGCGAGTTCGGCGTGTCGTCGCGTCCGGAATGCCTGACCGCGATGGACAACGCCCTCGCGGTCCTCGAAGCCAACAAATCGGTCTGGTACGGCTGGACCTACTGGACGGCGGGCGCCTGGTACGGCACCTACATGTTCAACGTCGAGTCCGCGGCCGGTCAGGCCGCGCAGGGCGTGGTGCTGAAGAGACGCGCGACGACGCTGAACAACATGACGTGCGCAGCGCCGGCGCCTGTTCCTGCGCCCGTGGCTTCGCCTGCGCCGGTGGCCTC
>CAZZWS010000220.1:0-6675 GCA_964657795.1 Beijerinckiaceae bacterium
CCGAAGTGGTCGATCGGCTGCGTCGACCGCCACCGCGCGACGACCGCGCCGCGCGCGAGCGGCCGATGCCGGCCGACGGCGTCGGTCCCGATGATGAACCGCTGCACTACCGTATCCGGCAGGTGACGACGCCCGCCGGCGTGATCCTCCGGACCGTCGGATTGCCGTCGACCACGTACACATTTCCGGATGCGTCGACCGCGACCGCGGCGGGGCTCGAGAACGACGCCGCGGCGCCGACGCCGTCCGCCGAACCCGGGTTGGACGACGACCCGGCGAACGTCGTCACGACGCCGGCCGGAGTCACCTTGCGGATCGTCTGGTTGCTCTTGTCCGCGACGTAGACGTTGCCCGACGCATCGACCGCGACGCCCTGAATCGTGGAGAAACGCGCGGCCGAACCGACCCCGTCGGCGGAGCCGGACAGGCCGGGCGACCCTGCCAGCGTCGTGACCACACCGGCCGGCGTGACCTTGCGCAACGTGGCGTTGTTGTAATCACCCACGTAGACGTTCAACGACGCGTCGACCGCGACCGCGAACGGCAGGTTGAACGTCGCCGCCGCAGCCGTCCCGTCCGCACTGCCGGTCACGGACGGGGCACCCGCGAGCGTCGACACCGCACCCGCAGCCGAGACGAGACGCACCGCGAAGTTGCCCTGGTCGGCGACGTACAGGTTGCCGCTCGCGTCGCTGGCCAGTCCGACCGGTGATGCGAAGCGGGCCGCGCTGCTGACACCGTCCGTCGAACCGCTGGCGTTGGCCGCGCCGGCGATCGTCGTCACCACCGCTGCGGGCGTGACCCTGCGGATCACGAAGCCGCTCGCGTCCCCGACGTAGACGTTGCCGGCGCCGTCCAGCGCAATGCCCGTCGGGCGGTTGAACGTCGCCGCGACGCCGGCACCGTCGGCCGAACCTGCGACGCCCGCCGTACCGGCCAGCGTGGTGACGGTCCCGGTCGCGGTCACGAACCGGATCGTGTCGTTGGCCGTATCCGCGACGTAGAGATTGCCGGCAGTGTTCGCGACCAGGTTCGTGGGACCGTTGAATCGAGCGACCGCGCCGGCGCCGTCGACGGACCCGACGACTCCGTGGGTTCCCGCGAGCGTGGTCACGATGCCCGCCGGCGTGATCTTCCGGATCGTGGCGTTGCCGGTGTCGGCCACGTAGACGTTGCCGGACCGGTCGACCGTGACACCTGCCGGCGCATTGAAGCTCGCGGCGGTGCCGGTTCCGTCCGCGAAACCGGCGACGCCGGTCGTACCCGCCAGCGTCGAGACGACGCCCGCCGCCGAGATCACGCGGATCGTGTCGTTGCCGGTGTCGGCGACGTAGATGTTGCCGCCGGTATCGACGGCGACGCCGCTGACGTTGCCGAAACGCGCGGTCGTCGCCGCCCCGTCGACACTGCCGGACGCGACCGGCGACCCCGCGAACGTCGTGACGACGCCGGACGTGGTCACCTTGCGGATGGCCGAACCCTCGGGCACGTAGAGGTTGCCCGCGCCGTCGTAAGCGATGCCGGCCGGGCTCAATAACCGCGCTGCCGAACCCGTGCCATCGAGAGAGCCCGGGCCACCGACATTGCCGGCGATCAGCGCGAGCCCGGGCTGGGGCGTCACGTTCAGCACCACGGCGGCACTGGTCACCGAGCCGCCGGCATTCGAGACGGTCACGCTGAACTGCGCGGCGTTGTCCGTCAATTGCGTGCTGGCGAGCGTGTAGCTCGACCCGGTCGCGCCGGGGATGGCGACGCCGTTCCTCAGGAACTGATAGGCCAGCGGCGCCGTGCCGACGGCGGCGATCGTGAAGGTCGCGGACTGACCGACCGCAACCGACACGGGCTGGAGGGGCGTCGCGATGATCGGCGCCGTGACGCTGACCGGCGGACTGACGGGCGCACTCGCGGTACCGCTGCCGCCCCCGCCACCACTGCCGCCACATGCGGCGAGCAGGCCGAACATCGTCGATGCGGCGACCGCCGCGACGATCTGCCGCAGTCGCACGGCACCCCATGCGCTCTGAATCGATTGGAACACGTCGCCGCCCTGGATTTTTATCGCCAACGGATTGCCAGCGCGTGTCGCAGGTTGCGCAAGCCTCGTCGGCCCGTAACTCGGTTAAAAGATGATTCGTGCGCGCGGAGGCGCACCGGTCCGGGTCGGACGGGACCGCAGTGCCGTAGGCGGCAGCGCCCACCGGTCGGCGGTTCGGCGATCGGCTCGACGACGTCGGCGGTCGCGGGTGCTCGCCTATAATCCAGCGCCCGGGACGCAGCCTCGCCGACCGAAGCGAAGCGGCTCGCACTCGTGGATGCGCACGCAACGATCGCCATACCGAAAAAGCTCATGCAGGAAACCTACAGCCCCATCGACGTCGAAGCCGCCGCCCAGTCCGCCTGGCGCTCGGCGGACGTCTGGCGCATGGTCGAGAACGACCCGCGCTTCCCCAAGGGCAAGTTCTACGCGTGCTCGATGCTGCCGTACCCGTCCGGCAAGCTGCACATGGGTCACGTGCGCAACTACACCATCAACGACGTCATGGCGCGCTACCTGCGCATGCGCGGCTACAACGTGTTGATGCCGATGGGCTGGGACGCGTTCGGCATGCCGGCCGAGAACGCCGCCATCGACAACCGCGTGCCGCCGGCGAAGTGGACGTACGACAACATCGCCGCGATGAAGGAGCAGTTCGCGGCGATCGGGCTGGCCATCGACTGGTCGCGCGAGGTCACGACCTGCAAGCCCGACTACTACAAGTGGAACCAGTGGCTGTTCCTGAAGATGCTCGAGAAGGGCATCGCGTATCGCAAGACGGGCAAGGTCAACTGGGATCCGGTCGATCAGACCGTGCTCGCGAACGAACAGGTGATCGACGGGCGCGGCTGGCGGTCGGGCGCGGTGGTCGAGAAGCGCGAGATCCCGATGTACTACCTGCGGATCACCGACTACGCGGAAGAGCTGCTGACGTCGCTCGACAGCCTCGAATGGCCCGAGCGCGTCAAGACGATGCAGCGCAACTGGATCGGCAAGAGCACCGGCGTGACGGTCGCATTCCCCTACGACCTGGACACCTTCGGCGGCGCGATCGTGGGCGCCCACGGCACCGACGAACCACGGATCGATGTCGCATCGTTACCGCGACAAGGCACGTTAAGAGTCTTTACGACTCGGGCCGACACGCTGATGGGCGTGTCGTTCGTCGCGATCGCCGCCGAACATCCGTGGGCCGCCTACCTCGCGAAGGACCAGCCGGCGCTGCTCGACTTCATCGCTGAGTGTGCGCTGGGCGGCGTGGCAGAAGCTGACATGGCCGCGCTGGAGAAGAAGGGCATGCCGACCCACTTCCACGTCACGCATCCGCTGACCGGCGCGCTGGTGCCGGTGTGGATCGGCAACTACGTGCTGATGAGCTACGGCGAGGGCGCGGTGATGGGCGTGCCGGCGCACGACGAGCGCGACTTCGCGTTCGCCAAGAAATACGGTCTGCCGGTCAGGCCGGTGATCGTGTCGCCGTCGTTGACCCGCGATCCCCTGGTCGCGGCACAGGTGGCGGTCGAGCCCGGACCGGCCATCATCGTCGCGCCGGACGGCGACAGCGTCGTCATGCCGCGCGCCGACGACACGCTGTGGGCCGAGTGGCATCCCGAGTTCGCCGAGACCGGCGTCTGCGTCCATTCCGGCATCTACGACGGCATGGACTTCGCGGCGGCGGTCGACGCCATCGCCGGCGACCTCGCGGCCAAGGGTCTCGGCGAGAAGACCACCACGTGGCGACTGCGCGACTGGGGCATCAGCCGGCAGCGCTACTGGGGCACGCCGATCCCGATCATCCATTGTCCGGATTGCGGGCCCGTGCCCGTTCCGGAGGCCGACCTTCCGGTCGTCCTGCCCGAGGATCTGCTGCCCGACGGCAGCGGCAATCCGCTGAAGAAGTGCGCGGCGTTCCTCGCGTGCACCTGCCCGACCTGCGGCAAGCCATCGGAGCGCGAGACCGACACGATGGACACGTTCGTCGACTCGTCCTGGTACTACATGCGCTACTGCTCACCGGATTCCACGAGTGCGATGATCGACGGCCGCACCGATCACTGGATGCCGATGGACCAGTACATCGGTGGCATCGAACACGCCATCCTGCATCTGTTGTACGCGCGCTTCTGGACCAGGGTGATGCGCGACATGAAGCTGGTCTCGTTCGACGAGCCGTTCACGCGCCTGTTCACGCAGGGCATGCTGACCAACGAGAGCTACTTCCGCGAGGAGACGGTCGACGGTGCGGCGGCCGGCAACGGCGTCGTCAGGACGAAGTGGTTCTATCCGACCGAAGTCGACGTGCGCTTCGACGAACGCGGCAAGCCGGTCGGCGCGACCGCCAAGGCCGACGGCCAGCCGGTGCAGCTGGGCGGCAACGAGAAGATGTCGAAGTCGAAGAACAACGTCGTCGAGCCGCGTGCCTTCATCGAACGCTTCGGCGCCGATACGGCGCGTGCCTTCTCGATGTTCGCCGGGCCGCCCGAGCAGAGCGCGTCGTGGTCCGACAGTGGCGCGCAGGGCGTGTCGCGCTTCCTGCATCGGCTGTGGGCCTTCGCGGTCGCGGCCGAGCGCGCCGGCAAGATCGTGCCGACCGCGAACGCGGCCGCCGGCAAGGACGCGGCCGTGCGCTTCGAGCTGCATGCGACCCTGCGTCAGGCCCAGTTCGACTACGACCGCCTGCAGTACAACACCGTCGTGTCGGCGTGCATGAAGATGCTCAACACGCTCGACGGCGCGCTGACCATGGCCGACGCCGCGACGTTGACCGAAGGTCTGGGCATCGTGTTGCGCGTGCTCTATCCGGTCACGCCGCACATCACGCACGCGTTGTGGACCGAGCTCGGCTACGCGAAGGTCGCCGGGCCGATCATCGACGCGCCGTGGCCGACGGTCGATGAAGGCGCGCTGCGACGCGACGAGATCGAACTCGTCGTGCAGGTCGACGGCAAGCGGCGCGGCACGATCCGGGTCGCCGCCGATGCCGATCGGGCGACCATCGAAGCGGCCGCACTCGCCAACGAGGACGTGCGTCGCTTCGTCACGTCGGCGCCGAAGAAGATCGTCGTCGTGCCGGGTCGTCTCGTCAACGTGGTGGCAGGCGCATGAAAACGACAAGGCAACGATGCTGGGTCCCCGCCTTGGCGGGGACGACCATCAAGGTCGCGACGGCACTCGCCGCCGCGATGTTGATGGTCGCTTGCGGCTTCCATCTGCGTGGCTCGACCGAACTGCCGTTTCGTACGTTGTGGGTCGGCTTCTCCGACTCGTCGCCGCTCGGGACCGAGTTCAAGCGCTACGTCCGCAGCGGCACGTCGACGACGATCGTCGAGGATGCGACCAAGGCCGAAGCCAAGCTGCAGGTCATCTCCGAATCGCGCGAGCGAGAGATCCTGAGCCTGGACGCCACCGGTCAGGTCCGCGAGTACGCGCTGTACTACGTGTTCGTGTTCCACGTCGACGACGGCAAGGGTCGCGACTTCATCGCGCCGACCCGGATCACGTTGAAGCGCGACATCTCGGTCGACAACAACACCATCCTCGCCAAGCAGGCCGAGGAGGATCTCCTCTATCGCGACATGCAGTCGGACCTCGTGCAGCAGCTGCTGCGAAGGATGGCCGCGGTCAAGCCCGAGGCTCCGGCAACCTGATGCAGGTCAAGCTCGACGCGCTCGCGGCGCATCTGGCCCGGCGGCTCGCCCCGCTCTATGTCGTCCACGGCGACGAACATCTGCTGGCGATCGAAGCGGCCGATCGCATCCGCGCCGCGGTGCGCGCGGCCGGCTTCACCGATCGCGAAGTGCTGCAGGTCGATCGCCACTTTCGCTGGAGTCGGCTTGCGGAAAGCGGCCAGAGCATGTCGCTGTTCGGCGACCGCAAGCTGATCGAACTGCGCATCCCCGGCGGCAAGCCCGGCAAGGACGGCTCTGCCGCGCTGCAGGCTTTCGCGAGGTCCATGGACCCGTCGGCGACGGACGGCGACACGATCACGCTGATCACGTTGCCTCGTCTCGACGGCGACCAGAAGAAGTCGGCGTGGTTCGCCGCGCTCGACGCGGTCGGCACGACGATCGAGGCGCCGCTGGTCGACCGGGCGCGACTGCCCGCGTGGATCGCCGAGCGCCTCGCGGGGCAGGGCCAGAGCGCCGATGCGGACGCGCTGACGTTCCTCGTCGATCGGGTCGAAGGCAACCTGCTCGCCGCCCATCAGGAAGTGCAGAAACTCGCGCTGCTCCATCCGCCCGGCGCGCTGCGCTTCGACGACGTCCGCGACGCGGTGCTCGACGTCGCGCGCTACGACGTCTTCAAGCTCGGCGAAGCGATGCTGGCCGGCGACGGGCCCCGCGTGGCGCGCATGGTCGACGGCCTGCGCGGTGAAGGTGAGTCGCCGGTGCTCGTCCATTGGGCCATGACCGAAGAGGTCCGTGCGCTGTTGCGCGCCAAGCTCGGCGTCGCCGCGGGGCAACCGCTGCAGACGCTGCTGCGGCAACTGCGGGTCTGGGGCGCGCGCGAGCGGCTTTTCGAAGGGGCGTTGAAGCGCCTGTCGCTGGCGACGTTGCGCGACGCGCTGGTCCGCTGCTCGGAGATCGATCGCGTCGTCAAGGGAATCCGGAGTCTCGGCGCGACGCCGCTCGGCGACCCGT
>CAZZWS010000221.1:0-6661 GCA_964657795.1 Beijerinckiaceae bacterium
TCGCAGTAGTCAGGCTCAATAGCCGCGCGCACGATCGACGACGCCGCCGATCGGCTCCCCGCGTTCGAGCCTGCCGATCTTCTCCGCGATCTGCGACAACGTGGCCTCGCGTTGCGTCAGCGCCGAGCAATGCGGCGTGATCGTGATGCGCGGCTCGTCCCAGAACGGATGCGACGGCGGCAGGGGTTCGTCGCGGAACACGTCGAGCGTGGCGCCGGCCAGACGACCGCCGTGCAGCGCATCGATCAGATCGGCGTCGACCACGTGGCGTCCGCGCGCGACATTGATCAGGTAGGCGTCCGGCATCAGTCGATCGAGCAGCGACCGATCGATCAGGTCTTCCGTGTCGGGCGTCAACGGCAGAAGGCAGACGAGGATGCGCGTCGCCGCGAGGAACGCATCGAGCTCGTCGGCGCCGTGGCAACGGATGCCGTCGAAGTCGCGAGCTCTGCGCGACCACATCGCGACCGGGAAACCGTGCGTGGCCAACGCCCGCGCAACCGGGAGTCCGAGAGCGCCGGCACCCATCACGCCGACCGGAAAGTCGCTCCGGGCTCTGGCCAGTCGCGGCGCCCAGCGACGTGCGCGCGAGTCCTCTTCCATGCGATCGAGTTCACGCGCATGACGAACGGCCGCCTGCACGACGTACTCGGCCATCAGCGGCGCCATGCCCGCATCCTCGAGCCGGACGAGGGGAACATCGGCGGGAAATGCCGTCGAGCGCAGCAAGCCGTCGACGCCGGCGCCGAGATTGAAGATGGCCTTCAGCTTCGGCTGCGTGGCGTAGAACGCATCGGGAGGTGTCCAGACGATCGCGTAATCGGCGAGGACCGTGTCGTTCGCGTCCCAGGCCACGAGATCGGCGTCGGGCAGAAACGCGGCCAGCCCGCGCAGCCACGATTCGGCCTTGGCGGCCGGCGCACAGAACACGATCCGCGTCATCGCCGCGTCATCGTGCGCTTTGGGACAGGCGATGACGCGGCGTCGGCCTGACCGGTCCGACGAGTCGGCGGAGGAAGCGCCAGATCTTCGGCACCACCCAGGCGGCGACCGCGATGAAGACGACCAGCAGGACCACGAAGACCCACGGATGAAACACCGCGAGCGCGAGGCCGCCCGGAACGACGAGGTCTTCGCCCAGCGACAGGCCGAGGTTGCTGAACGGCTCGGGCGACGTGTTGGCGAGCGCGCGCGTACTCGACTTCGTCAGGTGCGCACCGGCTGCCAGGGAGCCGCCGAGTATGGCGGCGACCAGCGTGCCCGCCGAACCCCCGTGCGTATCGAGCGCACCGATGGCCGAAGCCGCGAGCAACGCGCCGGCGGGCACGCGGATGAACGTGTGGACCGTGTCCCAGAGGCTGTCGACCCACGGCACCTTGTCGGCGAAGAACTCGACGACGAGCATCAGGCCCGATGCGGCGAGGACCAGCGGATGGGACAGCGCGTGCAGACCTTCGGGCATCGCGATCCAGCCGAGCCGGTCCACCATGCCGACGAGGAACAGCACGAGATAGAGCCGGATGCCGCTCGCCCAGCCGAGCGCCGCGGCGAGAGCGACGAGTTGCGTGGGATCGAGGGAAGCGGGCATGGAAGTCGACAGCAAGGAAGCGGGGATCGCGGGTCGTGCGGGCATCGTACCTGCTCGCTTCACGACCGCCAACTCAAGCTAGACTCGAAAGTCCTCTTCGATAAGGAGAACCCATGGGCCGTTTCGTGATCGTCGCTTATCGACCGAAGCCGGGATGCGCCGAACGCCTAGCCGCGGTCGTGGCCAAGCACCTGCGCATCCTCGCCGAGCAGAAGCTCATCACAGACCGCGAGGGCGCGACGATGCGCGCGGTCGACGGCACGGTGATCGAGGTGTTCGAGTGGCGTTCGAAGGAAGCCATCGAAGAGGCGCACGGCAACGCGGCGGTCGGCGCGCTGTGGGAGGAGTTCGGCGCCGTCTGCGACTACGTGCCGCTCGCGACGCTGGCCGAAGCGCGGCAGATGTTCGCGGAGTTCGACGCCGCGTAACCGGCGGCGCATCGATCCCGTCGGGCGACACGGGTCGCATCCTTCGCGGAACCCTCTCCAAGTAAAGAGTCTTTACGACGGGTCCAGGGCGTGCGCTTCGAATGCGGCCATCGGCCATGGATCAGCGAAAGGTGGGGACGATCGTGCACGAGCCGCCTTTCAGCCAGCGGCGCGCCGCGCGGTGACCTCGATCTCGATCCTCATCCGCGCATCGACGAGGCCCACGACCATGGCCGTTGCGGCGGGTCGCGCCGTCGCGAAGTAGTGTCCGAAGATCGGTGCGATCGGCTCGAAGTCGTTCGCGTCGACGAGCAGATAGCGCACGCGCACGACGTCGTCCAGCGAGGCGCCGGCTTCTCTCAACGCGGCGGCGATGTTGGTGAAGCACTGATGCGTCTGCGCGACGAGATCATCGGCGATCGTCATCGTCGCGTAGTCGAAGCCGGTCGTGCCGGAGACGTGCACGTAGTCGCCATCGACGACCGCGCGGCTGTAGCCCGCGATCGTCTCGAACGACGAACCGGACGTGATGCGGCGGATGTTCGTCATGGCATGGCCTCGTGATCGACGAGCGCGATCACCAGCGCATCGGCGCGCCATCGTAGTTGAAGAAGCAGCCGTTGTCGTCGGGTGTGAGACCGGCGATCGTCTTGCGGATGCCCTTCGCGCTGTCGGCCACGTCGAGGTCCGCGCCCGACCCGCCCATGGCGGTCCGCACCCAGCCCGGATGCATCGCGACGCAGGTCAGGCCCTGCGGCCCGTAGGTGATCGCGGCGTCCTTCATGACCGAGTTGACGGCGGCCTTGCTGGCGCGATACACGGTGTGCAGCGCATCCGTGCGCGCCCCGATCGAGCCCATTCGCGAACTGATCACGACGAGCTTGCCGCGGGCGGCGGCGACGCGCGGCGCGACGACCGGCGTCATCAGCATCGCCGCCCACACGTTCGTGCGCATCGTGTCGTCGAAGTCTTCGCGGCTCGGCGGTCCCTCGCCGCGAGGGCCGCCGACGCCGGCGTTGTGGATCGCGATGTCGAAGGCGATCGATGCGATGGCGCCGCCGAACGAAGACCAGTCGCCGGCGTCGACGACGTCGAGCCGGTGCGCCGTGCATCCGAGCGCACGCAACGCGCCTGCATCGACGTCGTTGCGACAGGTCGCATGCACGGTCGCGCCCTCGCCGCGATATTGACGGACGAGCTCATGACCGATGCCGCGCGAGGCGCCGATGACGAGGACGGTGACGGCTTTCTTCATGACGATTCCTTCGCGTTCGACGACATCAGCGTCCGGACTCCACGGCCATCCGCGCCGCGAGCGCGCCGAGCACCGTGCCCATCATCCAGCGCTGGATCGTCAGCCAGCGCGGTCGCCGCTGCAGGAAGCGCGCGATGCGACCCGCGCTCGCGGCGAAGAGCGCGTTGCCGACCATGCTGATGACGATCTGCGTGAAGCCGAGGACCAGGCCCTGGGCGAGCACAGAACCGCGTCCGGGATCGATGAACTGCGGCAGCAGCGACAGATAGAGGACGGCCGCCTTCGGATTGAGCAGGTTGGTGATCAGGCCCATCATGAAGAGCTTGCGGGGCGAATCCGGCTGCAGCGCGCGGATCTCGAACGGCGAGCGGCCGCCGGGCTTCAACGCGCTCCACGCCAGCCATGCGAGATAGATCGCGCCGGCGATGCGCAGTGCGTCGTAGGCATACGGCACCGCGACCAGCATCGCGGTGATGCCGCACACGGCGCACAGCATCCAGCCGACGAAGCCCACGCCGACGCCGATCAACGAGATCAGCCCGGCCTTCGTGCCCTGCGACAACGAGCGCGACACGAGATACATCATGTTGGGTCCGGGCGTACAGACCATCATCGTCGCGAGCGCGGCGAAGGCGAGCCAGGTGGCGAAGGTGGGCATGAAGCGTGATGAAAGCCGGGATCAGATCAGCTCGACCGCCATCGCCGTGGCCTCGCCGCCGCCGATGCACAGCGACGCCACGCCCTTCCTGCCGCCGGTCTTCTTCAGCGCGTTGATCAGCGTCACCAGGATGCGGGCACCCGACGCACCGATCGGGTGGCCGAGCGCGCACGCGCCGCCGTGCACGTTGACCTTCTCGTGCGGGATGCCGTGTTCCTTCATCGCGGCCATCGGCACGACGGCGAAGGCTTCGTTGATCTCGAACAGGTCGACGTCGGCGGTGGTCCAGCCGACCTTGTCGTAGAGCTTCTGGATGGCCCCGACCGGTGCGGTCGTGAACTCGGCCGGCTTCTTCGCGTTGGTGGTGTGGCCGAGGACGCGGGCGAGGGGAAGAATACCCATCTGCTTCGCGGTCGACGCGCGCATCATCACGAGCACGGCCGCGCCGTCGTTGATGGAGCTGGAGCTCGCGGCCGTGATCGTGCCGTCCTTCCTGAACGCGGGCTTGAGGTTGGGGATCTTGTCGAGCTTCGCCTTGCGCGGACCCTCGTCGCTGTCGACGATGGTGTCACCGGTCTTGCCCTTGACCGTCACCGGCGCGATCTCGTCGGCGAAGGTGCCGTCGGCGGCCGCGGCCTGCGCGCGCTTGACCGATGTCACGGCGAAGTGGTCCTGCTGCTCGCGCGTGAACGCGTACTGCGTCGCGCAGTCCTCGCCGAACGTGCCCATCGAGCGACGCGTGCCGTCGCCCGCGATCTCGTACGCGTCCTCGAGCCCGTCCATCATCATGTGGTCGTAGATCGCGCCCTGCCCCATGCGATAGCCGCCGCGCGCCTTCGTCAGCAGGTACGGCGCGTTGGTCATCGACTCCATGCCGCCCGCGACGATGACGTCGGAGCTGCCCGCCTTCAATGCGTCGAACGCGTACATCGCCGCGCGCATGCCCGAGCCGCACATCTTGTTGACGGTCGTGCAGCCGACGCCGACCGGCAGGCCCGCACCGAGCGCGGCCTGGCGCGCCGGCGCCTGACCCTGCCCGGCCGGCAACACGCAACCCATGATGACCTCGTCGACCTGCTCGGGGTTCACGTGCGCGCGTTCGAGCGCGGCCGCGATGGCGACCGAGCCGAGCTGATGCGCCGAGAACGACGACAGCTCGCCCTGGAACGCGCCCATCGGCGTGCGGGCGCCGGCGACGATGACGATCGGATCCTGATCCATTGGTAGTGCTCCTCTTGATGTCATGGCGGCGGCGCTTCGTGGCTGCGGCGCCCGCGATGGCCCGTTGTCGACCGATCCGCGATTTTACGTTGCGTGACGATTCAAAGCTGGAAGCCGGTCCACAGCACGAGCCCTTCGGCGACGTCCTCGACCAACCCCGCCGCGCGCGTCACGTGGCGCGTCGCGGTGGCGCGCTCGCGATCGAACCAGTCGGCGAAACGCGCGACGTCGTGTCGATCGTGGAACGCGACCATCAGCTCGTAGTTGAGGAACAGGCTGCGACTGTCGAAGTTGGCCGAGCCCGACAGCGCGAGCACGTCGTCGAAGATCGCGAGTTTGGCGTGCAGCATCTGCGGCGCGAGCCAGATGCGGCCGCCCGCGACGTCGAGCGAGCGCAGCGCGCGTCGCCGCGCGACGTCCGACATGCGGTGGTTCGACTTGCCGGGGATCAGCAGGTCGACCGCCACCCCGCGACGGGCGGCCATGCACAACGCGGCCAGCAACGCGTCGTCCGGCACGAAGTAAGGCGTGACGAGCAGGATGCGCGCGGTCGCCTGATACGCGCCGGTGACGAGCACCGTCTGGATGGTGTCGTCGACCTCGTCGGGACCCGAGGCGACGAGTTGTGCGCAGCAGGTCGCGGGCGCGCGGGCGTCGGTCAGCGCGGCGCGGCTGCGCGACACCTCGACGTGTTCGCCGTTGCCGTAGGCCCAGTCGCGTTCGAACAGCGCCGCGGCCTGCAACACGAGATCGCCGCCGAGGTCGAACGTGAGGTCGTGCCACGCCGCTTCGCCGGGCAGGCCCTGGAAATACTCGCCGGCGAGGTTGCGTCCCCCGGTCCACATCCGCCGCCCGGGCCGCGCCACGTCGACCAGCACGAGCTTGCGATGGTCGCGCAGGTTGGCGCGCGCGCGGATCGGCAGCTTCAGCGGCGGCACGAACGTGACGTAGCGCGCGCCCGCGGCGATCAACGCCGCGAAGTCCGGATGGCGTCGCATCAGCCGACCCATGCCGTCGACCATCACGCGGACCGCCACGCCCGCGCGGGCCTTGGCCGTGAGCCGCGCGAGTGCCTCCGCTCCGATGGCATCGCGCCCGACGATGAACGTGCAGACGTCGATCGACTCGACGGCCGCGTCGATCACGCGCCACAGGGCCGCCTGCGCGGCCGCGCCGTCGGCGTGAACGACGAGATCCGCGTACGTCGACGGCGCCGGCTGGCCGAGCGCGCCGATCGTCCGGATCGCCCACGGGGCATCGACCGCCGGCGCCTCGCCCGAATCGATCAGCAGCGGCCGCGCCTGCTTCCGCGATCCGAACACCAGGAACGCCGGCAGCGCCACGTACGGCACGAGCAGGAAGAAGAACACCCAGGCGATGGCCGCCGTGGGATGGCGCCGTTGATTGAACACGTGCGACGCGACGACATACGCGAGCAACGACAACACCACCATCAGGCCGTGCAGCGTGATGCCGTAGGTTTCGCTGATGTGCGACGGAAAGCCGTGAAG
>CAZZWS010000222.1:0-5641 GCA_964657795.1 Beijerinckiaceae bacterium
GAGCAGATCTTCGACGGCATCCGCCACGACCGTCACGCGTCGCTGTGATCGCAATCTCTCGATCGAAGAAATGAGCAGGCCCGCCCAGCCGTTCCGTCAAGCCTCTCGCAGCGTGCGGAGCGGCGGTTCGTTCATCACCGGTCTCAGCCCGAACCAGCCACCGGCCACGGCCAGCACCACGCCCCCGGCGATGCCGAGAACCCAGGCCATCACGCCGAACGAATAGGGGAAATCGAACGCCTGCGTCGCCAGGACCCAGCCGGTCGCAGTCGCCCCGCCAGCCGCGAGTACGCCGGCCAGCAATCCGATTCCCGCGAATTCCGCGAGCTGCGCCCTCGTGAGTTGCTTGCGGGAGGCGCCGAGCGCGCGCAGCAACGCCGCTTCGCGCGTGCGTTCGTCGCGTGAAGATAGCAGCGCCGCGTACAGCACCAGCACTCCGGCGGCCAGCGTGAAAACGAAGAGGAACTCCACCGCTTGGACGACCTGATCGACGATGGCCTGGATCTGGCGAAAGATCGCGCCGGTGTCGACGACCGTCAGATTTGGGAATCGCTGGACGAGGCGATTGGCCAACATCGCTTGGTCATCCGCCACATGGAATGCCGAAATCCAGCTCTGCGCCGCCGTTTCGAGCGTGGCCGGCGGGAAGATGACGAAGAAATTGACGCGCATCGAATCCCAGTCAAGCTTGCGGATGCTCGTCACTCGACCTTCGGCCGGCACGCCGGCAATGTCGAAGCGCATCGTGTCACCGAGCTTGATGCCGAGCGTCTTGGCGATACCTTCCTCGATCGAGATCTCGGCCTTCGCGTCCTGCTTGAACCAGGTTCCCTGCACCACCGTGTTGTGGGCCGGCAGCGAGGACGTGTACGACAGGTTGAATTCACGATCGACCAGGCGCTGCGCCTGGTCGCCGGCATACTGCTTCGGAACGATGGGCTTGCCGCCGACGGCCACGAGTCGACCGCGGACCATCGGCGCCAGGTCGAAACCACGGACATCGGCAGCGCGCAGCATCGCCGCGAAGTCGGCCCGCTGATCGGGCTGGACGTTGATCACGAAACGGTTGGGCGCATCCGGCGGCACCGTCTGGCGCCACGACGAGACGAGATCGGTTCGGGTGACGGACAGCAGCAGCAAGGCCATCAGGCCGATGGCAAGCGCGACTGTCTGGACGATCGTGTCGAGCGGCCTGCGCTGCATCGACGCCAGCGCGAAGCGCCATGAAGCATCGAGCCGGACCCCGTGCCGGGCCGCGGACAGCGCGCGCAGCATCAACCAGGCGCCGAGCGTGAAGATCGCGGCGGCCGCCGCGAAGCCGCCGAGCGTTATGGCGCCGACCTTCGGGTCTCCGGCGCTCCACAACGTGAGCGCCGCGAACGCTGCGATGCCGATGGCATAACCCATCAGGGTGCCGCCGCGTGGCAGTCCGACGTCGCGGCGAAACACGCGAATCGGCGCGACGTGCCGCAACTGGGCGACGGGAGGCAACGCGAAACCCGCGAGCAGCACCAGCCCGAGCAGCAGCCCCTGCACTGCCGGCCATGCGGAAGGTTGAGGCAGACCCGTGGCGATCAGCGAGCCGAGCAGCAGGACGAACACGAAATGCGTGACATAGCCGAAGACTGCGCCCAGCAACGATCCGACGAGCCCGACGATGCCGAACTCGCTCAGATGCGTCAGCAGCAGCGCCCGCTGCGAGACGCCGAGACAGCGCATCACCGCGGTGGCGTCCAGATGACGTTGCGTGAAGCGCCGCGACGCCAGCGCCACGGCCAGGGCCGCCAGCATCGCGGTGAGGAAGGCCACGAGCGTGAGGAAGCGTTCGGCCCGGTCGAGCGTCGCGCGGATGTCGGGGCGCCCGGCGTCGAGCGACTCGACGCGCTGACCACGTACGAGCAGCGACGCGATCCGTCCGCGGAACGTCTTGACCTCGACGGGTGCGCCCGCCACGAGCAGACGGTGGGTCTCCCGGCTGCCGGCTTGCAGCAGGTGCGTCGCGGCGAGGTCGTCTAGACGCATCAGCACGCGCGGCGACAGATTGACGAACGAAACGCCGCGGTCGGGCTCCAGCGTCACCAGTCGCGCGATGCGGAACCGGCTGTCGCCGAGCGCGATGTCGTCGCCCACGGCGACGTGCAATGTCGGCAGCAGGGCCGCATCGACCCACACCGTGCCGGCTTCGGGCAAGCCGGTCGTCGCCTCGTCGGGCACGCCGGGCGCGGCCGCCGTCCGCAGCGAACCCCGCAACGGGTATCCGGCGGAAACCGCCTTGACCGCGACCAGTTGCGTGGCCGGGTCAGCGCCGGACGCCGCCCCGGTGGCCAGAGCCATGCTCGGGAAGATCACGGTCTCGGCGCTCGCGAGGCCGGCCTGCCGCGCGTCGGCGAAGAGCGAGGGGGCGATGGGGACGTCGGAGATCACCACGAGGTCCGCGCCCAGCAATTGCGCCGCATCGCGCGTCAGGCTGCCGCGCAGCCGATCGATGAAGAAGCCGACGCTGGTCGTCGCCGCAACGGCCACGATCAGCGACAGGATCAGCAGGCGCAGTTCTCCCGAGCGCCAGTCACGGCCGAACGCACGGACGCCCTGGCGCAGCGGTGCGACGAATGTATTCATCGATTCAGTCTAACGAAACGCGATGGGCGGATGAAACTCCCTCCTGACGAAAAACTCAGGTGCGGCCTGACGACGGGCCTTCGCTCGCGACGTCGATCCGACGGCGGACGTCGAGCCTGCCGCTTCGACGTCCGCCCCATTCATGTCGGGTCGCTGGTCAGCGTCTTCTCCAGCTTGTCGAAGACGCGCTGGGTGGGTCCGCGGGTCTGCAGCGCGAACAGCAGCAACGACCGACCGGTGACCTGATAGACGTCGTTGGCCTTCAGTTCGCCGAGTTCGTCGCGGACCGGCACGTTGGTGTCGATCAGGCAGGTCCACTGGTCGCTGCCCTCGATGTCCGGCAGCGTGAAGCCCACCACGTCTTCGTGCGCGTTGAGCACGATCAGCAGCGTGGCGTCCGAAGCCAGCTTGCGGATGCCCGACACCTGAGCCCTGCCATCGACGAGCAACCCGAAGCAGCGCGTCCCTTCGTCGGTCCAGGCTTCCGGCGTCATCTCCTGTCCCGACGGCATCAACCAGGTCGCATCACGAACCTTCAGCTCGTCGCTCCATTGCCCGTCCAGCCAGCGCTGGCGCCGCAATACCGGCAAGGCGCGTCGCAGCGCGATCAGGCGCGACACGAAGGCCGTCAGCGCCCGATCGTCGTCGCTGCGTGCGTCCCAATCGACCCAGCTGATGGCGTTGTCCTGGCAATACGCGTTGTTGTTGCCCTGCTGCGTGCGCCCGAACTCGTCTCCGGCCACCAGCAGCGGCGTGCCTTGCGAGAAGAACAGCGTCGACAGGATGTTGCGCTTCTGTCGCTCGCGGACCGCACGAATGGCCGCATCGTCGGTCGGGCCCTCGACACCGTGATTGGCGGAGCGGTTGTCCGACGTGCCGTCCTTGTTGTCTTCGCCGTTGGCATCGTTGTGCTTCTCGTCGTACGACACCAGGTCGTTGAGCGTGAAGCCGTCGTGCGCGGTGATCAGGTTGACGCTGGCCCAGGGGCGGCGGCCGCGATGGTTGAACCTGTCCTCGGAGCCCGCGAGGCGCGTGGCGAGTTCGGCGACGACCGGTTCGCCACGCCAGAAGCTGCGGACGGTATCGCGGAACTTGTCGTTCCATTCGGCCCAACCGGGCGGGAAGCCGCCCACCTGATACCCGCCGGGACCGCAGTCCCAGGGCTCGGCGATCAGCTTGACGGACGACAGGATCGGGTCCTGGCGACAGGCATCCAGGAAGCCACCGCCTTCGTCGAAGCCGTGCGGCTCGCGGCCGAGAATCGTCGCGAGGTCGAAGCGGAAACCGTCCACCTTCATCTCGGTCACCCAGTAACGCAGGCTGTCGGTGACCATCTGCAGGACTCGCGGATGCGACAGGTTCAGCGTGTTGCCCGTGCCGGTGTCGTTAATATAGAAGCGCGGATCGTCCGGCGTCAGGCGGTAGTACGACGCGTTGTCGATGCCGCGGAACGACAGCGTCGCGCCGCGCTGGTTGCCTTCGGCGGTGTGGTTGTAGACCACGTCGAGGATGACTTCGAACCCCGCCTCGTGCAGGCGATGGACCATCGTCTTGAACTCGTCGATGGTCGGCTCGGAGAAATAGCGCGGATCGGCCGAGAAGAAACCGATGGTGTTGTAGCCCCAGTAGTTGGTCAGGCCGTTGTCGAGCAGATGGCTGTCGTTGACGAACGTGTGGATCGGCAGCAGTTCGATCGACGTGATGCCGAGCGACTTCATGTGCGCGATCACCGGCTCGCTGCCCATCGCCGCGAAGGTGCCGCGCAGGTTCTCCGGCACGTCGGGATGCAGCTTCGTGTAGCCACGGACATGCGTCTCGTAGAACACCACGTGATCCCACGACACGCGCGGCCGTGCGCCCTCGTTCCAGGCGAAAGTGGAATCGACCACGACGCACTTCGGCATGAAGGGCGCGCTGTCGCGTGCGTCGAACGCGAGGTCGGCGTCGTCGTTCAGGCCGTCCTCCATCGGATAACCGAACACCTCGGGCGACCACTTGAGCTCGCCGACGTGCGCCTTCGCATACGGATCGAGCAGCAGCTTGTTGGCGTTGAAGCGATGACCGGCCTTCGGCTCGTAGGGTCCGCCGACGCGATAACCGTAGCGCGCGCCGGGCTTCAGGCCCTTGACGTAGACGTGCCAGACCTCGTCGGTGTACTCGGGCAGCGCGATCCGTTCGAGTTCCTCGCGCCCGTCTTCGTCGAACAAGCACAACTCGACGCCGGTCGCATGCGCCGAGAACAGCGCGAAGTTGACGCCGTCGGCATCCGGCGTCGCGCCGAGCGGATAAGGCAGGCCTTCGGCGATGGCGTCGGCGTAACGATGATGGGTCGACGTGGCGGCGTGCGAGGGGTCACCCTTGGGCATGGCGGGTCCGTTCAGAAGCGATGGAGGAGCAGCGACAGCGTCGCCGAGAAGCACCGGATTCTGTCGAGGATTCTTACACCTCCATATAGGCAACGCTCCTAAAACGACCAATCCGAAGAACCCGTTACCTAGCTGATACCTGCCGGGATCGCCTCGGGCTTTTTCCATGCACGTCGCCGCGTGAGACCACCGCGGTGAGATCGCAGGTAACGGGTCGCGCACCAGATCCGGAAGTCCCGCTGCGGCGATGGTGTGCTCGTTGCTATCACCTGTTCCGTCGCTACGCCTTCCTTCGGTCGGCGCGCCCAACATCACAGGCAACGGAGTCCTCATGGCACACGCATCCAAGTCGGCATTGCAACTCACGGCACTCGCACTGGCGCTATCGTCGATCGGGGCGCACGCGCAGACCTACACGTGGACCAACGACACCGACCTGCTCTCGTACTGGACGCTGCCAACGAATTGGTCGCCGCTGGGACCGCCGGCGCAGGGCGGCGATGTCGTCATCTCCGTGACGGGCGTGAAGACCATCACGCACAACCTGGGTAACGACTCGATCAACTCGCTCAACTTCGAAGCGTCCACGCCCGATCCCACCGCCGTCCTGCTGATCAACACCGGCTCGTCGCTCACGGTGACGTCGGGCGGCGCCA
>CAZZWS010000222.1:5651-6651 GCA_964657795.1 Beijerinckiaceae bacterium
CCAACGGCGGCACGATCCGCGCCGACAACGGCACGATGACGTTCTCGGGCGGCACGCTGGTCAACAGCGGCACTTTGAGCGCGATCAACAGCGGTACGGTCAACATCAACAACGCGACGGTCAGTGGCGGCACGCTGAACACGGCCTCGGGCGGCCAGATCGTGATCGCCAACAGCGCGCTCCTCGACGGCGCCACGCACGGCGCCATCACCAACACCGGGACCGTGACCGAAGCGGACAACCAGACGACGTACGTCTCCGGCACGATCGTCAACAACGGCGCGATCGTGATCGGGACCAACTCGGACCTGCGCATCCAGGGCAACAACAACGCCACGTTCACCGGGACCGGCACGATCACGCTGAACGCGGGCAACAGCCGCCTCTACGGGGACAACCCCGCCGATATCCTGACCTTCGGCGCCGGCCAGACCGTGCAAGGCCAGGGCAACATCGGTCTCAACCAGACCGTGGTCCGCAATGCGGGCGTGATCACCGCCAACGTCAACGGCGGCACGCTGACGCTCGACCCGACCGACGGCGAAGGCAACTTCATCAACACCGGCACCTTGCGCGCCGAGAACGGCGGCACGCTGCAACTCTTCCAGGGCAACTACACGAACCAGGGCGCGACGATCAGCGCGCTCGCCGGCTCGACGGTGACCATCACGAACAGCGCGCAGGTCGCCGGTGGCACGGTCAGCACGGCAGGCAACGGTACGGCCACGTTCTACAACAGCGCGCTGATCGACGGCAGCACGCACGGCGCGATCACGCTGACCGGCAACGTCGCCGTCGGCGACAACCAGACCGTCTATGCGGTCGGCACCGTCAACGACAACACGCTGTCCATCGGGACCAACGCCGACCTGCGCATCGCCGGCAGCAACACCACGCTGACACTCGCCAACAACGGCACCACCACGCTGGTCGCCGGCAACTCGCGTCTGTTCTCCGACAACGGCACCGCGACGCTCGTCAACACGGCCGGCAACACCAT
>CAZZWS010000223.1:0-6629 GCA_964657795.1 Beijerinckiaceae bacterium
TTTTTGCACGGTGATAGTCGGTCAGCACGCAGCGCGGCTCGCACTCCCAGGCCTGGCCGGCGGCGATGCCGAACGGCCGGCCGACGCCCTGCGCGATGGTAGCGATCAGCGCGACGAGTCGCGTCGGCGAGCGCGTGGCGGCAGCAGCCACGGTCTCGAAGGCGGCGACGATCAACGCGTCGCCGGCGAGCACGGCGATGCGCTCGCCATAGGCCGCATGGACCGACGGCGCGCCGCGACGCAACGG
This sequence comes from Beijerinckiaceae bacterium, assembly GCA_964657795.1. Classification (GTDB taxonomy): domain Bacteria; phylum Pseudomonadota; class Gammaproteobacteria; order Burkholderiales; family Burkholderiaceae_D; genus CAHJXF01. The sequence continues at coordinate 248 of CAZZWS010000223.1, forward strand.
CGAGTCGTCGAAGCACGGCAGGTCGTCGTGGACCAGCGAGGCGCAGTGCAGCAGCTCGATCGCGGCGGCCGCGGCATCGGCCAGCGCAGCATCGTCCTCGCCGCAGGCCATCGACACCGCGATGCACAGTTGCGGCCGGATGCGCGCGCCGCCGGCGAACACCGCGTGCCGGATCGCGGCGCTCAACAGCGGCGGCGTGCCGGGCGCATCGCCCCGGGAGATCGCGACTCTGAGAGCCTGCTGGATCCGCTGCGTGGCATTGATGGCGTTCATGATGGTCTCCGGTATGCCGCGTCGATCGGCGATCGACCGCCCTGGCACGGCGCGATCGCGCAGGTGTCTCGTTTGTATGACACACGCGTATGTCACGTAGAATAGACACATGCAAAACCAGCGTCAACCCGTTTTGGCATCCGGTCGATGACGCCCATGCCGCGCCGCTCTCCATTTCGTCGTCGCGTCGGCGCGCCATGAGCGCCGATCCCGTGGTCGTGGTCGGCGCCGGCATCGGCGGCTTGGCCTGCGCGGCACACCTCGCGGCGCAGAGCGTCGCGGTGGTCGTGGTCGAGGGCGGTCCAACGGTCGGCGGCAAGCTGCGTACCGTGGAGATCGACGGGCAGCGCCTCGACGCCGGGCCGACGGTCATGACGATGCGCTGGGTCTTCGACGACCTGTTCGCGGCACTCGGCACGTCGTTGCCCGTGACCCTGTCGAAGGCCGAGGTCCTCGCGCGTCACGCCTGGAACGGCGCATCGCGACTCGACCTGTTCGCCGACATCGACAGCAGCGCGGACGCCGTCGGCGCGTTCAGCGGCGCGGCCGAGGCGCGGCGGTATCGCGCGTTCTGCGAGCGGGCGCGCGCGATCTACCGGACGCTCGACCGACCGTTCCTCCAGGACTCGCGGCCCACGCCGTTGTCGCTCGCGCAACGCGTCGGCTGGCGCGGACTCGGCGACCTGCTCCGCATCTCGCCGTTCGCGACGCTGTGGTCGGAGCTGTCGACGTACTTCCACGACCCACGACTGAAGCAGCTCTTCGGCCGTTACGCGACCTACTGCGGCTCGTCGCCTTTCCTCGCCCCGGCCACGCTGATGCTGATCGCGCACGTCGAGCAGGACGGCGTGTGGCTCGTCGACGGTGGCATGCATCGCATCGCCGACGCGGTCGCCGTCGAGATCGAGCGGCACGGCGGCGTCATCCGCTGCGGCACGCCCGTGACCGGCATCACGACCGATAGCCGTCGTGCGACCGGCGTCACGCTCGCCGACGGGAGCCGTCTCGCCGCGGCCGCGGTGGTCTTCAACGGCGATACGTCGGCGTTGGCCGACGGGTTGCTCGGCGATGGCGTGCGGGCTGCGGCGCCAGCCATCCGCACCGCGCAACGCTCGTTGTCGGCGTTGACCTGGCACCTGCGCGCGCAGGCCGAAGGATTCCCGCTGACGCGGCACAACGTGTTCTTCGGCGGCGACAGCGAACGCGAATTCGACGCGCTGTTCACGACGCGGACGATGCCGGGCGATCCCACCGTCTACGTCTGCGCCCAGGACCGCGATGCCGGCCTCGCATCCCGTGACCACGACGGCCCCGAGCGCCTGATGTGCCTGATCAACGCGCCGGCCGATGCCGATGCACACCCGCTCCAACCCGAGGAGATCGCGCGATGCGAAGCGTTGATGTTGAGGAAACTGGCCGCCTGCGGACTGCGTCTCGAACGTCCGACATCGGCGCCGATCGTCACGACGCCGACCGACTTCGCGCGACTGTTCCCGGCGACGGGCGGGGCGCTGTACGGCCGGGCGACGCACGGCTGGTCGGCGTCGTTCGATCGCCCGGGATCGCGCAGCAGGATCCCCGGCCTGTACCTGGCGGGGGGCAGCGTGCATCCGGGACCGGGACTGCCGATGGCGGCGCTGTCGGGGAAGCTCGCGGCCGAGAGCCTGATGGAGGACCGTCCGACAACGATGCCGAGGACCCGACCCGTTTCGACGTCGCGGTCGCCCCCGGCGGCTACGCATGGTGGTACCTCGACGCGCTGAGCGACGAACGGGAAGGCGAACCCCGGCGCGGCCTGACGATCATCGCGTTCCTCGGCAGCGTCTTCTCGCCGTACTACGCGCATGCGCGGCATCGCCGGATGCGTTCGCACGGCGACGTCGCGGTCGATCCGCTCGATCATTGCTCAGTCAATGTCGCGCTGTACGGGGCGGGGCAGAACCGCTGGGCGATGACCGAGCGCGGCCGTCGCGACGTGACGCGCGACGCGACGCATCTCACGATCGGACCGAGCGCCATCGAGTGGGTCAACAGCGGTGATTCACTGCGACTGCGGCTGAAGCTCGACGAAGTCTGCGCGCCGCTGCCACGACGCATCCGCGGCACGATCGAGGTGGACTGCGGCCAACCGCGAAGTGATCACACGCGGCATCGCGTCGACCTCGACGAAGCCGGCCGCCACCGCTGGGGCGTCATCGCCCCGCGCGCCCGCATCACCGTTGCGCTGGAGGCGCCCCACTGCGCGTGGACGGGCTCGGCGTACGTCGACAGCAACCGCGGCGACGCGCCGCTGGAACACGATTTCACCGACTGGACCTGGTCGCGCGCGCATCTCGCCGACGGCAGTACGGCGGTGGTCTACGACGTGACCAGACACGGCGGCTCGAAGCTGGCCGTCGCCCATCGCTTCGACGAGGCGGGTGGCGTCTCGACGTTCGATGCACCACCGGTGGCGTCACTGCCCACGACGCGCTGGGGCGTCGAACGAGCGACACGCTCCGAGCCGTCGACGCCGCCGGCCGTCACGATGTCGATGGAGAGCGGACCGTTCTACACGCGCTCGGTGGTTGAGGCCCGCTGGCTCGGTCAGCCGGTCACGTGCCTGCATGAACAGCTGTCGCTGCAGCGCTTCGAACGTCGCTGGGTGCGTGCCTTGCTGCCGTTCCGGATGCCGCGGAAGTGGTTCTGAGTCTGTGCGATCGAAGCTTTAAACCAGGTCCGCGAGCAGCACTCGTGTCCGAACTTCCGGCCTTTCGGCAGGATGCGTGGGGTGAACGCTAGCTCGCGCTCCGTCGTTCACATGCGCTCAGCGACCACGGCGACCGACCAGAAGAACCAAGACAGACGGCAGCTTCCGGTATTGCAATACCCGCAGCGCCAACTGGACGGCTCGCTCGTCGACGGCGACGTCACGCACATGCAATAGCCGACGGCGATCTCGCAGCTGTTGAACTTTTGCATCGTCGCCATCGGCGAAGCCACGGCCACCATCGAGCTCGAGGCCGATGCCGTGCTTCATGGCAATCAGCAGGGAACCGTCCACGGGGGCCTTTTATGCGAACTGGCCGATGCGGCGATCGGCACAGCGCACTCCACATCGATGCACGCCGGAGAAAGTTTCACCAGCATCGAACATCAAAGCCACGTTCCTGCGGCCTGTCTGGGCTCCCGGCTACGCGCCGACGCCTGGGCCGAGCACCGGGGCAAGACGATCAGCCACAACCGGTGCGACATCCAGAGCGCCGACGGCGAGGTCGCGGCTCGCACCGGCAGTGTCGTGATGACGTTACGCGGTGAGAGCGCGGGATCGATGAACGACCTGGCCGCGACGCTTACGCGCGATCGACGCGTGCCGCCTGCTCGCGTTTCGCCGCATCCCGCTGTCGCTCGCGCCTGAGATCCCACAACTGCCACACGCCCCAGGCGATCGGCACCGCGAAGCCGAGCACGACCTCGATCCAGATCAACAGGGGACTTCCCCGTTGATCGCACCGCCGCGCTCCCATGCGCGTGTCGCGCCTTGCCGGTCCTGGCGCTCGAGGCGATCGAAGAGTTCGATGGTCCAGACAGCTCGGGCGCGGATGTTCCATCGCGGGGGTGCCGCGGCATGAGCGACATGCGCACGCTCGCACGCGGCCGTCACGAGGAACGCGGTCGCCGGCAACGGCGCTTCTCCCGCACGTCGCGTCACGGACCGCGGCAACAGCGCGCCCATCGTCGCGCTGACCAGCAGGCGGGCCTTGCGACGTCCCGACACGACGCTGCGTGACGTCACCGCATCGAGGCCGCGTCGCGCGACCTCGTGACCGATCGCCGCGTACAGACGGCGCGCGGCGTTGATGCCCGGCCGGCACGACAGCGGCAGGCGCGCGATGCCGGCACCGACGCGTTCGTACAGCCGGTCGGCTTCGTCGAGCACGCGTCGCACGACCTGTCCGAGCGCGGCGCTGTGCGCGGGATTCGCGAGCCAGCGATCGGGGTCGAGCCCGGCCTCGCGCATCCAGGCGCGCGGCAGGTAGAGCCGGCCCATCCGCGCGTCCTCGCCGACGTCGCGGGCGATGTTGGACAACTGCATCGCGACGCCGAGGTCGCAGGCGCGCGCGAGTTCGTCGGCGCCGCGCGCGCCCATCAGCAACGCCATCATCGCGCCGACCGAGCCGGCGACCCGCGCCGCGTAGGCATGCAGGTCGTCGATGGTCTCGCAGCCGCGGCCTTCGGCGTCCCACTCGAAGCCCTCGACGAGCGCTTCGAGCAGCGGCTGCGCGATGCCGTGTTCGCGGACCACGACGGCCAGCGCACGGTCCGCCGCGTGATCGGCGGGCTGGCCGGCATACAGCGCGACCAGCCGCACGCGGATCGATGCGACCGCGCCGTCGATTCCGGCGCCCGCCTGATCCACGGCGTCGTCGGCGACCCGACAGAACGCGTATAGCGCGCAGGCCGCGTCGCGCACGCCGCGCGGCAACAGCCACGACGCGGCGAGGAACGTCCGAGAGCCGTTCGCGAGCAGGGTGCGACAGGCTGCGAGGTCGGCGGGAGCGATCGAGGTCATGCGGTTCCTTGGGTCATACGATCGCCGGCGGCCGAGACCAGCGCATCGCCGTGCGGCACGATCTTGTCGAGGACGCGGGCCGACGACAGCACGCCCGGCAGACCCGCACCGGGATGCGTGCCGGCGCCGACGAGGTAAAGATTCTTTACTTCCTCGCTGCGGTTGTGCGGCCGGAACCACGCGCTCTGCGTCAGCACGGGCTCGAGCCCGAACGCCGCGCCCTTGAACGACGACAGCCGGTCCTGGAAGTCCCGCGGCGTCAGCAGCCGCGACGTGACGATGGCGCTGCCGAGGCCGGGCAGCAGCTTGTCTTCGAGCCGCTGCTGGATGGCCCGCCGATAGGTTTCCGTCGCTGCCCGCCAGTCCGTGCCGCTGTCGAGATGCGGCACCGGCGACAGCACGTAGAACGCGTCGCATCCAGCGGGCGCGAGGGACGGATCGGTCGCGGTGGGCCGATGCAGGTAGAGGCTGAAATCCTCGGCCAGCACCTTGCGATCGAACACGTCGTCCAGCAATTCGCGATAGCGCGGGCCGAGCAGGATCGTGTGATGCGCGACATCCTCGTAGCGCCGGTCGGTGCCGAAGTACCAGACGAACAGGCTCATCGAATAGCGCGCCTTCTCGATGCGCTGGTCGGTCCAGCGCTTGCGATGCTCGGGCGCGAGCAGATGCTTGTAGGTCCACGCCGAGTCGCAGTTGGAAACGACGACGTCGGCCGCGAGGTTCTCGCCGTTCGCGAGGCGCACGCCGCTCGCGCGCTTCTTCGTTCCCTCACCCGTCACGTTGATGCGTGCGACGGCGGTGTTGCAGCGGACCGCGCCGCCCTGCCCTTCGATCAACCCGACCAGGCCACGCACGAGGCTGCCGGTGCCGCCCATCGGGAAATGCACGCCCCACTGCCGTTCGAGGAACGCGATCAGGCAGTACACCGAGGTCGTCGCGAAGGGATTGCCGCCGACCAGCAGCGACTGGAACGTCAGCACGACGCGCAGCCGCGCATCCTTGACGTGCTTGCAGGCCAGCGACCAGACCGTACGGTAAGCTTCGAGCCGCAGCAGATCGGGCAGCACCTTCGCCATGTCGGTCCAGGCGTCGAACGGCTCGTCGCCGAGCTGCTCGAAGCCGACGCGATAGATGGCCTCGCTGGCTTTCAGGAAGCGGTCGTAGCCGGCGACGTCGTCCGGTGCGAGCCGACGGACTTCGGCCCGCATCGATTCCGCGTCGCCCGTGTATTCGAAGCGCTCGCCGTCGTCGAACGCCACGCGATAGAACGGCGTCACCGGGCGCAGGTCGATGTCGTCGCTCATCCGCCTGCCGGCCAGCGCCCACAGCTCCTCGAACAGGAACGGCGCGGTGATGACGGTGGGACCGGCGTCGAACGTGAAGCCGTCCTGCCGATGCACGTACGCACGACCGCCGGGCTCGTCGAGCTGCTCGACGACCGTGACGCGATAGCCGCGGGCGCCGAGCCGGACCGCGGCGGCCAGTCCGCCGAAGCCGCTGCCGATGACGATGGCGTGGGGAGGTTCGTCGCGCGCGGTAACGGGGCCGGATGCG
>CAZZWS010000224.1:0-6617 GCA_964657795.1 Beijerinckiaceae bacterium
CGAGCAGCCGGTGCAGCGTGGTCGCCTGCAATCCCGACAGCCGGCGCTGATCCACCAGATCCAGCTTGTCGATCTCGAGCTGCACGGCCTCCTGCAACCGCGCGGCCGCCTTGCCCGTCGGCGCCGCCAGCGCGATGCGCAGCCGCGCCCCCGAGCCCGGTTGGCCCGCGAACAGTGCCAGCAGACGCGCGACCGTCGTCGTCGTGTTCTGCAGACCGAACTGCGGTCCGACCAGCGTCGCGGAACCGGGCAACGCGTAATCCGGCGGATAGAAGCTGAAGACGGACGGCGCCAGGTAGACGCCCTGACCCATCGCCGATGCCTGCGCCGAGAGGTACACGCCGTCGGTCTTCGCGCCGAAGGCCCGCGCCACGCTCGCCGCATAGACCGCCGGATCGCGCAGCTTGCCGAAGGCCGGATCGGCGATGCGATCGTCGCGCGCCTCGCTGTCCAGCAGGATGGCGCGCACCACCGCCTTCATGTCGCCGCGCACGCCCGCGCCGTTGTCGTTGAACACGGCCGTGATGCGCGCCACGTAGGCGGGGCTGGGATTGCTCGTCACCAGCGCCTGGATCAACTGGCGACCGATGAACGCGCCGACGTTGGGATGCTGGTAGATGCTGTCCAGCGCATCGGCCAGGTCCTTGGCCGCGGTCTGACCGGCGCCGAGCGCACGGCCGTTCAGCAGGGTCTTGGCCGTGGTGTCGTGATGCGCCTCGAACGCGATCATGTCGCCGAGATAGTTGACCCGGTTGGGCCACTGCGAGGTCGCACCCGGGACCGGCGCGTAGGTCCAGCCGGTGAACGCGCGGGCGAAGCCCTGGACCGTGGTCTCGTCGTAGCTCGGCACCTTCCTGCCGCTCGCATCGACGACCGCGCTGCCGTCCGGATTGAGCTTGACGAGACCGATCGAGAACAGTTGCAGGACTTCGCGGGCGTAATTCTCGTTGGCCTCACGACTGGTGTTGGGCTTGTCGTTGTTGACCATGTCGAGGTAATCGCCCATCGCCGGATGGAGCGTCACCCGCTGCAGCAAGGTCCGATAGTTGACGAACGCGTTGTCGAGCAGCATCTGCTGGAAGGCACGCACGCCGTAGGTCGGCTTGATGTCGATGCCCGACGTCACGAAGATCTGCGAATACGCGAAGGCGACGCGCTGACGCAACTGGTCGGCGCCGGTGACGGCGTTGCGGAAGAACTGGAGCTGGACGGGGAACGGCGTGTAGTTGTCGCGGTAGCAGGTCGCCACCGCGCCCGTCGGACAACCGACCGCGCTGTTGGCATCGATGTAGGCGATCGCGGCGTAACCGGTCGCGGGCATCGCGAGCTGCGCGTCCACCCATTTCGCGGCGCCCACGGCCTGCACGCTCGCCATGTCGGCATCCGTCGGGCCGAACGTCGCCTGATCGAGCAGACGCAGCACGGTCGGCCCCGACGTCCGAGGCGAGACGATCGGCCGCATCGGGTCCCCGTACGGCGGGGTCGGGACGTCGCTGCCCGAGTCATCGGCAAGCGACGCGAATGCCAAGAACGTCAGTGCCAACGCGGCAGCCGCCCGGTAAAGGCCGACGCCGCAGCGTCCAGCGCGGTGGACCGGCCGCCTCTTGCCGAGCGATGCAAATTTTGACATCCGTGATCTCCCGTGCGGACTTTCAAATCGAATCAACGACGATCGCGTGGCGCTGCGCCGTTGTCAACGCCGGGCGCGCAACAGATGTTCGAATTAGATATTTCCTGATATGGCGCGAGCGCGGTTTCGGGAGCGGGCTGGCGCTGATCGACAAGGCTGAAGGAAATTGCTCCGCGTACGTTCCGGCCTTCCGGGCTGCGTGACGACTGGCGCAACGGTCCATGAAGTGGAATTTGAGATTAGCGGGGCCATCGAACTGCACGTTGAAGGCATGCGCGAGGACGGTTTGAGCATTCCTGCTCCTTCGAGCAAGGTTGAATACATCGAGGTTGCGGCGTAGTCCCGTACCCTACGTTCAGCGGACCGCTACGCAGCCGCTGAACTGATTCGATAGACGTCGCACTGCAGCCAGCCGAAGGCAGCGGCAAGCGCGCCGACACTGATCACGTTCAGCGAGAACAAGGCCTTCGCGGCGTCGGCGTCGCAGCGATGCAGCGGCGCAAGGCGCACCTGCTTCAGACGTAGAAGACGGCCAGCGGCAGGATGGCCAGCACGAGCATCAGCCAGCGCTCACGACGCCGGAACGAGATCGCGGCGAGCGCCGTGCACGGTGCGAGGAACAGGGCCGTGCCGGAGTCGGCGCCCAGGATCGAGAGGGTGAAGACGGTGTTGGCGATCCCTGCCATCGGCGTGGCGACGCGTCCGAGCAATCCACTGCGACGCGCGATCAGCGGGATGACCAGGAACAGCGGCGCCAGGGCTGCCGTCAGGAGCGCGGTCGGAAAGGCTTGCGCGCCCGCCGACCATCTCACGTAGAGCGGCCAGAACGGCAGGTGCGTGCCGATCAGGATCGCCGCCCAGTTGCTCGCCTCGACCAGGGGATCGGGATGGCGGCGAACGCGCGCAGCCCCGCGAGCGCGCCGCCCCACAAGCGACGGAGCAACGTCGGGACTGGAAGAACGGCATCGTTCAAGGCGCGGACCTCTGATCGTCGATAGCGGTGGCCCGAAGTCGTCGCGCAGCGCCGTGAATGCGGCCGGGCACCGCGATGTTGCGGGCGCCAAACGACGCGCTCCTGTCGCACGCGGACTGATCGACTGCCGGGGCTCGAACAGCCATCGCTTGCCAGAGCCGGCCTCATCCATTCGCGTTCGCGAAACCATCGCCGCTTCGAGCCCGAGCGCCGAACCGGAGCGCACAGGCGCCGGCCCGATCGGCGAGCTGTTCGTCGCACGTGAACCGACCAGGCTCCGGGGCAACGCAGGCATATGCCGTGATAGCGTTGCGAGCCATCGTTCGCCTCTCGCTGTCCCGCGGGAGGCCGGCGTGCGCGGTTGCGGTTCGCGCTCGCACGGATGCGCACCCACCGAGTCACCCGAGCATGGACCGAGCGTGCCCACCTAAGCTCTCAATCGCTGGATCATCGACAGCGCCACCGATTTCGCGATCATCGCGACCGATCGACAGGGCCATGTCACCGCCTGGAACGAAAGCGCGCGCCTGATCCTCGGATGGACCGAGCACGAGATGCTCGGCAATCCGGTCGATCGCATCTTCACTCCAGACGATCGCGCGGCGGGCAGGCCCGAGGTGGAGATGCAGGCCGCCCTCGACAAAGGCTCGGGAAACGACGAGCGCTGGCATGTCCGCAAGGACGGCGACCTCTTCTGGGCCAACGGCAGGATGACGGTCCTGCGCGACAGTGCGGGCGCGGCCGCGGGCTTCGTCAAGGTCCTTCGAGACCAGACCGAGCAGCGCCTCGCGACCGACTCGTTGCGCGGCAGCCAGAAGAACATCCGGCTGTTGCTCGATTCGATGGTCGAGGGTTTCTACGCGATCGACCGGGACGGCGTCACCACCGTCTGCAACGCCGCGTTCGTGAAGATGATGGGCTTCGCGCGCGAAGAGGACGCCCTCGGCCGCAAGCTGCACGACGTCATCCATTCGCATCATCCCGACGGGTCGCACTACGACGTGGACGATTGCCCGATCTACCGGTGCGCGCGCGACGGCACGCCCGCTCATGTGAAGGACGAGCTCTTCTTCCCGGTGGACGGCAGCCCACCGCTGCGCATCGAGTATTGGGCTCATCCCATCCGCAGCGATGGCATCCAGCAAGGAGCGATCTGCACGTTCCTGTCCGTCGGCGAGGAACACGACGCCTCCGAACGCCTGCAGCTCGCTCTCGCGGCCGGCGCCATCGTCGGCACCTGGGTCTGGGACGTGACGGCGGATCGATTCATCGCCGACGAACGCTTCGCGCATTCGTTTCGGCTGTCGCCCGAGCTGTGTCGAGCAGGCCTGCGGCTCGAACAGGTGGTCGCCTCGATCCACGACGACGACAGACAGAGAGTCGGCCAGGCGATCGCCGCCGCGCTGGAACGCGGCGGTCCCTACCGGTGCGAGTACCGTGTCCCGCAGGAAGACGGCGTCTTTCGATGGCTCGAAGCGAACGGGCACGTCGAACTGGACGCTGAAGGCAAGGTGGTCCGTTTTCCGGGCGTACTGCTCGACGTCGGCGCCAGGCGCGCGGCCGAGGCGGAACGCGACTACGTCGCGGAAATGCTCAAGTTGTTCACCGCCGTGGTCCCGGGCGTGGTGTTCGCGAAAGACCGCGAAGGGCGGTTGCTGCTCGGAAACAACGGCACGACCCAGTTGATCGGCAAGCCACCCGAGTTCTACGTCGGCAAGACCGATATGGAATTCCTCGAGGACAAGGAGCAGGCCGCGCGCGTGATGGCGACCGATCGGCGGATCATGGAAAGCGGACGCGCCGAGCAGGTCGAAGAGGAGGTCCGGCTGCCCGACGGGACGCCCGCGACCTGGCTCTCCACCAAGGAGCCGCTCCGCGACGCGACTGGCCAGGTCATCGGGCTCGTCGGATCGTCGGTCGATGTCACGGCCCGAAGGAAAGCGGAAGCGGAGGTCCGCGAACTGAACCGGACGCTCGAGCAACGGATCGCGGAAGCGATCGCCGAACGCGAAATCGTCCAGGAGGCTTTGCGGCAGTCCCAGAAGATGGAGGCAGTCGGCCAGCTCACCGGCGGCCTCGCCCACGACTTCAACAATCTGCTGACAGGGATGATGGGCAACCTGGAGCTGATGCAGGCCAGGATCGCGCGCGGTCGACTGGAGGACCTGGAGCGCTTCATCCTCGCGGCGCAGGGAGCCGGGCGGCGCGCCGGCGCGCTCACGCAGCGCCTGCTCGCTTTCTCCCGCAGGCAGACGCTCGATCCGAAGCCGACCGACATCAATGCGCTCCTCAACCTGTGTCTGAATGCGCGCGATGCCATGCCGGACGGTGGACGGATCACGATCGAAACGGCCAACCGCTGGCTGGACGAACGCGCGGCGAAGGAACGCGACGTGCCACCCGGCCAGTACCTGGCCGTTTGCGTGACGGACACCGGCACCGGCATGTCGGCCGAGACCATCAAGCGGGCCTTCGAGCCGTTCTACACGACCAAGCCGATCGGTCAGGGCACGGGCCTGGGTCTGTCGATGATCTACGGATTCGCGCGCCAGTCGGGAGGCCAGGTCCGCATCTATTCGGAGATCGGCATCGGCACCACCGTGTGCATCTATCTGCGACGACACGTCGGCGAGGCGCACGAAGCCGAACCCGAGGAGACCAGCCAACCGGTCGCAGGCGCGCGAGGCCAGACCGTGCTCGTGGTCGACGACGAAGCGACTATCCGTGCCCTGATCGACGAGGTGTTGGGCCAGCTGGAATACACCGTGATTTCAGCGAGCGACGGCGTTGCGGGTCTCAAGATCCTGCAGTCGGGCGCCAAGGTCGATCTGCTGATCACGGACGTCGGTCTTCCGAACGGCCTGAACGGACGTCAGGTCGCCGATGCCGCACGAGCGATCCGACCCGGGATGCAGGTGCTGTTCATCACCGGCTACGCGGAGAACGCGGCGGTCGGCAACGGGCATCTCGAACCGGGGATGGAGCTGCTGACGAAGCCCTTCACGCTGGAGGCTCTGGCGGCCAAGGCTTCCGACATGCTGAAGGCGGTGACCTGACGTCCGGGGTCGCCGCTGTGGCTCAATACAGCCGCACCGCCACGTCGAAGTACCAGGTCCGCCTGATCTCCACCACGTCGAAGTCGCGCGCCAGCGCCGGCGGGAACGCCGGAAACGGCACCTGGCTCTGCACGATGTTGCGGATCGCCTCGTCGATCGGCGGCGAGCCGCTGGAGACGACCATCGTCACCGACTCCACCGAGCCATCGCTGCGGATCGCGACCGTCACGACCGGGTCGACGTGCGGGCGCCTCGTCAGCTCGCGGACCGTGTCGAACGGTGTGTTCAACTGGATCTTGCGGGCCCACGCTTCGCCGTACTGGACGAGTTCGGCGTTGGGATGGGCGTGGCCGAAAAGCCGGCCGCGTCGGGCCGTGCTCAGCGAATAGGGGCGCGTGTCGGTCGGGCGCGCCGCGGCCGCGGCGGCCGCGCGCTGGGCGGCTTCGGCGTCCAGTTGTTTTCCCATCGCCCGGCGCGCTGCCTCGCGGCGTTCATCTTCCTTCGCGGCTTCCGTTCGTGCGGCCTCCTGGGCCGCTGCTTCCTTGCGGTCGGCTTCGGCTTGCGCCGACGGTCGACGACTTTCCTGCTGCTCCGCCGCTTGCCGCGCGGCTTCCCGATCCGCGGCTTCCTTGCGGCCGGCTTCCAGGCGCGCCGTCTCCGCCCGCGCCGCTTCGCGACGATCGGACTCCTGCTGCGCCGCCGCGCGCGCTTCCGCCTGCTTCGCGGCTTCACGCTGCCCGGCTTCCACTCGCGCGGCTCCGGCTTCTTTGATTTTTCCTACACCACCCTGGCCCTGGGCAACCTCCTGACGGCCATCCTCTTCTTCTCGAACCCTTCGCGCGCTGCCCGCGTGTCTACTCTGATCGTCGCGGTGCTGCTTTTGGTCGACGTCATCGTCATCGCCGCCGTGCCGCGCCTGCGCTTCGAGGAGGGCTGGGTGGGCATCGCCAGCGTCGTC
>CAZZWS010000225.1:0-6612 GCA_964657795.1 Beijerinckiaceae bacterium
GTTGAAGACCGGAACTGTCGAGGCATCGAGAAGCAACTCGGACTGAAAGGACCGTAGCTGTGGAATATCCCGTCGTTCTCGGGAAGCAACCGGAGGGTGGCTTCGTCGTCACGTTTCCCGATGTGCCCGAGGCCATCACGCAAGGCGACGATGTCGCCGAGGCCTTGCAGTGCGCAGTGGACGCGCTGGAGACAGCGGTCTCGTTCTATGTCGACGCGCGGAAGCTTTCGCCGGGCCAGCAAAGCTAAACAGCAATGCTAAACGCGGTCAACGGATGGTGCGACCGTCCGCGCTCGAAGCAGCGAAGCTCGGCGTCTATCGAGCCATGACCGAACAAGGTATCCGCAACGCGGAATTGGTCCGTCGTCCCGGTTGGCATACTCGGCAGGTCGACCGCTTGTTCGATCTCAAGCATGCTTCCCGACTCGACCGACTCGAAGCCGCGGCGCATGCGCTCGGACGACAACTCGACGTCGGCGTCGCCGTGGCGCGTTGACCCGACCGCGTCGTGGACCCGTGCTCGCTATCCGACGACCCGCACAGAAATATCGGGCAACCCGTCGATGTGGCCCACCATCAATTCCCCAGGCACCACCGGCCCGACGTTCTCCGGCGTCCCCGAGAAGATCAGGTCGCCTGGCAGCAACTCGAACGCGCGCGACAGGTTGGCGATCTGTTCGGCCACGCTCCACGTCATCTGCGACAGATCGGCGCTCTGCCTGACCACCCCGTTGACCTTGAGAACGATCGCACCCTTCATCAGATGCCCGATTTCGGCCGCCGGATGGATGGGACCGATCGGCGCCGCGTGGTCGAAGCTCTTGCCGATCTCCCACGGCTTGCCTTCCTTCTTCATCTCGTTCTGCAGGTCGCGTCGCGTCATGTCGAGGCCGACCGCGTAGCCGTACACATGCTCCAGCGCGTGCTCGGGCCGGATGTCGCGTCCGCCGATCTGGATCGCGGCCACCAGCTCGAGTTCGTAGTGGTAGTTCTTCGTCAGCGTCGGATAACGATGATCGATGGTCTTGCCGATCGGCACGATCTGCATCGCGTCCGATGGTTTCTGGAAGAAGAACGGCGGCTCGCGCGTCGGGTCGGAACCCATCTCGCGCGCATGGGCCGCGTAGTTGCGGCCGATGCAGTAGATGCGGCGCACCGGGAACACCACCGTCGAGCCCGCGATCGGCACGTACGGTCGCGGCACGTCGAACAGCACGTTGTCGTCCGTGGCACGGACCTTCGGGGTTTCGCGCCCGGTGATATTCGAAGCGCAGGCGGCGAGCGTGCTCGCGGCGAGCGCGGCGCCTGCCTGCAGCGCGCTGCGGCGGTCTGTCCGTTTCATGGCGTCTCCTTCGTCGATCAGCGTTCGATCAGTTCGATCTTGTAGCCATCGGGGTCCTCGACGAACGCGATGACCGTGCTGCCCCCCTTGACCGGCCCCGCGTCGCGCGTGACCTTGCCGCCGGCTTCTCGGATGCGGTCGCAGGCTTCCCGCGCGCTCGGCACCTGCACGGCGATATGGCCGTAGGCGGAGCCGAGTTCGTAACGATCGACGCCGTAGTTGTAGGTCAGTTCGAGCTCGGCCTGATCGGGGTTGCTCTCGAAGCCGAGGAACGCGAGCGAGTAGTTGTTGGACGGGTTGTCGCGCTGGCGCAGCAGCTTCATGCCCATCACGTCGGTATAGAAATCGATGGACCGTTGCAGGTCGCCGACGCGCAGCATCGTGTGGAGGAATCGCATGATGGTTCGGTGAGTGGGTGATGGGACGAACGAAGGCCGAAGGATAGGCGATGTCTGGCGCGTCGCACGATCCGGTGTCAGGATAAGCGGCCGCCGCAGGTCGTCCGCAATCGCTCGTGGATCGTCTCCGATGAAGATCGCCGCCATTCGTCGTCACGCGCTGTCGCTGCCCCGCGCCACCGAGGAACCGCACTTCCATTACGCCTCGTTCCGCGTGGCCGGCAAGATCTTCGTGACCGTGCCGCCCGACGAAGAACACATCCACGTCTTCGTCGGCGAAGACGAGCGCGCCGCGGCCCTCGCGTTGCACGCGGCGTTCGTCGAACCGTTGACCTGGGGGGCCAAGGTGGTCGGCTTGCGCATTGCGCTCGCCAACGCGGATGCCCTGATCGTCAAGCGCCTGATCGACGCTTCCCATGCCGCGAGGGCGCCCAAGTCCGTGCGAGCCCGCCCGAAAACGTAGCCCTCACAACGTCGGCATCAGCTCCGGCGGCGGATGCTTGACGTGCTCGCGCGCGGTCTCGTAATCGGGCAACAGCTCGGCGACCGTGGCCCAGAAGCGCGGCCCGTGGTTCATCTCCTTCAGGTGCGCGAGTTCGTGCGCGACCACGTAGTCGATCGACGACAGCGGGAAATGGATCAGCCGCCAGTTCAGCAGGATGCGGCCGTCCGCGCTGCAACTGCCCCAGCGCGTCTTCGCCGACGAGAGGCGCAGCACGCGATGCGCCGTGCCGAGTCGTGCCTCGTAGAACGCGAGGCGCTCGCGGAAGATCAGTCGCGCCTGGTCCTGCAGCCACGATTCGACGCGATCCCTGATCTGCGCACGCGACGGCTCGGGCGGCAGCGACAACGTCAGCACGCGGGTCTCGCGATCGAACGCCGTGCGGGAAATTGCACGTGCCGCGGGACCTGAAACCCGCCGGTCGTGCGACGCGATGGCGAGCGTCATCGGTGCGCCCAGATACGGCAGCGTGCCGCCGTCCTCCCAACGCACGTGCGGGATGGCCGCGTGATGGCGCTGCATGTCGGCCAGCTTCGTCAGCACCCACTGCTCGCGTTCGCGGATCGCGTCCTCGACCTGGCCCATGCCGACCCAGCGTGGCGCCGAGACGGTCAGGCCTCTCGCCGTGATCGACAGTCCGATGGTCTTGCGTCGCGCGCGACGGAACGCGTAGTCGAGCACGCGTCCGTCGAGCTGGATGCGGCGTTGCCGCGGATCGGCGAGGGTCGTTATCGGGGGTTCGGCCGCCGGGACCGCGTCGCGCGCCGTGCGACCGCGCGCATCGGTCCGCACGCCGCCGGGGACCGCACCGGTCCCGAAGAACGGCAGCTCGAATTGCCGGACGAGCCCGGCGAGAGCGGCACCGAAAACACCGCGCTCAGGTCGCGACTTGGCTCGCGTCATCGTCCACGTCCTGCTTCGTGCCCTCTTGATACCGTTCCGGATTCAGCCGTCGCATCTCGCCTTCGATCCATCCTTCGACTTCGTTCATCAACGTGTCCGAGGTCTTGCCGGTCGACGCGATCGGCGGGCCGATCGACACCGTGATCATGCCGGGCTTCTTGACGAAGCTGTTGCGCGGCCAGCACTCGCCCGCATTGTGCGCGATCGGCACGACCGGCACGGCGAGCCGCGTCGCCAGGCGCGTCCCGCCCTGCTTGTACGTGCCCTTGCGCCCTGCCGGTACGCGCGTGCCTTCGGGAAACATGATGATCCAGCGTCCCTCCTCGAGCCGGCGCGAGCCCTGCGACACGACCGACTCGAACGCGTTGCGCCCTTCGTTGCGATCGATGTGGATCATCTTCAGCGACGCGAGGCCCCAGCCGAAGAACGGCACCCAGTGCAGCTCGCGCTTGTAGACGAAGCACACCTCCCGCGGCATGTGGCTGACGATGAACATCGTTTCCCAGGCGGACTGATGCTTCGACAGCAGGATGCACGGGCCATCGGGCAGATGCTCGAAACCCTTCACCTCCCAGCGGACGCCGCAGATCACCTTCGCCGCCCACACCACGATGCGCGGCCATTGCGTGACGATCGCGTAACGCCAGTGCAGCGGCAACGGCAGCATGACGATCGAGAAGAACGCGTACGGGATCACCGTCGCGAGCTGGAACAGGAAGAGAAGGAAAGAGCGCAACGCGGCCATGGTGGCTAGGCTTGCAGGGAGTCGGGACCGGACGCCATCAGCCGCGTTTCCTTCGCGTGGGCTGGTCGACCAGATGCCGCGCGGCCGCGGCGAGATCGTCGAATACCAGCGTGCCTTCGGGCAGGTTGCCGCGCGCCATCGTGGCTTCACCCTTGCCGGTCTTGACCAGGATCGTCGGGCAGCCGGCCGCGGCGCCGGCCTCGAGGTCGCGATGCGAGTCCCCGATCATGGGAGCTTCCGACATCGGCACGCCGAAGCGTTCGGCGATGCGGATGAAGAGGCCGGGCCTGGGCTTGCGACAATCGCACGCGTCTTCCGGCAGATGCGGACAGAAGAACACCGCGTCGACGCGGCCTCCGACGCTCGCGAGCGCCTTGTGCATCTTGGCGTGCATCGCGTTCAGCGCGTGCATGTCGAACAGCCCGCGGCCGATGCCGGACTGGTTGGTCGCGACGGCCACGCGCCAGCCGTTCTGGTTGAGCGACGCGATCGCCTGCAGGCTGCCCGGCAAGGGCGTCCACTCTTCCGGCGACTTGATGTACTGATCGCTGTCGTGGTTGATGACGCCATCGCGGTCGAGGATGACGAGCTTCATGTCAGGGTATGCATGTTCAGGCGGCGAGCTTCGACAGGTCGGCGACGCGGTTCATCGGCGCGTGCAGGCTGGCCAGCAGGCCCAGCCGGTTGGCGCGGACCGCGAGGTCGTCGGTGTTGACCATGACCTCGTCGAAGAAGCGGTCGACCGGGTCCTTCAACGACGCGAGCACGATCAGCGCGGCCGTGAAGTCGCCGTCATCGAACGCCTGCGCCGCGCGTGGCGCGACCTCGCCCAATGCCCGGAACAGCGTCACTTCGGCATCGGCGGTGAGCAGGCTCGCATCGACGCCATGCCCGTGCGCGTCGAGCGACTTCGCGAGGATGTTGCGCACGCGCTTGTCGGCCGACGCGAGACTCGCGGATTCGGGCAACGCGGCGAACGCGCGCACGGCCGCGAGGCGCTTCGGGACGTCGGCGAGCGGCTCGTCGCCGATGTCGGCCACCACCGCGTCGACTTCGTTGGCCGAGTAGCCGAGGTCGCGCAGATAGCCCACGAGTCGACCGCGGACGAAGTCGACGAGCGTCGCGGCCACGCTCTCGCGCGAGCCATCCTGTGGTGGATGCGCATCGAGCGCATCCCGCAGCATCGCGTTGAGAGACACGGTCACGCCGCCTTCGACGGACATGCGGATCACGCCGAGCGCATGCCGCCGCAGCGCGAACGGGTCCTTGTCGCCGGTGGGCACGGCGCCGATGCCGAACAGTCCGACCAGCGTCTCCAGCTTGTCGGCCAGCGCGAGCGCCGTGCCGGCCGCGGTCGCGGGCAACGTGTCGCCGGCGTAGCGCGGCTTGTACTGCTCCTCGATCGCGGTGGCGACGTCCGGCGCCTCGCCATCGTGCGTCGCGTAGTAACGACCCATCAGGCCTTGCAGCTCCGGAAACTCGCCGACCATGTCGGTGACGAGGTCGGCCTTGGCGAGGCGCGCCGCGCGTCGTGCGTCGATGACGTCGCTGTCGAGGCGCTTCGCGATGCGACCCGCCAGGTCTTCGACGCGCAGCATCCGCTCGTACTGCGTGCCCAGCTTGTTGTGATACACGACCGTCTTCAGCTTCTCGACGCGCTCGGCGAGCGGCGTCCTGCGGTCCTGATCGAAGAAGAAGCGCGCATCGGCGAGCCGCGCGCGCAGCACGCGTTCGTTGCCGCCGACG
The DNA here is from genome assembly GCA_964657795.1 of Beijerinckiaceae bacterium. GTDB lineage: Bacteria > Pseudomonadota > Gammaproteobacteria > Burkholderiales > Burkholderiaceae_D > CAHJXF01. The sequence continues at coordinate 5,637 of CAZZWS010000225.1, forward strand.
ATGTGCGAGGGCTCGTCGGTCTCGATGTTGGACACGACCAGGAAGCGGTCGACCAGCTTGCCTGCCGCATCGGTGAGCGCGAAGTATTTCTGGTTCTGCTGCATCGTCAGGATCAGGCACTCCTGAGGCACTTCGAGAAAGGCGGCGTCGAACGTGCCGCGATACACCGCGGGCCATTCGACCAGCGCCGTCACCTCGTCGAGCAGCGCGTCCGGCATGACGACGCGGTCATCGCCCGCCACGCGCACGAGTCCCGCGACGATCGCGGCGCGCCGCTCGTCGAAGCCCGCGATGACCTTGCCGTCATCGTAAAGAGTCTTTACGTAATCGTCGGCGCGTGTGATCGACATGCGCTCCATGCCCATGAAGCGATGGCCGACGGTCTTGCGTCCCGCGTCGAGGCCAAGCACGCGGATCGGCACGACGTCCGCACCGTGCAGCGCGAGCACGCCGTGCGCGGGCCGCACGAACTGCACGGTCGTCTCGATGCCCTCGGTGTCGTAGCGTTGATAGGTCATCCGCTTCGGAATCGGCAGCTTGGCAAGAGCGTCGTCGACGGCCGCCTGCAAGCCGGTCACGAGCGTCGCGCCGGCACGCGACTGCTCCAACCAGACCTGCTCCTCGCGGGTCGTGACGTCGGCAAGCGATGCCGCCTCCTTCTCCAGCCGCTTGACGAGGGCCGGCGTCGGCGCGCCGCTCGCGTCGTACGCGACCTTGGCCGGCATCAGCTTCTTCGTCTCGTTGCGGTCGGGTGCGCGATCGATCACGTCGGCGATCGAGACGCCGAGGCGGCGCGGCGTCGCGAACATCGTGACGGCGGCCTCGCGGGTCGCGAGTTGCGCGCTCACCAGCGCATCGACGACGCGCTCGGCGAACGCCTGGCCGAGGGCCTTCAACGCCTTCGGCGGCAATTCTTCGGTCTGCAGTTCGACGAGCAGCGTGGCGGTCGTCATCAGGCCGCCTTCGCCAACGAGGT
>CAZZWS010000226.1:0-6573 GCA_964657795.1 Beijerinckiaceae bacterium
CTTGTACCCGGGGCTCGACCGGCTCGACCTGCGCATCCTCGCCCGGCTGCAGGACGACGGCCGCCTCGCGAACCTGAAGCTCGCCGAGGCGGTCGGCCTTTCGCCAACGGCCGTGCTCGCCCGCGTGCAACGCCTGACGCGCGAGGGCTACATCGTCGGCTACGAGGCCCGTCTCGACCCGGCCAAGCTCGGCGCCGGCCTGCTCGTCTTCGTCGAGGTGCTGCTCGACCGCACGACGCCCAACGTGTTCGACGAATTCAAGGCGGCGGTGCAGGTGCACGCCGAAATCATGGAATGCCACATGGTGGCGGGCGGCTTCGACTACCTGCTCAAGACCCGCGCCGCCGACATGGCGCACTACCGCCGCTTCGCCGGCGAGGTGCTGTGGCGGTTGCCGGGGGTGCGAGAGACGCGCACCTACGCGGTGATGGAGGAGGTCAAGCATTCGAGCCGCCTCGCGCTGCCTTGAGAGTGCCCTTCAGGCCGGCCGCAGTTCGCTCAGCGCGAGCGGTCCCTGGTCGGTCTGGAAGGTCATCGCATCGCCGCCGCCCTGCTGCTGGCCGAAGCCTTGGATGCGGCGGCCGCCGGTGTCGTAGGTCTTCACGCTGCCGCCGCTGTCGACGACGAGCCGGTGCGCGCCTTCGAAGTAGGCATAGCGGGTGTCGTTCTGAGAGCCGCTGCTGCTCGGCGAGCCGAGCGCCTTCGGCCACCATGCCGGCCCGGGATCCATCGGCTTCATGGGCTTCATCGGTTCCATGCGTCATGCTCCTGTCGATTGCATGCGTGGTCACACATGCGGGACAGGCTGGACCGTCGGCGGCGTGAATCGTTCAGCGGATGCGCATCGACGACGGTCGCCAAGCGCAGTTTTTTATGAGGGAAACCCATGAATGCTTTCGGAGCGCGGGCGACGGGACCCAGGCTCGAGCGGATGCAGGCGTCGCCGTCGTGGCTCGACGGGCGCTTTCGCAATACGCATCCGGTCCTCCCCGGTCTGCGCGATACGACGGTGGAGCGGCCCTCGCTGCGCGACTTCGTCCGCGGCACTCCCCGTCGCAGGCCGCCGACAGGCCTGCCGTCCAGCGACCCGCGCGAAGCGTGGCGGCACCCGCCGGACAGCGGGCTGCGCGCGACCTGGCTCGGTCACTCGACGGTGCTGCTGGAGATCGACGGCTACAACGTGTTGACCGATCCGGTCTGGGGACCGCGTGCGTCGCCGTTCCGCTTCCTCGGTCCGAAGCGCTATCAACCGGTGCCCGTCGCGTTCGATCGATTGCCGCCGCTGGACGTCGTCGTCATCTCGCACGACCACTACGACCATCTCGACTATCCGACGATCCGTCTGCTGGTCGCGAGCGACGTGCCCATCGTGACGTCGCTCGGTGTCGGCGCCCATCTCGAAGCGTGGGGCATCGCCGCGTCGCGCATCGTCGAACTCGACTGGTGGGAGACGCATCGTGTGCGGGGCACCGGGCTGTCCGTCACCGCCGCGCCGTCACAGCACTTCTCGGGGCGCGGCCCGCGCGACCGCAACGCGACGCTGTGGTCGTCGCTGGTGATCCGCGGCGATCGGCACGCCGTGTTCTTCAGCGGCGACACCGGGCTGACGCCGCAATACGCCGCGATCCTCGCGCGGCTCGGTCCATTCGACCTGGTGATGCTGGAGATCGGCGCGTTCCATCCGTCGTGGGGCGATATCCATCTCGGTCCGGCCCACGCGCTCGAAGCCCATGCCCTGCTCGGCGACGCGCCGTTCCTGCCGGTGCATTGGGGCACGTTCTCGCTCGCCATTCACGACTGGGACGATCCGGTCGAGACGCTGCTGGACCTGGCCACGCAGCGCGGGACGGCGTTGCTGCTGCCGAGGCTCGGCGACCCGGTGGAACCGGTGCGCGGGCCGCTCACGTCGGCCTGGTGGCGGGAGGTCGACCAGCGCGGCGGACGGCGCGCCAGCGCTGCATCGACGATCGACGACCTTTCGCTGATCACTCCACCGGATTGACCCGGCGTCCGTCACGACGCGACGTGCGGTCGTGCAGCGACCCGCCGGTACAGCGCGGCGTAGGCGGCCGCCGATGCCTTCCAGCTCACGTCCGACCGCATGCCGTTGTGTTGCACGACACTCCACGCGCGCGAGTCCGAGAACAGGCCTTCCGCGCGGCGCAGCACGGCGACGATGCCGTCGCCCGTGACGTCGCCGAACTGCAGGCCGGTCGCGACGCCGGCCCTGAGGGCCGCGTCGTTGGCGTCGATCACCGTGTCGGCCAGTCCACCGACCCGCGACACGATCGGCACGCAGCCGTAGCGCAGGCCGTAGAGCTGTGTCAGGCCGCACGGCTCGAAGAGGCTGGGCACGAGGATGGCGTCGCTGCCGCCCTGCAGCAGGTGCGACAGCGCCTCGTCGTAGCCGATCTGCACGCCGATGCGTCCCGGATGACGAGCGCTCGCGTCACGCAATCCCTGTTCGAGACCCGCGTCCCCGGCGCCGAGCACGACGAAGCGCGTGCCGCGGGCGACGAGTTCGTCGAACACGCCGATGACGAGGTCCATGCCCTTCTGCGTGGTCATGCGGCTGATCATGCAGACCAGTGGACCGTCGTCGCACTGCAGGCCGAAGCGACGCTCGACGGCGCGCTTGTTGACGGCACGCGGCGACAGCATGCCGGCGTCGTAGGTGCTCGCGAGCGCCGCGTCGGTGGCCGGGTTCCAGACGGCGGTGTCGATGCCGTTGACGATGCCGCTGACGTCGCCGCCTCGCCAGCGCAGCATCGCGTCCATGCCCATGCCCCCGGCGGGCGTGAGGATCTCGCGCGCATAGGTCGGGCTGACGGTGGTGATGGCGTCGGCGAACAGGATGCCGCTCTTCAGGAAGCCGACGTCGCCGAAGTATTCGATGCCGTGCGACGCGAAGGCCTCCGGCGGCAGGCCGATCCGGTCGGCGACCTCCGCAGGGAACTGTCCCTGGAACGCGAGGTTGTGCAGCGTGAGGATCGTCGCGGGCCGCGGCTTGCCCGTGCCGAGGTAGCGCAGATAGGCCGGCACGAGCGCGGCCTGCCAGTCGTGTGCGTGGATCGCATCGGGCACGAACGCCGGCACCTCGCCCCAGCCGATCCGCGCGGCCGCGAACGCGAGCGCGGCGAAGCGCTCGGCATTGTCGGGCCAGTCGCGGCCGCCGCTATCGAGATAGGGGTTGCCGGACCGGTCGTAGAGATGCGGCGCGTCCAGCACGATCAGTTCGAGGCCGCCGTGCGTGGCTGCGAGCAGCCGCGCCGGTCCTCCGAACCAGTCGGGCCATTCGGCGAGCGGGCGCGCGTCGCGCAGCGTCGTCGTCACGGCCGGGTAGCCCGGCAGCAAGGTCCGCATCGCGATGCCGGACGACGCCACTGCCGCCGGCAGCGCGCCGGCGACATCGGCGAGGCCGCCGGTCTTGATCAGCGGGAACACCTCGGACGCGACCGACAGCACCTTCAAAGGGGTCATCCCGTCACGCCGCGAGGCGATCGATCATCAACTGCGTGATCAGGCACACGCCTTTGTCGGTGCGACGGAAGCGCGCGGCATCATGCTCGGCGTCGTAGCCGACCACGAGTCCGTCGGGGACCACCACGCCCCGATCGACGACGACCCGGTTCAGCCGCACGTTGCGACCCACGGTCACGTACGGGAGGATCACCGTCTCCTCGACGTGCGAATACGAGTTGGTCCGCACGCCGGTGAACAGCAGCGAGCGATGCAGCATCGTGCCCGAGACGATGCAGCCGCCCGACACGAGCGACGACACGGCCGTGCCGCGCCGATGCGGCTCGTCGTGCACGAACTTCGCGGGCGCCGTCTGCTCGCTGTAGGTCCAGATGGGCCAGGCGGTGTCGTACAGGTCGAGCGCCGGCAGGATGTCGGTGAGGTCGATGTTGGATTCCCAGTACGCGTCGACGGTGCCGACGTCGCGCCAGTAGGCCTCGGCCTCATGCGCCGACCGCACGCACGATTCGCTGAAGCGATGCGCCACCGCCTTGCCGCTGGCGACGATGCGCGGAATCAGGTCCTTGCCGAAGTCGTTGCTGGACGCCGGGTTCTGCGCGTCCTCCTCGAGCAGGTCGAAGAGGAACTTGGTGCCGAACACGTAGATGCCCATCGAGGCCAGCGCCGAATCCGGCTTGCCGGGGATGGCCGGCGGATCCGCCGGCTTCTCGAAGAACTCCCGGACCACGTCGTGCTCGTCGACGTGCATCACGCCGAAGCCCGACGCCTCCGCTCGCGGCACCTCGATGCAGCCGAGCGTGACGTCCGCGCCGGTGTCCACATGCTGCTGCAGCATGACCTCGTAGTTCATCTTGTAGATGTGGTCCCCCGCCAGCACGATGATGTAGTCGGGGTGGTAGTCCTGGACGATGTCGATGTTCTGGTAGACCGCATCGGCCGTGCCGCGGTACCAGAGGTCCTCGGACACGCGCTGGCTGGCCGGCAGGATGTCGAGGCTCTCGTTGCGCTCGGCGCGCATGAAGCTCCAGCCGCGCGTCAGGTGGCGGATCAGGCTGTGCGCCTTGTACTGGGTCGCAACGCCGATGCGGCGGATGCCCGAGTTCAGCGCGTTGCTCAGCGCGAAGTCGATGATCCGGGTCTTGCCGCCGAAGAAGACCGCGGGCTTCGCGCGCCGGTCGGTCAGCTCCATCAGACGACTGCCGCGCCCGCCCGCCAGCACGAACGCCATCGTGTCGCGCGCGAGTCGCGCGCTTTTCTGCACTGGGACCACAACGTCTCCTTGTCGATCTTCTCGTCGGCGCGGGCGTTCGACACCCTCGTGTCCGCAGCGACCGGGCGGGCGCGGTTCGTCGAGCCTCGACCAAGCATGCCACAACGACCCGCTCCGCCGAACGTTAAGCTCCACACGTTCCGCTCCTTTCCGCGCGCCATGCCCGTCGTCCTTCCCGAAGAGGTCCAGTTCACCGCCATCCGCGCCCAGGGCGCCGGCGGACAGAACGTCAACAAGGTCTCGAGCGCGATCCATCTGCGCTTCGACGTGCCTGCCTCGTCGTTGCCGGACGACGTCAAGCAGCGCCTGCTGGCGCTGCGCGATCAGCGGATTACCGACGAAGGCGTCGTGATCATCAAGGCGCAGGGCTCGCGCAGCCAGGAAGCCAACCGGGTCGATGCTCTCGCCCGGTTGCAGGAGCTCGTCGACGGCGTCGCGACGCCGCCGACCATCCGGCGACCGACGAAACCGACCTTCGGCTCGAAGCAGCGACGGCTCGAAGGCAAGAGCATCCGGTCGCAGGTCAAGGCCGGGCGCGGCAAGGTCGACGAGTAAGGACGACGGGTCACGTCGACGACCCGGGTCGACGGATCAACCGGACTTCGTGACGCGCACCCAGACCGGCGCGTGATCGCTGGCGCCGTCCTCGCCACGGACCTCGCGGTGTACCCCGGCTTCGCGCAGACGGCGACTCATCGCATCGCTCAGCAGCACGTGATCGATGCGCAGGCCCGCGTCGCGCGGCCAGCGATTGCGCAGGTAGTCCCAGAACGTATATACGCGCTGGGTCGGATGCAGCGTGCGCACCGCGTCGGTCCAGCCTTGCTCGAGAAGTCGTCGATACGCCTCGCGCGCCGCGGGCTGCAGCAGCGCGTTGTCGCCGTACGATCGCGTCGCGTAGATGTCGAGGTCGGTCGGCACGACGTTGTAGTCGCCGAGCAGCACGACCGGATGCCCGCTTCGCCACAAGCTCGCCGCATGAATGATCAGGCGCTCGAACCACGCCATCTTGTAGTCGAACTTGAGACCGGGCTGTGGATTGCCGTTCGGCAGGTACAACGCCCCGTACAGGACGCCGTCGATGGCGGCCTCCAGATAACGCGCCTGCGTATCAGACGCGTCTCCCGGCAGCGCGCGGCGGACCACGACGGGATCGTGTCCGCGTGCCAGCAACGCGACGCCGTTCCAGGTCTTCTGTCCGACCGATACCGACCGGTAGCCGACCGCCGCCAGGGCCGCATGCGGAAAGTCCGCGTCGGTCGACTTCGTCTCCTGCAGCGCCACGACATCGGGCTCTTCTGAATCGAGCCAGCGCAGCAGCAGGTCGAGCCGACGGTTGACGCCGTTGATGTTCCATGTGGCGATCCTCATCGGCGTGATGATGCACCGTGCAGGTCGTGCCTCGTCCGATACGGTTCGAGCCTCCGTTCGCCTAACCTGCGGCGATGAAAAAGTCGCGAAAACGACCGACGGAAACGTCGCAGCACCGACCCGGGGACGAGGCCGCCGGCATGGTTCGGGTTCGCGGTGCGCGCGAACACAACCTGCAGAACGTCGACGTCGACGTCCCGCGCGACGCACTCGTCGTGTTCACCGGCATCTCCGGCTCCGGCAAGTCGTCGCTGGCCTTCGGGACGCTGTATGCCGAAGCGCAGCGTCGCTACTTCGAGTCGGTGGCGCCGTACGCGCGACGTCTGATCGATCAGGTCGGCGTGCCCGATGTCGATGCGATCGAAGGGTTGCCGCCCGCGGTGGCCCTGCAGCAGCAACGGGGGACTCCGAGCGCTCGGTCGTCGGTCGGCAGCGTGACGACGCTCTCCAGC
>CAZZWS010000227.1:0-6517 GCA_964657795.1 Beijerinckiaceae bacterium
AACGCATACCCATCGAACGCATGGGTCAGCAACGCATCGATCGCCTCGCGCATCAAGCCGCGGCTCCAGTCGCGGCGGCCGAGCACGTAGCCCACTTCGGCGCGTCCGCCCGCGTCGACATTGAAGATCACGGCCGCGCCGACGATCCGGTCTTCTGCGCGATCGATGAGCACGAACTGGCGTGACTTGCCTTCGTCGTGCAGGCCGACCATGCGTGCGTACCAGGCATGCGCGTCCTCCATCGATCGCCACGATGGGTAAGGCAGGAAGCGCGTGGCCTCGTCGTCGCCGTTGACGACGAGCAACGCCTCGAGGTCGCCGGCCTCCACCAGCCGGATGACCAGCCGCTCCGTCTCGAAGTACGGTGCGAGCCGTTCGATGCGCGAGCCGTTCGACCCCTGCTGCATCAACCCACCATGTCTTCCGGCTTCACCCAGCGGTCGAAATCATCGCTGGAGACGTGACCGCTCGCGAGCGCCGCTTCCTTCAGGCTGGTGCCTTCCTTGTGCGCCTTCTTCGCGATCTGCGCCGACTTGTCGTAGCCGATGTGCGGGTTGAGCGCAGTCACCAGCATCAACGAGTTGGAGACCAGCTCGGCGATGCGTTCGCGGTTGGGCTCGATGCCGACGGCGCAGTGATCGTTGAAGCTCTTCATGCCGTCGCCGAGCAGGCGAATGCTCTGCATCATGTTGTACGCGATCATCGGCCGGTAGACGTTGAGTTCGAAGTTGCCCGACGCGCCGCCCACATTGATCGCCGCGTCGTTGCCGAACACCTGTGCGCAGGCCATCGTCAGCGCCTCGCACTGCGTGGGATTGACCTTGCCGGGCATGATCGACGAGCCCGGTTCGTTCTCGGGAATCGACAGTTCGCCCAGCCCCGAACGCGGACCGCTGGCGAGCCAGCGCACGTCGTTGGCGATCTTGAACAGACTCGCGGCCAGTGTCTTCAGCGCGCCGTGCGCATGCACGATGGCGTCGGCCGCGGCCATCGCCTCGAACTTGTTCGGCGCCGTCACCAGCGGCAACCCGGTGAGGGTCGCGAGCTCCGCGGCGACGTCGACCGCGTAGCCCAGCGGCGCGTTGAGACCCGTGCCCACCGCGGTGCCGCCGAGCGCCAGCTCGCAGAGGTGTTCGAGCGACGCGGCGATGTGCCTGCCGTTGTGATCGAGCTGCGCGACGTAGCCCGAGAACTCCTGCCCGAGCGTCAGCGGCGTCGCGTCCTGCAGATGCGTGCGTCCGATCTTGACGATGTGTCCGAACGCTTCGGCCTTGGCCGCGAGCGTCGCGCGCAGCACGGCGAGCGACGGCAGCAGGCGATGCGCGATGCCGTCGGCCGCGGCCACGTTCATCGCGGTCGGGAAGACGTCGTTCGACGACTGGCTGCGATTGACGTCGTCGTTGGGATGCACGGGGCGCGGGTGTTCGTCGGACCCGCCGCGCGGCCCGCCCATCAGCTCGCTCGCGCGATTGGCGATGACCTCGTTGACGTTCATGTTGGTCTGCGTGCCCGAGCCGGTCTGCCAGACCAGCAGCGGGAACTCGTCGGCATGACCGCCGCCGAGCACCTCGTCCGCGGCCGCGACGATCGCCTCGCTCTTCTTCACGTCGAGCGTACCGAGCTGGCGGTTGACCACGGCCGAGGCGCGTTTGATCTGGACGAGCGCCCGCACGATCTCGCTCGGCATGCGCTCGCCGGAGATGTCGAAGTTGCCGATGGAGCGCTGCGTCTGCGCGCCCCACAGCCGGTCGGCGGGCACTTCGATCGGCCCGAAGGTGTCGCGCTCGATGCGCGTGGTCTGCTGCTCGTTCATGTCGTCCTCGATGTCGGTTCGATCGATATGCGCTCAATCACGCAGCCGGGCCCACACCAGACCCAGCCATTCATGCGTCGCCCAGGCGGCGCGTCGCATCGCGCTGCCGCTCGGAAGAAAGGACAGCACGCCGACCGGTGCGTTCGCGTAGTAGTCGGTCGGCGCGGGCGTGACCGGCATGCCCGCCGCCTCGAACAGCGCCTTCGCGCGACGCATGTGCGAGACGTCGGTGACCAGCAGCACGCGCTTGATCCCGGCCGCTCGCAGGACCGGCACCGACAGCCGCGCATTGTCCTTCGTGTCGAGCGACGCGCCTTCGAGCCATCGTGGGGGCCGATGGAAGTCACGGCGCAGCGCGTCGGCCATGCCTTCCGCCTCGGGCCGTCGCGAGGCCGGCAGACGTCCACCGCTGACGAGGATCGGCAGGCCGGTTCGTTCGGCGAGGCGCGACGCGCTGCGCAGCCGTGCGAGCGTCGTCGGATTGACGGTCTCGCCGTCGTAGTCGATGGCGCCGAGTTGGGCGCCACCGCCCAGCACGACGATGGCGGCATCGCTATCGAAGGACGCCGTCGCAGCCAGCGGCGGAAACGCCTGCTCGTCGCGTGCCGCGATGGCGTTGACGACGATCGGCAGCGACAGCGCGAACAACACCATCAGCCCGGTCGCGACGAGGCCACGTGCGAGACGGGGCCGTCGACGCCAGACGCCCACGCCCACCGCGATCACGATCATCGGCGCGGTCGGGTAGAGCAGGATCGCCGCGAGCACGTTCTTCAGCCAGAACCCGAGCTCGTTCGCCTCCATCACGCGCGCGCACGTACGACCATGCGCATCGAACGCGATCTCAGCCGATCGCCGCCACGCCGGCGCGCGCGATCTGCGCGTCTTCCGGCGACTTCACGCCCGACACGCCGACCGCGCCGACCACGTGTCCGTCGACGACGATCGGCTCGCCGCCTTCGAGCAGCCCCTGCATCAGCGGGACCGACAGGAACGCGAACCGGCCGTTGTTGATGACGTCCTCGTAGGCCTTGCTGGGACGGCGGCCGAGCGCGGCCGTGCGGGCCTTCTCGGGTGCGATCGACGACGAGACCGGCGCGCATCCGTCGAGGCGCTGCAGCCACAGCAGATGGCCTCCGTCGTCGCAGATGGCGATCGTCACGGCCCACTGGTTGGTCATCGCTTCGGCTTCCGCGGCGGCGGCGATCTTCTTGACGTCTTCGAGCGTGAGGTAGGGACGGGTGTGCATGGTGTGCGTGAGCCGGCGAGCGGTGTGATGATGAAAGAAGAGGTGAACGACGTTGCAACGATCGTGGACCGTCGGGCGCGCCGGAACGAAGCGATCAGGCCGCCTCGCCGCCGAGCGCGGCGCGGATCTGGTCGAGCGCCGCCGGGTCCTCGATGGTCGTGAGGTCGCCGGCATCCCGTCCTTCGCAGACCGCCTGCAACGCGCGGCGCAGCATCTTGCCCGAACGCGTCTTCGGCAGCGCATTGACGAACAGCACGCGCGCCGGACGCCCGAGCGCACCGAGGCTGCGGTCCACCGTCGCCATGATCTCGCCTTCGAGGGTCAGCCGGTCCTGCGGCGTCTCGATGGCGCGTGGATCGCGGACGATCACGAACGCGATGGCCACCTGCCCCTTCAACGCGTCGGCGACGCCGACCACCGCGGTCTCGGCCACCGCGGCGTGTCCGGCGATGCTCTCCTCGATCTCGCGCGTGCCCAGTCGATGGCCGGCCACGTTGATCACGTCGTCGGTGCGGCCGAGGATGAAGTAGTAGCCGTCGTCGTCGCGCACGCCCCAGTCGAACGTGGAGTACACACTGTGGTCGTCGATCAGCGACCAGTACGTGTCGACGAAACGCGCATCGCGCTTCCACACCGTCGACATGCAGCCGGGCGGCAGCGGCCCTTCGATGACGAGCACGCCCTTCTCGTTGCTGCCGAGTTCCCGATGATCGGACTCGTCGAGCAGCTTCAGCCGGAAGCCCACCACCGGTTTGCCGGGACTGCCGAAGCGCGGCTCCATCGCCGGGTCGAGGCCGCGCTGGATCGCGAGCATCGGCCAGCCGGTCTCGGTCTGCCAGTAGTTGTCGAGGATGGGCTTGCCGATGCCGTCCGAGATCCAGCGCGCGGTCGGTTCGTCGAGCGGCTCGCCGGCAAGGAACAGCGTGTCGAGCGACGACAGGTCGTGCGTCGTCAGATGGGACGGGTCGTGCTTCTTGAGCACGCGGATGGCCGTGGGCGCGGTGAACATCACGTTGACGCGATGCCTCGCGACGATGCTCCACCAGACGCCGGGATCGGGTTCGCCGTCGAGGCCCCGCGTCGGGATGCCTTCGTACAGCACGGTCGCCATGCCGCACAGCAGCGGCGCGTAGACGATGTAGCAGTGGCCGACGACCCAGCCAATGTCGCTCGCGGTGAAGATCGTGCGGCGGCCCGTGACCGCATCCAGGCCGCCCCTGGACCCCTGCGGATCGAAGATGTACTTGACCGAAGCGACGAGTGCGACCGCATGACCGCCGGTGTCGCGCTGCACGCCCTTCGGCGTGCCGGTCGTGCCGCTGGTGTACAGGATGTAGCAGGGTTCGCTGGACTCCAGCCACACGCACGGCACGCGTGCATCGAAGTATCGGTCGCGCAACGCCCGCCAGTCGTGATCGCGACCGGCCACGCTGCTCGTCTTCGCCAGGCCTCGATCGAACAGGACGACGGCGCGCGGCTCGTGCGTCGCCAGCCGCAACGCCTCGTCGAGCAACGGCTTGTACGCGATGACCTTGCCAGACCGCGAGCCCGCGTCCGCCGACATCACGACGGTCGGCGTCGCGTCGTCGATGCGTGCGGCCAGGCTCGCCGACGCGAAGCCCCCGAAGACCACCGAGTGGATCGCGCCGATGCGCGTGCAGGCCAGCATCGCGAACAGCGCCTCGGGGATCATCGGCATGTAGATCAGCACGCGGTCGCCGCGACCGACGCCGAGCGCGATCAGCATGGCCGCCACGCGATTGACCTCCTCGAAAAGGTCCTGATAGGTGTAGGTCCGTTCGCTGCCGGTCTCGGTCGAGACGTGGATCAGCGCGGCCTGTGTCGCCTTCCCGGGCAGGTGCCGATCGACCGCGTTGTGGCATACGTTGGTCGTGCCGCCGACGAACCAACGCAGCAGCGGCGCGCGGCTGTCGTCGAGAACCTGCGTGAACGGCTCCTGCCAGTGGATGGCGGCGGCCTCCGCGGACCAGAACGCCTCAGGTTCGTCGATGCTGTGCCGATAGAACTGGTCGTAGCGATCCATCGCGCTCGTCGTCGCTCCGTGTCTCGTTGGCCTCTGCGGGACCTGGCGCCGGCCCGCGGGATCCGGGCGGCGTTGCGTAGCTTACACAACCGCGTCATCGCGTCGCGACGCTTCGGAGGGCGCTGAAACGCGCCGCCCGCCACGGAGCGTCGGGCATGACGTCCTGATGCAACTCACAACTTTTGGCGCTTTGCAACTCGTCGAAAGCCCATTCTTTTGACAGTACGATCATTGATCGATACATTCCGCCGATGCCCATCGCCCAGACCGCCTCCGCCCTCGTCGCCGCGACCGCCCTGTTGATCGCGACCGCAGCCTCCGCCCAGGAAGTCGACAAGCCGGAGGCCGTGGCGACATCGTCTCCGGTGCGCAACCTGTTCACCAGCTGGTTCGGTGGCAGCAAGACGAGCGCCGCCACACCGAATCCGGAAGCCGAGGCTGATGAAGCCGACATGCCGCCTCCGGTCGCGCAACCGACCTTCACCGCCCGCGCCGGCAACCTCGTGGCCGACGCACTCGGCCTGATCGGTATCAGCTACCGCATGGGCGGCAACACGCCGCAGTCGGGTTTCGATTGCAGTGGCCTGGTCCGCTACGTCTTCCAGAGCGCGATCGGCCTCGACCTCCCGCGCCGCGCCGAAGAGATCAGCCGCATCGGCACCAAGGTCGATCGCCACGAGTTGAAGCCCGGCGACCTGGTCTTCTACAAGACATTGCGCAAGACGTTCTCACACGTCGGCATCTACCTCGGCAACAACCGTTTCATCCACGCACCGTCGGCCGGCGGCGCCGTCCGCATCGACGACATGACCCAGAGCTACTGGGCCGCGCGCTTCAACGGGGCACGCCGCGTCGAGAACTGAGCGCATCGCGAGCGTCTCCCGACGCGGACGATTTGGCGGACGCCATGCGTCCCGCTATAATCCACGCCGCACTCCGCGGCCGATGACTCCCCGTCACGGCCGCTCGAAGCAAGACCGCCGGAGAGGTGGCAGAGTGGTCGAATGTACCTGACTCGAAATCAGGCGTACGTGTAAACGTACCGTGGGTTCGAATCCCACCCTCTCCGCCAAGCAGTCTTGCTCTCCGAGCGGAGAGCGTCGCTAAACGAAGAATGCGCCTTTAACTAGGCGCATAGCGACTCGCTATCCCACCGCTGTTCCCCTGCCCTCGTAGAATCCTGGCAGTTTCGCTCCACGTCGCGGGTGCGATCTCTTAAGCGATGGGCGTGGTCCGCTTTCGCCGGGCCGAGCTTATTGAAGGCTCTTAGTGAAAGTGCCACTAACAGGACAACGCGTTGAGCTTGGCCTCGGAGAGCACGTAGCCTAACCAAATGTCTCCAGCGGATCGCACCAATGAAGTTGACTCGGTTTCGCGGACATCCGATCCTTTTGATGGGAGGTGTCCACGA
>CAZZWS010000228.1:0-6481 GCA_964657795.1 Beijerinckiaceae bacterium
TGCCGGACGCGCAATGCCGGACGCGTGGTGCCGGCTTCAGGCGGCGGTCTGCAACAGTTCAGGCATGGCCGGTGTGCCCGCCGAGGACGTCAGCACCTCGAAGCCGTCTTCCGTCACCAGCACGGTGTGCTCCCACTGCGCCGAGAGGCTGTGATCCTTGGTCACGATGGTCCAGCCGTCGTTCATCTCGCGGATCTCGCGGCGGCCCGCGTTGATCATCGGCTCGACGGTGAAGATCATGCCGGGCACGAGGCGCTCGAGCGTGCCGGGACGACCGTAGTGCAGGACCTGGGGATCTTCGTGGAAGCGCTGGCCGATGCCGTGGCCGCAGAACTCGCGGACCACCGAGAAGCCGTTGCGCTCCGCGTGGCGCTGGATCACGTGGCCGATGTCGCCGAGATGGCCGCCCGGCTTGATGGCCTGGATGCCGAGCCACATGCATTCGAACGTGATGTCGCACAGGCGCTTCGCCTGGATCGACGCTTCGCCGACGATGAACATGCGGCTCGTGTCGCCGTGATAGCCGTCCTTGATGACCGTGACGTCGATGTTGACGATGTCGCCGTTCTTCAGCACGCGGTCGCCGGGGATGCCGTGGCAGACCTGATGATTGACCGACGTGCAGACCGCCTTGGGGAATGGACGGTATCCGGGCGGTGCGTAGTTGAGCGGTGCCGGGATGGTCTGTTGCACGTTCGTCATGTACTCGTGGCAGAGACGGTCGAGTTCGCCGGTCGTGACGCCGGGTCTGACGAACGGCGTGACGTAGTCGAGCACCTCGGAGCCGAGGCGGCCGGCGACGCGCATGTGGGCGATGTCATCGACGGTCTTGATGACGGGCTTGGTGGCGGGGCGGGCAACGGAACTCATGAGGACTCGGGATAGGGTGGTGAAGGCTGCTTGCACGCGGTGGACGCGTTCCGGCGGCCGATCGAACCAGGCCGCGTGCCGCCGGCGGCTGTGGCGCTCGAGCACCGCGGTGGAAGCCGCGACGACGCTGTTGTCGACGTTGTCGCCGAAGCCGCTATAATAGCGGGCTTGCCAACTTGCGACTCGCTCGAATCACTTCGAGTCGATCGGGTTCGCGTTCGAAGCCGGACGCGGCGGCGAGCGGCGCCGGCTCGCCGTATGGACAGGCCGACGTCGATCCAGCAACACCACCCGCGAGCGGGCGCACCAAGGGTGCCGAAGACGACCGATCGATCGGTCCGAACCGGTGCAGCGCCTCGTTCAAGACCCAACCCTTAGGAGCTTCAAATGTCGACCAGCATGCGCGAAATGCTCGAAGCGGGCGTCCATTTCGGACACCAGACCCGTTTCTGGAACCCCAAGATGGCCCAATACATCTTCGGCCATCGCAACCGTATCCACATCGTCAACCTCGAGAAGACGCTGGCCGCGTACAACGAGGCGATGAAGTACACCCGTCGTCTCGCGGCCAACCGCGGCACGGTCCTCTTCGTCGGCACCAAGCGCCAGGCCCGCGAGATCCTGCAGGAAGAAGCCAAGCGCGCCGGCATGCCCTACGTCGACCAGCGCTGGCTCGGCGGCATGCTGACCAACTTCAAGACGGTCAAGGCCTCGATCAAGCGCCTGAAGGACATGGAAGCGACCATCGCCGACGGCGGCGAAGAGCGCATGAGCAAGAAGGAAGCGCTGACGTTCTCGCGCGAACTCGAGAAGCTGCAGAAGTCCATCGGCGGCATCAAGGACATGAACGGCGTGCCGGACGCGATCTTCGTGATCGACGTCGGTTACCACAAGGGCGCGGTCACGGAAGCGGCCAAGCTCGGCATCCCGGTCATCGGCGTGGTCGACACCAACCACTCGCCCGACGGCATCGCCTACGTGATCCCCGGCAACGACGACTCGAGCAAGGCGATCCGCCTCTACGCACGCGGCGTCGCGGACGCGATCCTGGAAGGGCGCAACAACGCGCTCAACGACATCGTCGAGACGCCGGAGAACGGCGAGGAATTCGTCGAGGTCGCGGAAGCCGCCTGAGGCGATTCGGGAATGACGACGATCCCCGACGCCGCATGATTGCGGCGCTTCGGGACGTCCGGGGGTGTCGGGTTCGGCGCCCCTTTTTTTCGGTCAGCGTTTCGACCTCGATGTTTCGACCCGCGTTCGGAGCGGGCGGCACGACACCAATCAGCAAGGAGAACGACATGGCGGATATCACCGCAGGCATGGTCAAGGAACTGCGCGAAAAGACCGACGCGCCGATGATGGAATGCAAGAAGGCGTTGACGGAGGCCGACGGCGACCTCGTCAAGGCCGAGGAACTGTTGCGCGTCAAGCTCGGCAACAAGGCCAGCAAGGCCGCGAGCCGCGTGACCGCGGAAGGCATCGTGACCACCGTGATCGACGGCGCGATCGGCGTGCTGGTCGAGATCAACTGCGAAACGGATTTCGTCGCGAAGAATCCGGACTTCCTGGAGTTCGCGAAGAACGTGGCCGAGACGATCGCGCGCGACGACCCGGCATCGGTCGACGTCTTGCTGGGCTTGCCGATCGATGGCAAAACCGTCGACGAGGTCCGCGCCGCGCTGGTCGGCAAGATCGGCGAGAACCTCGCGATCCGCCGCTTCGTCCGCTACGAGACGACCGGCAAGCTGGCGAGCTACCTGCACGGCACGCGCATCGGCGTTCTGGTCGACTACGACGCCGCCGACGAACAGGTCGGCAAGGACGTGGCGATGCACATCGCGGCGAGCAAGCCGCTGACGGTCTCGCGCGACGAGGTGCCGGCCGACAAGATCGAAGCGGAGCGCAAGGTGTTTACCGCGCAGGCCGCCGAATCCGGCAAGCCGGCCGACATCGTCGCGAAGATGGTCGAGGGACGCGTGTCGAAGTACCTCGCCGAGGTCGCGCTGCTCGGTCAGCCGTTCGTCAAGAATCCGGACGAGACCGTCGAGAAGATGCTCAAGGCGAAGGGTGCGAAGGTCGATCGCTTCACGCTGTTCGTGGTCGGCGAGGGCATCGAGAAGCGGACGGACGACTTCGCGGCCGAGGTCGCGGCGCAGGTCGCTGCCGCGCGGGGCTGACGCGCGGCCGGTCGACGCGTGTCCGGAAGAACCCGCGGACCGTGGGCGAGTGCCTTCGACCGCGGGTCGAAATCAACGATAATGGCGCCCGGCCCGTGGGTCGGGCGCCCGTAAGCTGGCGCAGTCGGCCGCTGCCGGCGCGTGGCTCGACCGCGCGACGGGCACGGGACCGGCGCGAAATACACGCGAGCAATCGTGAACTGAAGGGGATGGCGCGGAATGCCTCTGGCCTACAAGCGGGTGTTGCTGAAGCTGTCCGGTGAAGCGCTGATGGGCGAGGACGCCTTCGGCATCAACCGGCTGACCATCGAGGCAATGGTCGCCGACATCGCCGAGGTGGTTCGCCGTGGCGTCGAGCTCGCCATCGTCATCGGGGGCGGCAACATCTTTCGGGGTGTCGCGCTCGGCGCGTCCGGCATGGACCGGGCCACGGCCGACTACATGGGCATGCTGGCGACGATGATGAACGCCCTGGCGCTGCAGGACGCGCTGATGCGTGCGGACGTCGATGCCCGGGTGCTGTCGGCGCTGCGGATGGACCAGGTCGTCGAACCCTACATCCGCCCGAAGGCGATGCGCCATCTCGAGGAAGGCCGGGTCGTGATCTTCGCGGCGGGCACCGGCAACCCGTTCTTCACCACCGACACGGCCGCGGCCCTGCGCGGCGCGGAAATCGGCGCCGAGATCGTGCTCAAGGCGACCAAGGTCGATGGCGTCTACAGCGCCGACCCGAAGAAGGATCCCACCGCGACCCGCTACGCGACGATCACCTTCGATGAAGCGATCGTCCAGCATCTGCAGGTCATGGACGCGACGGCGTTCGCGCTGTGCCGCGACCAGAACCTGCCCATCAAGGTCTTCGACATCTCGCGACCCGGCGCGTTGATGCGGATCTGCGAAGGCGGGGAAGAAGGAACACTGGTCCACATTTGACGCGACGCGTGAATCGGTTGGTTCGGGCGCACCGCGGACACGCGTGCAGACCGGAGGATTGCGGACCACAGGGATTGCAGACCACTGATTGCGGACCGCAGGATTGCGGACCACGGATTGAAGACAAAAGGCGCCCCACGAGCGGCGCCGCGAAGGAGATCGAAAGACCATGGTGTTAGCCGAAGTCAAGAAGACCGCCGAACAGAAGATGCAGAAGTCGCTGGAGACGCTGAAGCTGGACCTCGCGAAGATCCGGACCGGCCGTGCCCACACCGGCCTGCTCGACCACATCGAGGTCGACTACTACGGTTCGGCCACGCAACTCACGCAGATCGCCAACGTGTCGCTCGTCGATGCCCGGACCATCGGCGTGCAGCCGTGGGAAAAGAAGATGATCCCGGTCGTCGAGAAGGCGATCCGCGACGCCGACCTCGGCCTCAACCCGGCCACCAACGGCGACATCATCCGGGTGCCGATGCCGGCGTTGACGGAACAGCGCCGCCGCGAACTGACCAAGGTCGTCAAGAGCGAAGGCGAGGACGCCAAGATCGCCATCCGCAATCTGCGCCGCGACGCCAACAATCACATCAAGGACGAGTTGAAGGCGAAGACCATCTCCGAGGACGACGAGCGTCGGGCCCAGGACGAAATGCAGAAGCTGACCGACCGCAACATCGCCGAGATCGACCGGATGGTGACGCAGAAGGAAGCGGAAATCATGACGGTGTGAAGCGCGTCCTCCACGCGTCGTCTTCTCTTCGTCCCGCCGAGCGTCCATGATCCGGAAGATCAGTTCGACCCAGGAAGTCCCCGAGGCCGGCGACATGCCGCGGCACGTCGCGATCATCATGGACGGCAACGGACGCTGGGCGACGTCGCGACATCTGCCGCGCGCTGCCGGTCATTCCAAGGGCGTCGATCGGGTCGAGGAGATCGTCGAAGCCTGCGTCGTCCGCGGCATCACGCATCTCACGCTGTTCGCGTTCAGCTCCGAGAACTGGCGGCGCCCCCACGACGAGGTGTCGCTGTTGATGCGGCTCTTCATCGGCACGCTCGAACGACAGGTGGCGCGCCTGCACAGTAACGGCATCCGCCTGCGCATCATCGGGGACCTCGACCGCTTCGAGCCGCGCCTGCGCGAGCTGATCGCGCAGGCCGAAAGGAAGACCGACGGCAACGAGCGACTGACGCTGACCATCGCCGCCAACTACGGCGGTCGCGCCGACATCCTCGCCGCGTTCCGACGCATGCTCGCCAGCAACCCGGGCCTGGCCGCGGACCCGTCGCATATCGACGAGGCGACGCTCGCGCCGTACCTGGCCATGCACGACGCGCCGGAACCCGACCTGTTCATCCGGACCGGTGGCGAGCAGCGGATCAGCAACTTCCTGCTGTGGCAGCTCGCATACACCGAGCTGTATTTCACCGACGTCTACTGGCCGAGTTTCGACGCGAAAGAACTCGACCGCGCCATCGCGTCGTACCGGACACGCGAACGCCGGTTCGGACGCACCAGCGAGCAGGTGAGTGTGTGATCTTCGACGCGTTTCAGGATCGCGGCGCTGTCCGGCGCAGCGCCTGCGACGCATGGCGCTGATGTCGATCGGTGGCTTCGAGGCTTCCACCCGGCCGCATCCCGCGTGCTGAAGCAACGCATCATCACGGCGCTCGTCCTCATCGCGATCCTCGCGGTGGTGCTGACCGTCGCGGCGCCGTACGGCTTTCCACCGTTCGCGTTGCTGACGGTCGGCATCGTGATCGGCGAATGGCTGGCTCTGCTGGCATTCTCGCGCGCGACGTGTATCGTCGTCGCGGTCGTCGCGATGGTCGGGCTGGCCTCGGTGCACGCGAGTCGTTTCGCCGACGGCGTGTCGTTCGCCGTGTGGACGGCTGCCGGGCTCGTCTGGATCGCGCTCGCGCTCGGCCTGTTCGTGCGCGGTGGCTTCCCGGAGGTGGCGCGCTGGCGCTACCTGCACGCGACCCTCGCGGTCTTCCTGCCGGCCGCCTGCTGGTTCGGGCTGGTCGACGCCTACCTCGGCGGTGGCCTCGCGTACCTGGTCTCGATCCTCGCCATCGTCTGGGCGGCCGACATCGCCGCGTACTTCGCGGGCCGTGCGTTCGGCAAGCGCAAGCTGGCGCCGGCCATCAGCCCCGGCAAGACCTGGGCAGGCGCGATCGGCGGTGCGGTCGCGGCTCTCGCGTTCGCGGTCGTCACGATCGCGGTGCCGGTCTTTTCCGGAACCTACTTCGCCGTGCTCGTGCGTACCTGGTCCCTTCCCATCGTCCTGGTCGTCGCCGTTGCCCTGGTCGTGCTCAGCATCGTCGGCGACCTCTTCGAGTCGCATCTCAAGCGCCAACGCGGCGTCAAGGACAGCGGTCGCCTGTTGCCCGGTCACGGCGGCGTGTTCGACCGCGTCGACGCGTTGTTGCCCGTCGTGCCCGTGGCCCTGCTGCTGCAGCGCCTGGCCTGACGAGTGGACGTGACGAGTCGCGTGACG
>CAZZWS010000229.1:0-6424 GCA_964657795.1 Beijerinckiaceae bacterium
TGCTGATCGACGAGATCGACAAGGCCGACATCGAGTTCCCGAACGACCTGCTGCGCGAGATCGACCGGATGGAGTTCTACGTCTACGAGACGCGCGAGCTGGTGCGGGCGAAGCATCGACCGCTCGTCGTCATCACGTCCAACAACGAGAAGGAGTTGCCCGACGCGTTCCTGCGTCGCTGCTTCTTCCACTACATCCGTTTCCCCGACAAGGAGACGATGCAGGCGATCGTCGACGTCCACTTCCCGGGCATCAAGAAGGAACTTCTGGCCGCGGCGATGGCGTCGTTCTTCCAGATGCGCGAAGTGCCGGGCCTGAAGAAGAAGCCGTCGACGTCGGAGCTGCTCGACTGGCTGAAACTGTTGCTCGCCGAAGACATCCCGCCCGAGGCGCTGCACAGCAAGGACAGCAAGGCGATCGTGCCGCCGCTGCACGGCGCGCTGCTGAAGAACGAGCAGGACGTGCATCTGTTCGAGCGGCTGGTGTTCATGGCCAAGAACAATCGTTGATTCGCGGTCGTTGATAGGGAAATCATCGTCTGGGCGAAGCGGCCGTGAGGACTACGCGCGATACTCAATTTCGTCATTCCCGCGAAGGCGGGAATCCAGCGTCGTCGATCGCGTGAACCAAGCAACGACACTGGGTTCCCGCCTTCGCGGGAACGACGAATTGGATCTGGGTGCTTCATCGTCGATTCAGCAACGATCGCGATATCGTTGACTTCCCGACATTCATGACCTTCGCCGCACCGATCACGTTGACCGGCACGCACGTCGTTCTGACGCCGCTTGCCCCCGAACACGCCGCCGACCTCAAGGAAGCGGCCATCGACGGCGAGCTGTGGAAGCTCTGGTACACGTCGGTCGCCGCACCCGACCGCATGGAAGCCGACATCGAGCGACGTCTCTCGTCGCAGTCCGCAGGCACCATGCTGCCGTTCGCCGTGATCGACCCTGTGAGCGGCAAGGCGGTCGGCATGACGACCTACATGCACATCGACGCCGCGAACCGGAGGCTCGAGATCGGGTCCACCTGGTATGCGAAGCGGGTCCAGCGCACGGCGCTGAACACCGAGGCCAAGCGGCTGTTGCTGGCGCACGCGTTCGAGAAGCTGGACTGCATTGCTGTCGAGTTCAGGACGCACTGGATGAATCATCAAAGCCGCACCGCGATCGCGCGGCTCGGCGCCAAGCAGGACGGCGTGCTGCGCAGTCATCAGCGCATGCCCGACGGCTCGTTGCGCGACACCGTCGTGTTCTCCATCATCGCGGCTGAATGGCCGGCGGTGAAGGCACACCTGACGTATCTGCTGGGCAATCTTTCTTGAGGCGCCTCCGATGCTGATCGACTTCTTCTTCGCTCTCAAGTCCGCCAAAATCCCGGTCTCGATCAAGGAGTACTTGCTGTTGATCGAAGGCTTGCAGAAAAACGCCATCGAGCCCTGGAGCCCTTCGGGCGACTCGTTCGGCATCGACGACTTCTACTACTTCTCGCGGACCGCGCTCGTCAAGGACGAGCAGAACTACGACAAGTTCGACAAGGCCTTCGGTGCCTACTTCAACGGTCAAGCGGCCAAGGTCGACCTGCAGCGCGACCTGCCGCTCGACTGGCTGATGAAGAAACTCGACCGCACGCTGACGCCCGAAGAAAAGGCGCAGGTCGAGGCGCTCGGCGGCTGGGACGCGCTGATGAAGCGGTTGAAGGAGATCCTCGACGAGCAGAAGGAACGCCACGAAGGCGGCAGCAAGTGGATCGGCACCGGCGGCACGTCGCCGTTCGGGAATGGCGGCTATCACCCCGAGGGCATCCGCGTCGGTGGCGAGTCGGCCGGCAACCGCACCGCCGTCAAGGTATGGGAGTCGCGCGCCTATCGCGGCTACGACGACCGGGTCGAGCTCGGCACGCGCAACATCAAGGTCGCGCTGCGCCGTCTGCGGAAGTTCGCGCGCGAGGGCGCGGAGCTCGAGCTCGACCTGCCCGACACGATCGGCTCCACGGCCCGAAATGCCGGCTGGCTCGACATCAAGATGGTCCCCGAGCGCCGCAACAAGGTGAAGGTGCTGATGCTGCTGGACGTCGGCGGCACGATGGACGATCACGTCTCGCGCACCGAAGAGCTGTTCTCGGCGGCCAAGGCCGAGTTCAAGCACATGGACTTCTTCTACTTCCACAACTGCGTCTACGACCATCTGTGGAAGAACAACCGCCGGCGCCACGCCGAGCGCACGCCGACGTGGGAAGTGCTGCGCAAGTACACGCCCGACACCAAGCTGATCTTCGTTGGTGACGCGACGATGAGTCCCTACGAGATCCTCCAGCCCGGCGGCAGCGTCGAGTACAACAACGAGGAGACCGGCGCGACCTGGCTGCAGCGGCTGACCGACCAGTTCCCGAAGTACCTCTGGCTCAACCCCGAGCCCGAGCAACTGTGGCAGTACCGTCAGTCGATCTCCGTGATCAACCAGCTGATGGCGCAGCGCATGGTGCCGATCACCATCGAAGGTCTCGAACGCGGGATGCGGCTGCTGTCGAAATAAGCGCCGCTACATCCGCTTACGAATGCGACGGGAAAGTCGCATTCGGCGGTCGACGCGCAGCCGAGCGTACGCGTTGACCAGTGATCGCGATCCGGTCCGGCCCCGATCCCGCGCAATTCAGCGACTCGCCGATAGGGGAGTCGACGGCGTTGAGCGATGGTCGGCATCGCCGTCGCGCAGCGCGTCGGCACCGCGGATCGCACCGCACTTTCACCGTCTTTCGGAGGTCCCATGGATAGTCAGAACAATGGTTCGCAGCGCCCTCGCCTGCACCCGCTGGTCGCGAGCGCGGCCATCGCAGTCATCGCGTTGTCGGCGGTCGGCATCACGGCTTTCGTGATGAACCGGTCGAGCGCGACGCCGTCGCCGTACGACGCCGCCCCGGTCGCCGCGGCGCCCAACACGCCGCCACCGGTCAGCGAGGCCGCTCCACGCATCGCGACCGCGCCGAGCAGACCGGTCTACGACGCACCGCCACCGCCGCAGCCGCCGCAGCCGCGTTACGAAGCACCGACGCAGCTCGCAGCCGCCGCGCCGACCTGCCACGAGTGCGGCACGATCGAAGCGATCCACGACATCAAGGTCAAGGGCCAGGGAACGGGCGTCGGCGCGGTCGGTGGCGCGGTGGTCGGCGGCTTGCTCGGCAACATGGTCGGCGCCGGTCGCGGCAAGGCGCTGGCCACGGTGGCCGGCGCGGTCGGTGGCGGCTTCGGCGGCAATGCGATAGAGCGCAACGTGCGCGGCGTGACGGAGTACCAGATGGTCGTGCGCCTCGACGACGGCGGCACGCGCACCTTCACGCAAGCCAACCCCCCGCCGTACGGCGTCGGCGAACGCGTCCGCATCCGCGACGGTCACCTCGAGCGCGGCTGACCGTGCAACCACCGCGGTCGTGCACTGATCCGACCGCATTCCGACTACCGCAAGGGTTCCCATGAAACGAAGCCTTCTGTCGTTGATGATCGTCACGTCGTGCGTCGTGAGCGCGTGTGTCGCACCGCCTCCTCGTCGCGAGGTGGTCTACGTGACGACACGGCAGGCGCCGCCGCCGCCCCGCAATGAAGTCCAGCCGCCACCGCCCGCGCCGCGGGCCTACTGGATCGGCGGGCACTGGAAGTGGGAAGGCGGCGTCTATGTGTGGGAAGCCGGGCACTGGGTCGAGCCGCGCGAGCGTGAAGTGTTCGTGCAGGCGTACTGGGATCAGCACAGCAACGGCGAATGGATCTATCACCCCGGGCACTGGCAGGCGCGCTGAACCGGAACAGCTTCGATTGTCTATTTGTCGTCCCGGCGAAGGCCGGGATCCCCGTGTTTTCCGTCGCTTCAGTTCACTTTGGGCCCCGGCCTTCGCCGGGGTGACAAGAGAGCAGCCGTTGGGCTCCGGCATTCGCCGGGGTGACAGGAGAGAAGCCGCATCGCGAACGCGAAGCCCTTGAGGTCACGCCTCGATCGTCGGCGTCGCCTTCAGCACTTCCTCGATCGTCGTTACGCCGGTCACCACCTTCATGGCACCCGATACGCGCAACGGCCGCATCCCTTCGCGCAGCCCACGCTTCCTGACCGCGTCGATGCTCGGCGCGCCCGAGACCAGCGTCTTCAATGCGGTCGTGATCTCCAGGATCTCGTAGATGCCCGTACGGCCGCGGTAACCGGTCATGCGGCATTCGATGCAGCCGACCGGCTTGTGGACCTCGATCGGCCGCTCGGTCTTGAACGGCGAGATCAGGGCGTTCCAGCTGTCCACGTCGACGACGCCGAGCGTCTTGCAATGCGGGCACAGCGTGCGCACGAGGCGCTGCGCCATGATGCCGATCAGCGTCGCGTTCAGCAGGTAGGCCGGCACGCCGAGTTCGAGCAGCCGCGTGATCGCCGACGGCGCATCGTTGGTGTGGACCGTCGAGAACACCAGGTGCCCCGTGAGCGCGGCCTGCACGGCCATTTCGGCGGTCTCGATGTCGCGGATCTCGCCGATCATGATGATGTCGGGGTCCTGCCGCATCAACGCCCGAACGCCGTCCGCGAAGCCGAGGTCGATCGCGGGCTGCACCTGCATCTGGTTGAACGCGCCCTCGACCATCTCGATCGGATCCTCGATCGTGCAGACGTTGACCTCTTCGGTCGCGAGCGTCTTCAGCGTCGAGTACAGCGTGGTGGTCTTGCCCGAGCCGGTCGGACCGGTCACGAGCACGATGCCGTACGGCCGCTCGGTCATCCTGTTCCAGCGCTGCGCGTCGTCGTCGCTGAAACCGAGTTCCGCGAAGTCCTTGACCACGACGTCCGGGTCGAAGATGCGCATCACCAGCTTCTCGCCGAACGCGGTCGGCAGCGTCGACAGCCGCAGCTCGACCTCCGCGCCGCTCGCCGTCAGCGTCTTGATGCGGCCATCCTGCGGCCGCCGCTTCTCGATCACGTCCATGCGACCGAGCAGCTTGACGCGACTGGTCATCGCGGACATCACGGCGGTCGGCACCTGATAGACCTGATGCAGCACGCCGTCGATGCGGAAGCGCACCACGCCCTGGTCGCGCCGCGGCTCGAGATGGATGTCGGACGCGCGCTGGTCGAACGCGTACTGCCACAGCCAGTCGACGATCTGCACGATGTGCGCGTCGTTGGAGTCGTACGCCTTGCTGCCCGCCCGGACGCTGCCCAGCTCGACGAGCTGTTCGAAGCCGTTCTGCGACGCCGCCCCGCCCTTCGCGACCGCGCCCTTGACCGAGCGCGCCAGGCTGAAGAACTCGGCGATGTAGCGCGTCACGTCGTCCGGATTGGCGAAGACGCGACGCACGTCGCGCCGCCAGATGCGCTGCATCTCGGGGATCCACTCGACGAGATACGGCTCCGACGTCGCGATGACGACCTCGCTCGTGGTGATCTCCACGGGAAGGATGCGAAAGCGCGTCGCGTACGTCACCGACATCAGGTCGGCGATGCGCGAGAAGTCGACCTTCAGCGGATCGATGCGCGCGTAGGCCAGGTCGACCTTGGTCGCGAGCCACTCGGACAGCACGTCGAGCGTCATCACGCGATGCGGCGCGACGAGCGATTTGAGGCGGACGTTGGCGACGACGACGAGCGGATGAAGATCGGTCGCGAGCCGTCGCGTCGAGTCCTTCAGCGCATCGGCGTCCGCGTCCGTGACCATGCCGTCGGCCCGCAGCCATTGCAGCACCTGACTCAACGACAGTCGCTGATCCTTCGTGAGGACAGTGGGCAAGGCGCTCATCGACGGCCCTCCGGGTTGGCGAACGATTATAGGGTCGCGCAGTGCGCCATCGGGCGCGGGCGGCGTCCGTCAGATCCGAAAGCCCGCACGATCGTCGACATGCACCTGGCGGAGCGCCTCGACCCACGACGCGGCCGGCAACCCGAGCGCATGTTCGATCGCGCGCGCACGCTCGTCCACGACCGCCCAGCGGACGTGCAGCGGCGGCCCGCTGAACGCGATGGCCACGCGATTGCCCTCGTGGACCTCGGGCAGCGCGATGACGCGTCCCTCGAAGGCCTCGCGCAGCGCGCGCATGTTGCGGCCGAAGCTCGCGTGGGCGCCGAACAGGTTGACGGTCAGTACGCCCGACGCGCGCAGGCAGGCGCGGCACGCCGCGTAGAAGGTCGCGGACTCGAGGACCGGTCCCGACGCGCGTGCGTCGTAGAGATCGAGCTGCAGCGCATCGAAGCGGCCGTGCGAGCGCTCGTCCAGCACGAACTGCTCGGCGTCGGCGATGACGACCGACAGGCGACCGTCGTCGGGCGGCAGGCCGAACATCGTGCGCGCCGCGATCTCGACCGCGGGGTTGAGCTCGACGGCCACGACGTCGGTGTCCGGCCAGTGACGATGGCAGAACTTGGTCAGTGCCGCCGCGCCCAGGCCGAGCTGCGCGATGGCC
>CAZZWS010000230.1:0-6377 GCA_964657795.1 Beijerinckiaceae bacterium
GTTGCTAATGTGGATGTCCTCATGCAGGGGCGCGTGCTGATGCTGAACGAGCGCGCGACGCTGTCCGCGATGCGCTACGACTTCACGCGCGGGCAAGCGCTGATGCAGGCGATGGGCTGGGTCACGATCGTGCTCGGGCACGTCGCGAGTCCACGGCTCTTCTCGACCCGCAACCCGTTCGCGTACGGCGGCGTGTACGAGGACCCGGCCACCGGCGCGAGCAGCGCCGCGCTCGCGGGCTATCTGCGCGATCTCGGCTGGCCGCACGGCGGCGCGATCGAGATCCATCAGGGCGACGACATGGGCGTACCGTCGCGCATCCATGCCGCCATCGGACCGACGCCGGGTGGCGCGATCCGCGTGTCGGGCAGCGTGCGCGTGCTGTGACGTCGCACCATTCATCGAGCGAGAAGGAAAGAGCGCGCGCATGCTGAAAATCCTCGGCAGGACCACGTCGATCAACGTCCGCAAGGTGCTGTGGTCGTGCGCCGAGATGCGGCTCGACGTCGAGCAGGAGGACTGGGGCGCCGGCGATCTCGACCTGCGGAGGCCCGACTTCCTCGCGCTCAATCCGCACGGCCTGATCCCGGTCCTCGTCGACGGCGACGTGGTGCTGTGGGAGTCCAACACCATCTGCCGCTACCTCGCCACGCGGGAACGACGCGAGGACCTGCTGCCGACGCGGCCGGCCGACCGTGCACGGGTCGAACAATGGATGGACTGGCAGGGCGCCGGGCTCAACTTCGCGTGGGTCTACGCGTTCCTCGCGCTCGTTCGCAAGGCGCCCGGCTACGACGACCCGGAGACCATCGCCCGCAGCATCGCCGCGTGGAATCGCCAGATGACGATCCTCGACGCGCAGCTCGCGGCCACCGGCGCGTACGTGGCGGGCCCGACGTTCACGCTGGCCGACATCGTCATCGGCCTGGCCGCGTATCGATGGACGATGACGCCGATCGAGCGACCCTCGCTGCCCGAAGTCGCCGCCTGGATGGCCCGTCTCGATGAACGCGAGCCGTATCGGCGCTGGGGTGGCAACGGCGTGCCATGAGCGTCGTCGACGATCCCCGCACGCGAGCGGTGCCGACGGTCCTGGTCGTGACCGTGGTCGGAGGCCTGTGCATGGCCGCCGCGATGGGCATCGGGCGCTTCGCGTTCACGCCGCTGTTGCCGCTGATGCAGCAGGCGCAGGGCCTGCGGCTGTCCGACGGCGCGTGGCTCGCGATGACCAACTACCTCGGCTATCTGCTCGGCGCCATCTTCGGCTTCGTGCGACCGCCGCCACCGGGACGCGCGGCGCGTACCGGTGTGATCCTGGTGGCCCTGTCGACGCTCGCGATGGCCGTGACGCACGGTCTGGCCGCATGGCTCGCGCTGCGCTTCGTCTCCGGTGTCGCGAGCGCGCTCGTGATGATCGGCGTCGCGGGCTGGGCGCTGGTGCATCTCGCGACCGCGCGACGCGGCGACCTCGGCGGCTGGGTCTTCGGCTGCGTCGGCCTGAGCATCGCCGTGGCCGGCGTCGTCGTCATCGTCGTCGGCACGACGGTCGCAGATCCGCGGCCGGCCTGGGCGATCCTCGGGCTGGCCGCCGCCGTCATCGCGGTCGTCACGTGGCGCCCGCTCGCGCACGGACCGCTTGCCCACGCCGCGTCGGCCGTCGATGCGCCGCCGATCGATCGCGACGGCTGGCTGCTGATCGTCTGCTACGGCGTCGCGGGCTTCGGCTACATCGTCCCCGCCACGTTCCTGCCGGCCGTGGCTCGCGCGCTCGTCAACGACCCGGCGGTCTTCGGCTGGGTGTGGCCGGTCTTCGGCGTGGCCGCGGCGATCGGCACGATCGGCGTATCGACGTTCTTCTCGCACGTGCCCCCGCGCACGGTCTGCGCGAGCGGCATGCTGGTGATGGCGGTCGGCACCGCGACGCCGGTCGTGCACATGAGCATCGCCACGCTGATCGTCTCGGCGATCTGCGTCGGCGGCACGTTCATCCTCGTCACGCTGGCCGGATTGCAGGAGGTGAGGCGCATCGCCCACGTGTCGCCGGCGCGGGCCGTGGCCGGCATGACGGCGTCGTTCGCGCTCGGTCAGTTGTTCGGACCGCTGCTGGCGCAGGGCGGAGGCACGGCCATCACCGCGATGCGGCTGCCGAGCATCGTCGCGACGATCGCGCTGGTCGTGAGCGCGACGATCCTGCTGCGCAGCCGTTCGCTGCGGCTGCGCGAAGCGGTCGGTCATTGACCCGACTGGGCCGGCTGGCGTATCGGTGGTGGTTTTGCATACGCTGCCACCACGGTCGCGCACCGTGAGCCGCTTTGTTGGTAACGAAGACCAGCACCTGGGTCCTGGTCCCGGCCCTACCGGCCCTACCCATACCGGGGCAGGCTCTTCGCCGGGATGACGGATCCAGGACCGAAGCGATCATCCCCTTTTGCTCATGAAGGAACCTCGATGACCAAGACCGTCGCTCTACCCACCGGCGAATGCGTTCCCTCCCTCGGACTCGGGACCTGGAAGATGGGCGAGTCCGCGTCGACGCGCGACCGCGAGATCGCTGCGATCCGCGAGGCCATCGACCTCGGCTACCGGCTGTTCGACACCGCCGAGATGTACGGCGACGGCGGCGCGGAGACGGTGCTCGGGCGCGCGATCGCCGACGCGCTGCGCAGCCGTGCGGTCGCGCGCGAGGAGTTGTTCGTCGTCAGCAAGGTCTATCCGCACAACGCAGGCCGTCGCGGCGTGCCCGACGCCTGCGACCGCAGCCGCAGGCGCCTCGGCCTCGACGTCGTCGACCTCTACCTGCTGCACTGGCGCGGCTCCGTGCCGATCGCGGAGACGGTCGACGCGTTCGAGGCGTTGAAGGCCGGCGGAGCGATCCGGGAATGGGGCGTGAGCAACTTCGACCTCGACGACCTGATCGAGCTCGAAGGCATCGCACGACCCACGCTGATGGCGAAGCCCGGCAAGCTGCACTGCGCGACCAACCAGATCTGTTACGCGCTCGACGAACGCGGCGCGGAGTTCAGTTTGTTGACTTATCAACGAACGCTGCACATGCCGACGATGGCGTACTGCCCGCTCGGGCGCGGCAGCCTCGCGGACGACCCGACGCTGCGGGAGATCGCCCTGGCACGCGGCACGACGGCGGCGCAGATCGCGCTCGCGTGGGTGATGCGCCACGATGACGTGATCGCGATTCCGAAGGCGGTGAGCGGGACGCACCTCGCCGAGAACTTCGGTGCGCTCGACCTGGCGTTGACGGACGACGAGCTGACCGCGATCGATGCGGCGTTTCCACCGCCGATGGAGAAGACGGCACTGACCGTGGTGTGACGGTCGCATGCGGTGACCGACGCCGGGTTTGCACGACAGGAAACAGGCGTCACCTGAACCCCGCATCGACGCCATCGCCGAGAGCGAGCGGCAATACATAACAGGGCTCCATCTGTCGCGTCGGCGGATAGAACTCCTCGTGGGTGTAGCGGAAGCCGAGGCGAAGCAGCACCCGCTTCGACGCGTCGTTCTCGGGGTGATGTCCGGCGACGAGAGCCGTCAAGCCTCGCGCGCGAGCCCAGGCGATCACCGCCGTCGCGGCTTCCGTCGCATAGCCTCGACCCCATGCGTCGCGACAGAACTGGAAGCCGAACTCCGCCGTTCGCGCGTCGGCGCCGTGCGGCCGCAGCCCGCAGCATCCGGCCAGACGACCGCCATCCGCGAGGAACACGGGCCAGTACTGCAAGCGCTGC
Organism: Beijerinckiaceae bacterium; assembly: GCA_964657795.1. Classification (GTDB taxonomy): domain Bacteria; phylum Pseudomonadota; class Gammaproteobacteria; order Burkholderiales; family Burkholderiaceae_D; genus CAHJXF01. Next base: position 3,744 of record CAZZWS010000230.1, read on the forward strand.
AGACGCCAGTTGCCGACTTCCCGGGCGAGACGTTCGGCGACCTGCTTCGCGGTGAGCGGGCCGCCCGTGAGCCGCGTGACTTCCGGATCGCCCCAGATGCGATGGGCCCCCTCGCCGTCGTCGTCATGCCAGAGGCCGAAGCGCAGGCGCTCCGTGCTCATCGGCCGATCGCGGTCGTCCACGTGCTTGGTGTCTTGGTGACGATGATCCATCTGAAAAAGTATCGCCGAATCGCCGGCATGGGCGCGACGCTCGATGTCCCGGACCTTCAGTAGGCCAGCCTCTCGACCCATCGCGGGGGCGGACCTGCGGCGCGGGGATCCCACTTCGCCTGCAGACGACCGGAAGTCAGCCGGTGCAGCTCGCAGGTGTCGGCTCCACCGTGCGTGGGGCCCGTGCAGAAGGCGACATCCTCGCCTCGATGAGCGAAGTGCCACGCGTCTTCGTGTCGTGGCGGTCGACGATGGAACGCGCCCGGATCGCATCGGGTGAACCCGCATCGACGCCGTCGGACGCGGCGTGCCAAACTTCGCGCCCGACCCGTCCGCACTCGCGGAGCGTCCGGTGCGGTCGCGACGCGAACCGATCGCCGACGCGGAATGGTCTTCCGACTTCCAGAGATTTCCATGACCCGATCGATTCCGTCTGCCCTCATCACCGCCATCGCGATCATCGTCTGCAGCGCACCCGCCGCCGCCCAGGAGACCGTCCGCCTCGGCAACCTCAAGCTCGCCCACTTCGGCGCCGTGTCGTACACGACGCAGCTCGCCGCCAAGTGCGGCATCAAGGTCGACGAGAAGCTGTTCGCGAAGGGGCCGGACGTGATGCAGGCGATCGTCTCGGGCGATCTCGACGTGGGCGCGACGGCGTCCGAGGCCTCGATCTCGGCGCGGGCGCAGGGCATCCCGATCTACGTCGTCGCGGGCTTCGCGAAGGGCGGTGCGCGCCTCGTCGCCGCGCCGGGTTCGGGCATCAGGACCATCGCCGACCTCAAGGGCAAGCGTGTCGGCGTCACGCGCGGCGGCATTCAGGAAATCCTGCTGGCGGCCGAGCTCGGCAAGAACGGCCTGACATTCTCGGACCAGCCGGGCAAGGACGTGCAGCTCACGTACCTCAACTATCCCGACCTCAATCAGGCTCTGCTGGGCAAGAATCTCGACGTCATCATGCAGACCGAGCCGCAGTCGTCGCAGGCCATCAACAACGGCTTCGGCGTCGAGGTCATGAAGCCCTACGACACGGCCATCGGCTCGCCGGTGCGCACGCTGGTCATGAGCGAACAGTTCTACAAGGACAAGCCCGCGCTCGCGCAGAAGTTCATGAACTGCTTCGTGCTGGCCACCAAGACGTTCATCGACGACCCCAAGGTCGCGTCGAAGTACGTCCGCGAGACGCTGTTCAAGGGCCAGGTCAGCGAGGCCGACTTCGACGCCGCCATCGGCAACGCGCCGTACAGCTACGACATCACGCCCGAGCATCTGCAGATCACGGGCGACACGATGGCGAAGTACGGCGTGGGCAAGTTCAAGACCGGCCCGATCGCGACGGACTACGTGAAGACCGACATGCTGGAGAAGGCGAAGGCGGCGAACGGGGTGAAGTGATGCTTGCGCATCGCGCACCACTCCATGTCATCCCGGCGAAGGCCGGGACCCAATATCATCAGGGGCCGACGAACAAGCTGACTGGGCCCCGGCCTTCGCCGGGGTGACAACGCAGAGATGACGACCACGCACCGCCCCACCTGGAAGCTCTGGCTCGAAGGCGCCATCGTTCCGATCGTCCTCATCGCGATCTGGCAGCTGATCGTCTCGATGGGCTGGGTCAACGTGAAGGTGCTGCCGTCGCCGCTCGCCGTCGTCGTGCGCTGGTGGCTGTACCTCGCGCCGATGGAGGCCTACGACCCGGCCACCATGTCGCGCCTCGGCTGGATCTTCTCCGGCGAAATGCTCGGCGACGCGGCCGGCAGCCTGTATCGCGTCCTCGTCGGCTTCGTGCTCGGCACCGTGCTCGCGTTGCCGCTCGGCCTCGCGATGGGCGCCATGCCACGCGTGCTGCGGCTGATGAGCCCGTTGATGCAGGTGCTGCGGCCGATCCCGCCGATCGCATACATCCCGCTGTCCATCCTGTGGTTCGGCCTCGGCAATCCACCGGCCATCTTCCTCATCGTCATCGGCGCGTTCTTCCCCGTGCTGATGAACACCATCGCCGGCGTGGTCGCGGTCGACGGCATCTATCTGCGGGCGGCACGCAACCTCGGCGCCAGTCGCATGACCATCTTCCGGCGCGTCATCCTGCCGGCCGCGACGCCGTACATCCTGGCGGGCATGCGCATCGGCATCGGCACGTCGTTCATCGTCGTCATCGTGTCGGAGATGATCGCGGTCAACAACGGGCTCGGCTTCCGCATCCTCGAAGCACGCGAATACTTCTGGTCCGACAAGATCATCGCCGGCATGTTCACCATCGGGCTGATCGGGCTGGCCATCGACATCGTGATGAACAAGACCAACAACCACCTGCTGCGCTGGCATCGCGGGCTGGAGCAATGAGCGCGCTGCCATCGGAAGCCGCACCGCCGTCGCACGCTGCGTCATCGTCGACCTCGTCGTCGATCTCTTCGGCCACCTCGGC
>CAZZWS010000231.1:0-6324 GCA_964657795.1 Beijerinckiaceae bacterium
CGGCTTCTACTACGACTTCTCGTACAAGCGGCCCTTCACGCCCGAGGACCTCGTGGCCATCGAGAAGCGCATGACGGAGATCGTCAAGCGCGACCGGCCGGTGAAGCGCGAAGAGTGGCAGCGCGACGACGCGGTCGCGTTCTTCAAGTCGATCGGCGAGGACTACAAGGCCGAGATCATCGGCGCGATCCCTGCCGACCAGACCATCTCGCTGTACCGGCAGGGCGATTTCATCGACCTGTGCCGCGGCCCGCACGTGCCGTCGACCGGCAAGCTCAAGGTCTTCAAGCTGATGAAGGTCGCCGGCGCCTACTGGCGTGGCGACTCGAACAACGAGATGCTCCAGCGCATCTACGGCACGGCCTGGGCGACCAAGGAAGAGCAGGAGCAATACCTGTTCATGCTCGAGGAAGCGGAGAAGCGCGACCATCGCAAGCTCGGCAAGCAACTCGACCTGTTCCACATGCAGGACGAGGCGCCGGGGCTGATCTTCTGGCATCCGAAGGGCTGGGCCATCTGGCAGCAGGTCGAGAAGTACATGCGCGCCGTGTACCAGGACAACGGCTACCAGGAAGTGAAGGGTCCGCAGATCCTCGACCGCGCGCTGTGGGAGAAGACCGGGCACTGGGAGAACTACAAGGACGCGATGTTCACGACCGAGTCGGAGAATCGTGCCTATGCGCTGAAGCCGATGAACTGTCCCGGCCACGTGCAGATCTTCAACACCGGCATCCGCAGTTATCGCGACCTGCCGCTGCGTTACGGCGAGTTCGGCCAGTGCCATCGCAACGAGCCGTCGGGCAGCCTGCACGGGATCATGCGCGTGCGCGGCTTCACGCAGGACGACGGCCACATCTTCTGCACCGAGGACCAGATCCTCGAGGAATGCGTCGCCTACACGGCGCTGCTGAAGAAGGTTTACGCGGACTTCGGCTTCAGCGACATCATCTACAAGGTGGCGCTGCGGCCCGAGAAGCGGATCGGCTCCGACGAGGTGTGGGACAAGGCCGAAACCGCACTGATGGAGTCGCTGCGCGTGTCGGGCTGCGAGTTCACGCTGGCGCCCGGCGACGGGGCGTTCTACGGACCGAAGATCGAATACACGCTGCGCGACTCGCTCGGCCGCCAGTGGCAATGCGGCACGATGCAGGTCGACTTCTCGATGCCCGGTCGCCTCGGCGCCGAGTACGTGGCCGAAGACAACACCCGCAAGGTGCCGGTGATGCTGCACCGGGCGATCGTCGGTTCGATGGAACGCTTCATCGGGATGCTGCTGGAACACTTCGGTGGCGCGATGCCGGCGTGGCTGGCGCCGGTGCAGGTGGTCGTCTGCAACATCTCGGACGCCCAATCGGTCTACGCCAAAAGCGTCGCGTTAACGCTGCAGAAACAAGGCTTTAGGGTGCATGCGGATTTGCGAAACGAGAAGATCACGTATAAAATCAGGGAGCACAGCGTCCAGAAACTGCCTTACATCCTCGTCATCGGCGACAAGGAAATGCAGGCCGGTACGGTCGCGGTGCGTGGGCGCGGCGGCGTCGATCTCGGGGTCATGCCGCACGAGGACTTCGGTCGGCGTCTCGCCGACGAGGTTGTCGCGCGCCTTGCGGTGGATGCTGCTGCACCGGCGCCCGCAACGACTCATTGATTGTGCCAAAGCGGGTTCCCAAGCGACGGGATGTAGCGTAAGCTGCACGCCCCGTCGCTCAGGGTATCCGCTTTTACCCGGGCATTCGATCAACAACGGAGATCCGCAATCGCTACAGACAAATCGCAGCATCGCCTGAACGGCGAAATCAATGCGCCTGAAATACGCCTGGTCGGCATCGACAACGAACCGCTCGGCGTCGTCTCGCTGGCGGACGCGGTCCGGATGTCGGAAGAAGCCGAAGTGGATCTGGTCGAGATCGCACCGCAGGCCGTCCCCCCGGTCTGCCGTCTGATGGACTACGGCAAGTTCAAGTACCAGGAACAGAAGAAGGCGCATGACGCGCGGTTGAAGCAGAAGATCATCCAGGTCAAGGAAGTGAAGTTCCGGCCGGGCACCGACGACGGCGACTACAACATCAAGGTGCGCAACCTGACGCGCTTCCTGGAAGAAGGCGACAAGACCAAGGTCACGTTGCGCTTCCGCGGTCGCGAGATGGCGCACCAGGACATCGGGATGCGGCTGCTGGAGAAGGTCAAGGCGGATCTGGAGCCGGTCGGCATCGTCGAACAGTTCCCCAAGATGGAAGGCCGTCAGATGATCATGGTCATCGGGCCGAAGAAGAAGAAATAACGAAGAGAGCGGCGCGAGCCGCTCATTTCATGTCATCCCGGCGAAGGCCGGGATCCAATTGGTTGCTTAGTCAACCAAAGCAATTGGGCCCCGGCCTGCGCCGGGGTGACAAAGTGGTGGGTGACCTCGTGTCACCGAAAACAAGTGCCATCGGGTTTCCAAGCGTCGCGTGGTGCGACCACCCTCCGGCATCCAAGAGTGGAGTAGTCATGCCCAAGATGAAGACGAAAAAAAGCGCTGCGAAGCGCTTCGTGGTGCGGGCAGGCGGCAGCGTCAAACGCGGCCAGGCCTTCAAGCGCCACATCCTCACCAAGAAGACCACCAAGACCAAGCGCCAGCTCCGTGGCTCGACGGCCGTTCATGAATCCAACATGAACAGTGTCCGCGCCATGATGCCGTACGCCTGATCCACAACCGACCAAAGGAGAACACACATGCCTCGCGTCAAACGTGGAGTCACCGCGCACGCCCGCCATAAAAAGGTCCTCGACGCCGCCAAGGGTTTCCGCGGCCGCCGCAGCACCGTCTTCCGCATCGCCAAGGAAGCGGTCATGCGCGCCGGGCAGTACGCCTATCGCGACCGTCGCAACAAGAAGCGCGTGTTCCGCGCGCTCTGGATCACCCGCATCAACGCGGCCTGCCGCGAGCACGACATGACCTACAGCGTGTTCATCGCCGGCCTCAAGAAGGCCTCGATCGAACTCGATCGCAAGGTCCTCGCCGACATGGCCGTGATGGACAAGCCGGCGTTCGCGGCCATCGTCCATCAGGTCAAGTCGCTGGTCGGCGAGCCGGCTGCCGCGGCCTGACGAACCCGCAGGCCGCGCGAGCGGCGCGCGTGATGAACGGGGCCGAATGGCCCCGTTCATGTTCCTGGGCTCTCCACATCATCGTCACCGCTCCTGTGCATCTTTCCATCTCAAGGCCATGACCGATCCGATCGAGCCGCTGCCGCATGACCTCGACGCGCTCGTGGCCGACGCGCGTGCGCGCTTCGCCGCCGCGATCGACGGCACGGCCCTCGAGAACGAGAAGGCCCGGTTCGTCGGCAAGACCGGCGCGATCACCGAGCTGCTGAAGGGTCTCGGCAAGCTCGATCCCGCGCAGAAGAAGTCCGAAGGCGCGCGCATCAATGTCGCGAAGGCCGCGATCGAGGCGTCGCTGACGGCACGTCGCGAAGCCCTCGCCAACGAGCAGCTCGCAGCCAAGCTCTCGGCCGAGGCCATCGACGTCACGTTGCCCGGGCGCGGATCGGCGATCGGCGGTATCCATCCGGTACGCCGCACGTGGCGTCGCATCGAGGAGATCTTCCGTTCGATCGGCTTCGACGTCGCCGACGGGCCGGAGATCGAGACCGACTGGATGAGCTTCACCGCGCTGAACAACCCGGAGAACCATCCGGCGCGTTCGATGCAGGACACGTTCTACGTCGACATGAACGATGCCGACGGACGACCGCTGAACCTGCGGCCGCACACGAGCCCGATGCAGGTCCGCTACGCGCGCATGCACGCCGCCGACGTGCTCGCGGGGTCGACGGAAGCAGGGTCGACGACCGACATCCGCGTCATCGCGCCCGGCCGCACCTATCGCATCGACAGCGACGCGACGCATTCGCCGATGTTCCATCAGGTCGAAGGCCTGTGGCTGGGCGAGAACATCTCGTTCGCCGACCTGAAGGGCGTGTACACCGCGTTCCTCAACGCGTTCTTCGAGACCGATGCGCTGTCGGTCCGCTTTCGTCCTTCGTACTTCCCGTTCACCGAGCCGTCGGCGGAGATCGACATGCGCTTCGAGTCCGGTCCACTCGCCGGTCGCTGGCTCGAGATCTCCGGCTCCGGCCAGGTCCATCCGCAGGTCGTGGCCAACTTCGGCCTCGATCCGGCGCGTCACATCGGCTTCGCGTTCGGGAGCGGCATCGAGCGGCTCGCCATGCTGCGTTATGGCATCGACGACCTGCGGCTGTTCTACGAAGGCGACCTGCGCTTTCTCGAACAGTTTCGATGACGTCCGTCGCGTCCTGACGCAGACCTTTACCGCCCAAGCATGCAACTCTCCGAACACTGGCTGCGTACCTTCGTCGATCCCGACCTGTCGACCGACGCGCTCGCGCACGAGCTGACGATGCGCGGGCTCGAGATCGAGGACGTGCGGCCGGTCGCGCCGCCGTTCACGGGCATCGTCGTGGGCGAGGTGCTCGACGTCGCGAAGCATCCCAACGCCGATCGCCTGAACGTCTGCCAGGTATCGATCGATCCTTCGCATCCGCCGCTCACCATCGTCTGCGGCGCGCCGAACGTGGCGGTCGGCATCAAGGTGCCGTGCGCGACGGTCGGCGCCGTGCTGCCGCCCCCGAAGGCAGGCGATGCACCGTTCGAAATCAGGCAGGCCACGATGCGCGGCGTCGCGAGCGAGGGCATGCTGTGCTCCGCGCGCGAGCTCAAGCTCTCGGACGATCACGGGGGCCTGTTGATCCTCGCCGCGGATGCGCGCGTCGGCGCCCCGATCCGCGATGCCCTCGACCTCGACGATCACGTCTTCACGATCAAGCTCACGCCCAACAAGGGCGACTGCCTGTCGGCCCTCGGCGTCGCACGCGAGATCGCCGCGCTGTCGGGCCGGCCGCTGATCGAGCCGTCGTACGCCCCGGTGCCGCCGACGTCGGACGAGATCGTGCCGGTGACCATCGCAGCGCCCGACCTCTGCGGTCGCTTCAGCGGTCGCGTCGTCCGCGGCCTGGATGCGCGTGCGGCGACGCCGGCGTGGATGAAGGATCGCCTGGCACGCAGCGGTCAGCGCAGCGTGTCCGCGCTCGTCGACATCTCCAACTACGTGATGCTCGAGGTCGGCCGTCCGACGCACGTGTTCGATCTCGCGAAGATCCACGGCGGCCTCACGGTGCGCTGGGCGCGCGACGGCGAGACGCTGAAGCTGCTCAACGGCGAGACCGTGACGCTGACCGCGGACGTCGGTGTGATCGCCGACGACGGAGGGGTCGATGGAAGCCGGGTCGAGAGCATGGCCGGCATCATGGGCGGCGACGCCACCGCGGTGTCGCTGGCCACCACCGACGTCTACATCGAGGCCGCGTTCTGGTGGCCGGACGCGGTCCGCGGCCGCGCCCGCAAGTACGGCTTCTCGACCGAAGCCGCGCATCGCTTCGAGCGCGGCGTCGATGCCACGACCACGGTCGAGCATCTCGAGCGGATCACGCGGCTCGTACTGGACATCTGCGGCACCGACGCGACCCGCATCGGCCCGATCGACGACCACGTCGTCGCGCTGCCCGATCGAACGCCTGTCCGCATGCGCGTCGCACGAGCCACCCGGGTCATCGGCCTGCCGATCACGGCAGCCGAGATGGCCGCGATCTTCGACGGCTTCTCGTTTACGTACACGCGTGAAGGTCTGACGCACGACGAGGTCTTCCTCGTCACGCCGCCGGCGTATCGCTTCGACCTCGAGATCGAGGAAGACCTGATCGAGGAAGTCGCGCGCGGCTACGGCTTCGAGAAGATTCCCGCGCATCTGCCGGTCGCGCGTCACGGCATGCGGGTCGAGCCCGAAGAACGCCGCGGCGTGCACGACCTGGCCGACGCGATCGCCGGTCGCGACTACCGCGAGGCGATCAACTTCAGCTTCGTCGAAGAGGCGTGGGAGCGCGACTTCGCCGGCAACGACGATCCCATCCGCCTGCTCAACCCGATCGCCGCGCCGCTCGCCGTGATGCGCTCGTCGCTGATCGGCAGCCTCGTCGCCAACGTCCGTTTCAACCTCAACCGCAAGGCCGCGCGCGTGCGGATGTTCGAGATCGCGAAGGTCTATCGTCGCGACGCCACGGTGGTCGACGGCCCGCTGTCGGTGGCCGGCATCGCGCAGCCGCTGCGGGTCGGTGCGATCGCGTGGGGTGGTGCGGTGGCCGACCAGTGGGGCGTCGCTTCGCGCGCGGTCGACTTCTTCGACGTGAAGGCCGATGTCGAGGCGTTGTTCGCGGCACTGGGCCCGGACGCCGCGCCATCGTTCGATGCAGCGTTCGACGCATC
>CAZZWS010000232.1:0-6319 GCA_964657795.1 Beijerinckiaceae bacterium
GACGCCGACGCGGCGCCGCTCTCGCCCTGCAGCACCACCAGCGGCGAGCCCTGGCTCACCTTGTCGCCCACCTTGATCTTCAAGGCCTTGACGACGCCGCCTTTCGACGACGGAATCTCCATCGACGCCTTGTCGCTCTCGATCGTGATCACCGACTGATCGACCGCGATGGTGTCACCGACCTTGACGAGGATCTCGATGACTTCGACGTCCTTGAAGTCGCCGATGTCGGGCACCTCGACGTCGATGTCGGCACCGGCCGGCGCCGGTGGCGATGGCGATGGCGCGACCACCGGTGGCGACTCGACCTTGCCTTCCGCAGCGGCCTCGGGCGCCGCGGTCGCTTCGGACGGCACCGCGGGAGAAGCGACCGGCGCGGGAGCAGCCGCACCCGCGTCGCCATCGGCCGTCGCGATCAGCGTGCCCTGGTTGATCTTGTCGCCGACCTTGACCTTGATCTCCTTGATGACGCCGGCGCCCGTCGACGGAATCTCCATCGATGCCTTGTCGCTTTCGATCGTGATCAGGGACTGGTCGGCGGTGACCGTGTCGCCCGGCTTGACGAGTACCTCGATAACTTCGACGTCCTTGAAGTCGCCGATGTCGGGGACCTTGAGTTCGATCATGTTGTTGGCGATGCCCGGTTCTCGTTGTTCCCGCCGTGGGAACGACCGAGTGATGGATGAGTGTTGGAGTGATCGCGACCAGCGCTATCGATACGCGACGCGCGAGTCGAGAGGGTTCGACGCAGGGATCAGGCGGTCAACGGATTCGCACGCAGCGGATCGATGCCGTACTTGGCGATCGCCTCGGCCACCTTCGACGCCGGAATCGTCCCATCGTCGGCCAGCGCCTTCAGCGCCGCGATCACGACGAAGTTGCGATCGACCTCGAAGTGCGAGCGCAGCTTCGCACGCGTGTCCGAACGACCGAAGCCGTCGGTGCCCAGCACGCGATAGTCGCGACCCTTCGGCATGTACGGCCGTATCTGCTCGGCGAAGAGCTTCATGTAGTCGGTCGACGCGACGATCGGACCCACGGTCTTCTCGAGTTGCTGCGTGACGTATGGCGACTTGCCCTTCTGCGTCGGGTTGAGCATGTTGAGACGCACGACATCGGACCCTTCGCGTGCGAGCTCGGTGAAGCTCGGGCAACTCCAGATGTCGGCCGCCACGCTCCACTCGTTTTCGAGCATCTCGGCCGCCGCGACGACCTCGCGCAGGATGGTCCCGGAGCCGAGCAGCTGCACGCGCGTCTTGTTGGACGACGAGCCCTTCGAGAACGGATACATGCCCTTGATGATCCCTTCTTCCTGACCTGCCGCGAGGCCGGGGTGCGGGTAGTTCTCGTTCATCAGGGTGATGTAATAGAACACGTTCTCCTGGTTCTCGATCATGCGACGCAGGCCGTCCTGCATGATCACCGCGAGCTCGTAGGCGAACGTCGGGTCGTACGAGACGCAGTTGGGAATCGTGGCGGACAGGATGTGCGAGTGACCGTCCTGGTGCTGCAGCCCTTCGCCGTTCAGCGTCGTGCGGCCGGCCGTGCCGCCGAGCAGGAAGCCGCGCGCCTGCATGTCGCCGGCGGCCCATGCGAGGTCGCCGATGCGCTGGAAACCGAACATCGAGTAGTAGATGTAGAACGGAATCATGATGCGGTTGTTCGTCGAGTACGACGTCGCCGCCGCGATCCACGAACTCATCGCGCCCGCCTCGTTGATGCCTTCCTCGAGGATCTGGCCCGCCTTGTCTTCCTTGTAGTACGAGACCTGGTCGCGGTCGACCGGCTCGTAGAGCTGACCCTGCTGGCTGAAGATGCCGAGCTGGCGGAACATGCCTTCCATGCCGAACGTGCGCGCTTCGTCCGGGATGATCGGCACGACGCGCGGACCGAGCTGCTTGTCGCGGATCAACGCCGTCAGGATGCGGACGAAGGCCATCGTCGTCGACATCTCGCGGCCTTCGGCCGTCGCGTTGGTCACGGCCTCGAAGACCGACAGCGCCGGCACCGAGAACGACTCGTCGGCCTTCACGCGTCGCTGCGGCAGGTAACCACCCAGTGCCGCGCGCCGCTCCTGCAAATACTTGATCTCGGGACTGTCGGGATTGGGCCGGATGAACGGCACGCTCGCGAGCTGGTCGTCGGGAATCGAAAGGCTGAAGCGGTCGCGCATCTCGCGCACCGCTTCATCGGTCAGCTTCTTGGTCTGGTGCGTGGTGTTCTTGCCTTCGCCGATCTTGCCCATGCCGAAGCCCTTGACCGTCTTCGCGAGGATGACGGTCGGCTGGCCCTTCGTGTTGACCGCGGCGTGATACGCGGCATAGACCTTGTGCGGATCGTGACCGCCGCGGTTGAGGCGCCAGATGTCCTCGTCGGTCATCCGCGAGACCATCTCGAGCGTCTTCGGGTCCTTGCCGAAGAAGTTCTTGCGGACATAGGCGCCGTCGTTGGCCTTGTAGTTCTGGTATTCGCCGTCGACGGTGTCCATCATGATCCGCTTCAGCGTACCGTCCTTGTCCTTCTCCAGCAGCGGATCCCAGTACGAGCCCCAGATCACCTTGATGACGTTCCAGCCCGCGCCGCGGAAATCGGCCTCGAGCTCCTGGATGATCTTGCCGTTGCCGCGGACCGGTCCGTCGAGGCGCTGAAGGTTGCAATTCACCACGAAGATCAGGTTATCGAGCTTCTCGCGCGCCGCCATGCCGATGGCGCCGAGCGACTCCGGCTCGTCCATCTCGCCGTCGCCGCAAAACACCCAGATCTTCCGGTTGGCCGTCTTGGCGATGCCGCGGGCCTCGAGGTACTTGAGGAAGCGTGCCTGATAGATGGCCTGGATCGGACCGAGGCCCATCGACACCGTCGGGAATTGCCAGAACTCCGGCATCAGCTTCGGATGCGGATACGACGTCACACCCTTGCCGTCGACGTCCTGACGAAAATTGTCCAGTTGTTCTTCGGTGAGACGCCCCTCGAGGAATGCACGCGCGTAGATGCCGGGAGCGGAGTGGCCCTGGATGTACAGCAGGTCGCCGCCGTGGTCTTCGGTGGGCGCGTGCCAGAAGTGATTGAAGCCGGCGCCGAGCATGTTGGCGAGCGACGCGAACGACGCGATATGACCGCCGAGATCGCCCTCGCCCTTGTTCGCGCGGACCACGATGGCCATCGCGTTCCAGCGCATCATCGAACGCAGCTTCTCTTCGAGCTCGATGTTGCCGGGGTTGCGCACTTCCTGGTCGGTCGGGATCGTGTTGACGTAAGCCGTATTGGCCGAGAACGGCACGTCGGCGCCGCGCTGGCGCGCGCTCGAGATCAGCGCTTCGAGCAACTGGTGAGCGCGTTCCGGGCCCTCGCGTTCGATGACGGCGGTCAACGCATCGAGCCACTCCTGCGTCTCGGCCGGATCGCTGTCGTCGGGTCGCGCGATGGGCAAGCGTTCGGGCTGGGCGGCCATGAAGATCTCCTCGTTATGGGTCCCGTCGGCAACCACGATCGGCGAGGATCGCGGCCCGTCGTCGACGGAGAATCGAATGCGGCACTCGAAGGAGCCGCGCTCGCAGACGACTCGGGTGTGCCTGCGAGTGTAGAGGACCGCCCGCGCGCCATCAAGCCGAGGGCCGGCGACCGGCGCCGCGGCGGCTCGTGACACGCGGAATGCGTACGCTAAACTCGATCGGTCCCTGTCCGGTCCTCGCCTTGTCTGGTCCTCATCACCGTGCCCGACCACCCGCCCGTTGCCCTGTCCGAACCGAGCCTGCCCGGACCCGGTCGTCCCCTCGCGCGCCGGCTGCGGACGATGGCCCGGGCGACGCTGCGCGCCGTGGCCTTCGGACCGCTCGACCGACTGGCCGCGCTCGCACGCTGGTACTGGCTCGCGCCGCTGTTCGCGATCGTGCTGTTCATCGCCGTCATGCTGGCGGTGTTCTACATGCTGCGGCAGGACGAGCTGGACCGTCAGCATCAGACGCTGTTCCGCGACGTCCAGGCCACGCAGCAGGCGGTCGCGGTACGCCTGCAGAGCAACCAGGACGAGATGCTCGAGCTGTCGCGCAACTTCGTGCCGGGCAGCGAGGGCGACACGACGTTCCTGCAGGAAGCACGCGCCATCATGCGCAACCATCCGGCGCTGATGAGCATCGCGTGGGTCGGCATCGACCGGACCTGGCGCCGGGTCGCGAACTCGGAGGTCCAGTTCGACGGCGGCCGGCGCGAAGAAGGCGACCGGATCGAGAACGCCGTTTCGCGCATCGCGTTCGACGCCGCGCGGGACCGTCGGCAGCCGCGTTATTCGGCGCCGTACGCGGCGGCCGATGGCGATATGTACATCGAGCTGCACGTCCCGCTCTTCACCCGCAGGGGCTTCGAGGGCACGCTGGTCGCGGTGACGTCGCTGGCGAGCCTCGCGCGGGTCTCGGTTCCCAAGGAAGCCGCGGCCAAATTCAACGTCACGCTGGTCGATGCCAGCGGGCGCATGCTGGCCGGCAAGCTCGGCGCGGGCGGCCTGCTCGACGCGCGTCTCGCGGACAGCGTGGTCACGTTGCCGCTCGGGCCGCCGCTGACCGAGATCTACCTTCAGGCCACCGCTTACCGGACGCGCAGCCAGCTGGCCAACAATTTCCTCGTGTGGGCCGTCGTCGCGCTGTCGCTGCTGATCGTCTGGACGCTCTTCTCGCAGATGCGTCACCTGCGCGGACGACGGGAAGCCGAGGCCACGCGCGACGGCATCTTCAACTTGTCGCTCGACATCCTCGCGGTCATCGACCGGCGCGGCCTGATCGCCCGTCTCAACCCGGCCTGCGCGCGCATCCTGGGCCGCGACCCCGAAAGCCTGCAGGGCGTATCGCTGCTGGATCTCGTCCATCCCGACGAGCGCGATGCGACCGCGCTCGAACTCCAGCGCATCTTCGACGGCGGCGTCAGCAGCGCCATCGAAAATCGCTGCCGACGCTTCAACGCCGACGGCACGATCGAGTACCGCTGGCTGGTCTGGAACTTCAACCCCGACGTCGCGACGCGCGGCGACAAGCGGCTGGTCTACGCCGTCGCGCACGACATCACGCAGCGCCGTGCGCGCCAGTACGCGTTGCAGGCCGAGACGTCGTTCCGGCGCGCGATGGAAGACTCGATGCTGACCGGCATGCGCGTGCTCGACATGAATGGCCGCATCACGTACGTCAACCCGGCCTTCTGTCGCATGCTCGGCTATCCGGAGCACGAACTGCTCGGCGCCGTCGCACCGTTCCCGTACTGGCCGAAGACGCCGGAGGGCCGGCGCGAGAGCGCAGCGCAGTTGCAGAAGATCCTGGCGGGACGCACGCCGCCCTCCGGTCTCGAGGTGTTGATCGAACGTCTCGACGGCACGTATCTGGATACCCGGATGTACGTCTCGCCGCTGATCGATGCCAACGGCGTGCAGAGCGGCTGGATGACCTCGATGACCGACATCACGCAGGCCAAGCGCGCCCGCGAGGAGCTCGCCGAAGCGCACAAGCGCTTCCTCACCGTGCTCGACGAGCTGGACGCGGCCGTATCGGTCAGCGCGATCGATCCCGAGCATCCGACCGAGTCGGACGAGCGCCCGCTGCTGTTCGCCAATCGCTACTACCGCAACCTTCTCGGCGACGGCGCCAACAGCCATCACGCGCTACGGACGGCGCACGACGCGACCGCGTTCGATCTCGCCAGCGACCGTTCGAACGTCGATCGTGTGCCGCAGCCCGACCCCCTCGCCCAGGAGGTCTACAGCACGCATGCGGATCGCTGGTTCGAGGTCCGCACGCGCACGATCCAGTGGGTCGACGGCCTGCCGGTGCGCATGCAGATCGCGACCGACATCACCGAGCGCAAGGCGACGCAGGAGCGCGAGCGCCAGCAGGAAGAGAAGGTGCAGCTCACCAGCCGCCTGATCACGATGGGCGAGATGGCGTCGTCGCTCGCGCACGAACTCAACCAGCCGCTGACCGCGATCAGCAACTACAGCATGGGCACCGTGGCCCGCGTGCGTCGCAACGTCGAGAGCGGCACGCCGATCGATCAGGGCGAGCTGCTCGGGATGCTGCAGAAGACGTCGGCGCAGGCGGAACGCGCGGGCCACATCATCCGGCGCATCCGCGAGTTCGTGAAGCGCAGCGAACCGCGTCGGCGCCGTTGTCGCATCCGCGCCATCGTCGACGACGCCGTGGGTTTCGCCGAGATCGAGGCTTCCAAGAAGCGCATCACGATCCGCACGCAGGTGCGACCCGACATCGCCGACATCGACGCCGACCCCATCCTGATCGAACAGGTGTTGCTCAACCTGATCCGCAACGGCTGCGAGTCGATG
>CAZZWS010000233.1:0-6274 GCA_964657795.1 Beijerinckiaceae bacterium
CATCGCTATCTCGTCAGCTTCGGCAAGCTCGGACTCGTCAGGCAGGACGCGACGACCGGCTGCTACGAGCTCGGTCCGTTCGCGGCGCAGCTCGGGCTGGCCGCGCTGCAACGGCTCGATCCGCTGCGCGAAGCGACGAAGGCCGCCGAAGCGCTCGTCGTGGAGATCGGTCACACGGTCGCGATCGCGGCGCAGGGCCATCTCGGTCCGACCGTCGTGCGCATCGAGGAATCGGTCCACGCGCTGCACGTCAACATGCGGACCGGCACGGTCATGTCGCTGCTCAATACCGCGACCGGCCTGGTCTTCGCGGCATGGCTCCCGAAGCCTGAGATCGCGAAGATGCTGGAACACGAGGCGATCCGCCTGTACGGCGAGAAAGTGCTGAAAGCCGACGTCGAGCGACGTCTCGAACGGCCGTTGCGCGAGGTCCGCAGGCACGGCCTCGCGCGCGCGGTCGGTCGACCGATCCCCGGCATCAACGCGTTGAGCGCGCCGATCTTCGACTTCAACGGACAGCTCGTGCTGGCGATCACCAGCCTCGGTCCTTCGGGCACGTTCGACGCGTCGTGGGACGGGGCCATCGCGACCGCGATCAAGGACTGCGCCGGCAAGCTGTCGCGCCGGCTCGGTCACGTCGGCTGATCGACCATCCGATGCCGAAGCGTGTCCAGCTCAGCCGAAAGAAGGGATGGCGCATGCCACCCGACACGATCAACGTGGCGCGGCCCGGTCCGTGGGGCAATCCGTTTCGCGTCGGCGACGTCGGACCGGATGGTGCGGTCATCGTGACGCGAGCCGACGCCGTGGATCTCTATCGTCGGCTGGCCCCCGCTGCGCCGCCCGGCCATCGCTACGATGAACTGCTTGGCAAGGACCTCGCCTGCTGGTGCCCGCTCGACGGGCCGTGTCACGCGGACGTGCTGCTCGAACGAGCCGGCACGACCTGATCCCCGTCCCGCTCCGCCAGCTTCCGTTCGAGCTCGACGATCAACGCCCGCGCCTCGTCGCCTTCAGGGATCGGCCGGCCGCTGTCGCGCCACTCGACCGCGCTCTTGAAGCCTTCCACCTGCGCCTGCCGACGGAACCACATCCCGTCAGGGCCGTGGCGCGTGATGCCGTCGAAGACGTTCGCGAACATCTGGGTCTGCTGCAGACCCATCGCCATCCACACCTGGTTGACGACCATCTTGTGCATCATCAGTTGCGAACGCGGGACGCCGGCGATGCGCGTCGCGAGCTTCATCGTCGCGTCTTCGAGTTCGGCGAAAGGCACCGCGATGTTCGCGAGGCCCCACTCGGCGGCCTTCGTCCCATCGATCACGTCGCCGGTGAACATGAGCTGCTTGGCCCGGATCGCGCCGAGTCGATAGGTCCACAGCGCGGTCGTGGGACAACCCCACACGCGCGTCGGCATGTACCCGATCTTCGCGTCGTCGGCCATCACCAGAAGGTCGCAACACAGCGCGATGTCGCTGCCGCCCGCGACCGCGTAGCCGTGGACCTTGGCGATCGTCGGCTTGCGCGAATGCCACAGCGACATGATCCCCTGCGTGCTGGCCATCATCGCCGCGTAGTCGACCATCGGGTCCCACGGCTGCTTCTCCTGCCGGTTCGGATGATCGCTGCCGTCGGCCGGACTGTCCTCGGCGTACTCCTGCAGGTCGAAGCCGGCGCAGAACGCGCGACCCTCGCCTTCGACGACGATGACGTGCACCTCGTCGTCGGCCTCGGCCCACTTCACGGCGGCGGCGATCTCCTCGGGCATCACGCTGCTGATGGCATTGAGCTTGGCCGGTCGCGCGAGCGTCAGGCGCGCGATGCGCGGTTCGGTCGCGTCCTTCTCGATGTGCAGAGTGGTGAACGTGGGCATGTCGTCTCCTCGTGATCGTGGTCGACGAGTCTACCCAGCCACGTCAGCGCAACAGGGCGCTGACACCGAGATTGATCGCGAGGCCGCCGACGATCAGCCAGCCGAACAGCACGCCGGCCAGCGCCAGAGGCTTCACGCCGGCGGTGCGGATCGCCGACACGTGCGTCGTCAGGCCGAGCGCCGCCATCGCCATCGCCAGCAGGAAGGTGTCGACCTCGATCGCGCCGGCGACCAGCGGCTTCGGCAGCACGTGCAACGAGTTGATGCCTGCCACGACGACGAAGACCAGCGCGAACCAGGGGACGACGATGCGGCCGGGTTCCTGGTCGACCCCACCGTCCTGCACGTCGGCGGCATCCGGATGTCGCGACAGCCACGTCGACAGGATGATCAGGAAGGGAGCCAGCATCATCACGCGGACCATCTTCGCGATGACCGCCGTGTTGGCCGCGTCGACGCTGATGGCACGACCGGCCGCGACGACCTGCGCCACCTCGTGGATGGTCGAGCCGGCGTAGACGCCGTAAGCCCTCTGCGACAGGTTCAGCAGATGCGATCGCTCGATGAAGTGGTACAGAACCGGATAGAGAAAGATCGCCAGCGTGCCGAAGACCACCACCGTCGACACCGCGACGGTCACCTGTTCCGCGCGGCCGCGCACCACCGGTTCTGCGGCCATCACCGCGGCCGCGCCGCAGATCGAGCTGCCGGCGCCGATCAGCATCGCCGTCCTGCGATCGAGCCCGAAGACCCGCGTGCCCAGCCACCACGCCAGACCGAACGTGCTCGAGAGCACGACGGCGTCGATCGCGACGCCGGCGACGCCGACGTTGCCGATGTCCTGGAACGTCAGGCGCAGGCCGTACAGGATGATGCCGAGCCGCAGAAGCGTCTGCTTGGAATAGACGACGCCGTGCAGCACGCCGCCGCGGCTCGCGCCGACGATGCGTGGATACACCGTGTTGCCGACGACCATGCCGAGCACGATCGCGAGCGTCAGCGCGCTGATGCCGTTGGCCTGCAGCCAGCCGATGTCGCCGAGCGCGATCGCAGCGGCGGCGATGAGGGCGGCGAGCGCCAGGCCCGGCACGCGACCGGACCAGGTCGAGCCTTCGACGGCTGTCGCCGAGGTCTTGCCGACAGCGGGACGTGCCGAAACGTCGAAAGCGAATGGGGACATGGAATCGTGGGCCGTTGGTGACGAGCCGTCACTGTGCTGGTCCGCGAGTCATCCGTAAAACGGTTCGTTTCCATATAATCTATCGGTTTCATCGATCAACGGATCGCCGTGCATCTGACGCTGCGCCAGCTCGAGATCTTCACCGCCGTCGCCGATCACGGCACCACGACCGCCGCCGGCCAGCGCCTCGCGTTGTCGCAGTCGGCGATCAGCGGCGCGCTCGCGGAACTCGAGGCGTTGCTCGGCAACCCGCTGTTCGATCGCATCGGCAAGCGTCTCGTGCTCAACGACACCGGCCGCGCGCTCCTTCCGCAGGCTCGCGCCCTGCTCGACGGTGCGCGCGACGTCGAGACCGCCTTCAGGCTCGTTGGCAACGACCGCAATCCTTCGGCTGCGACAACGCCGATCCGGTTGAAGCTGGCTGCGAGCACGACGATCGGCAACTACCTGCTTCCCGATCTCGTCGCCGGCTTCTCCGCCGAGGCGCTCGCGCCGCGGGTCGATGCGCGGGTCGACGTGCAGATCGGCAACACGCGCGAAGTCGCGGCCGCGGTTGCGCGTCTCGACGTCGACCTCGGCCTCATCGAAGGACCTTGTCACGAGCCCGATCTCGTCGTGAACCCATGGATCACCGACGACCTCGTGATCGTCTGCGCCGCGCTGCATCCGCTGGCGCTGCGACGACCCGCCGGCCGGGTCACGCTGGCGCAGCTGCGCGAAGCGGCCTGGCTGCTGCGCGAGCCCGGGTCGGGCACGCGCGAGGTGGTCGAACAGGCGCTGCTGCCGCAACTGCATCGGCTTCACGGCGGGATGCATTTCGGCAGCACGGAAGCGATCAAGCAGGCCGCGGCGGCGGGCCTCGGACTGACCTGCCTGTCGCGCTACGCGGTCCGGGACCTCGTGGCGCTGGGGCGGCTCGTGATCCTCCAGACGCCGCTACGCAAGCTCACGCGCCGCTTCTGGCTGATTCATCATCGGCAGAAACGCTTCTCGATCGGCATGGAGCGCTTCGTCGACCATTGCCACGCGTGGCGCCCATGAACGCCCCCGCGACAAGTTCGAGCGTCGGCGTCCGCGACATTAGGGCAAGCACGAGTGGTCGGCGCGGCGCGTATCGTCCAATGTGCCGCTTCCCGCGCGGCTGCGCCGCCCGACAGGAACACCGATGCCCCACCCGTTGAAGACCCTGCTCGCGACCGGCGCCGACCACGCACCCGCGATCTCGGCGCCGTCGCGCGCGCCGCTGTCGTTCGCAGCACTGCGAACGCTGATCGCCGACACGCTCGCGACGCTCAACGCCCTCGGCATCGGCCGCAACGATCGCGTGGCCATCGTGCTGCCGAACGGGCCCGAGATGGCGACCTGCTTCGTGGCCTGCGCGAGCGGCGTCGCCAGCGCGCCGCTGAACCCCGGCTATCGCACCGACGAATTCGAGTTCTACCTGAACGACCTCCGTGCGAAGGCGTTGATCGTCGAACGCGGCAGCGTGTCGCCGGCCGTCGGGGTTGCCGTCAAGCTCGGTGTGCGGGTCATCGATCTCGTCGTCGGCACCGAGGCGGGCAGCTTCACGCTGACGCCGCGCGAGGTCGTGACCACCACGGCCGCGGCGAACGGTGGCGATGCCGAGCCGGACGACATCTCGATGGTGCTGCACACGTCGGGTACGACGTCGCGCCCGAAGATCGTGCCGCTGTCGCAGCGCAACCTCGCGGCGTCGGCCCGCAACATCCGCGACACGCTCGAGCTCAGCCCGACCGACTGCGGCCTCAACATCATGCCGCTGTTCCACATCCACGGCCTGATCGCCGGCGTGCTCGCGCCGCTGGCCGCGGGCTCGCAGGTGTTCTGCACGCCGGGCTTCAACGCGCTGAAGTTCTTCGCGTGGATGGACGAGGCGCATCCGACCTGGTACACGGCCGTGCCGACGATGCACCAGACCATCGTCGCGCGCGCCAGCAAGAACCCCGAGGTCATCGCTCGTCATCCGCTGCGCTTCATGCGGTCGTCGTCGTCGTCGATGCCGCCGCAGGTCATCCGCGAGCTCGAAGCCGCGTTCGACGCGCCGCTGATCGAGGCCTACGGCATGACCGAGGCCACGCACCAGATGGCCAGCAATCCGCTGCCGCCCGCCACGCGCAAGCCCGGCACGGTCGGCATCGCGGCCGGTCCCGAGATCGCGATCATGGACACGGTGGCCGGCACGCTGCTCGAACGCGGCGGCACCGGCGAGATCGTCATCCGCGGTGACAACGTCACGAAGGGCTACGAGAACAACCCGAAGGCCAACGCCGACGGCTTCCTCGACGGCTGGTTCCGCACCGGCGACCAGGGCGTGATGGACGCCGACGGCTACATCAGCATCACCGGCCGGCTGAAGGAGATCATCAACCGCGGCGGCGAGAAGGTCAGCCCGCGCGAGGTCGACGAGATCCTGATGGACCATCCGGCGGTGGCGCAGGTCGTGTGCTTCGGCATGCCGCACGACAAGCTCGGCGAGGAAGTCGCGGCCGTCGTCGTGCTGCGCGATGGACTGACCGCAACGGAGCGCGAACTGCAGGGCTTCGTCGCGGGTCGTGCCGCGGACTACAAGGTGCCGAAGAAGATCCTGTTCATGGACGAGATCCCGAAGGGCGCGACCGGCAAGCTGCAACGCATCGGTCTGGCGCAGAAGCTCGGGTTGGGATAGCAACGGTCTTACGGCGACGCTCGCGGAGATCGGGCGCGCCGATCATCGGGGAGGGGACGGTCATGCAACTGTTCACGCATCTGCTCGCGCCCACCGACGGCACCGCGCTGTCGCGTGCGGCCGCCGAGCGCGCGGTCGACATCGCGGCGGCGATGAAGGCCCGTGTCACGTTCTTCCACGCGCGTCCCGAGAAGCGCCAGAGCTTCTTCGGTGGCGAGGGCGGCGGCTACGTCGACCAGATGCCGCGCGAGGAGTTCGAGCGACAGGCGATCCAGCGGGCGAACGAGTACCTGGATGCGCTGGAGGCCATCGCGAAGACGGCGGGCGTGACGAGTGCTCGCGTGATCGGCGACGCGGGTGCGCCCTACGAAGGGATCATCGCGACCGCGACCGCGCACGGCACCGTCGCGCTCGGCGCCGCGCCGCGCTGCGTGACGGCCAAGAAAGCGCCCAGCACCACCAGCAGCATGGCGGCCGCGGAGGCCAGCGCCGGCCAGCGCCGCCCGCCCTCGTGACCGGCGGCGAGCTGCGCACG
>CAZZWS010000234.1:0-6216 GCA_964657795.1 Beijerinckiaceae bacterium
AAGCGACCGTAGGGTTCGAGCCGTTCTTCGGGGATGCCCAACCGGTCGCGGGCCAGGGAAACGATCGGTTGCAGGGTTGCGCGTTGCGCGATCTCGATGTCGCTTTGCATGGGGTCACGACGTGGTGGTCCGGGGCGCGCGCAGGGTAGCACCTGTTGTCGGCCCGCGACGTCTTCGACGCCACGGCTCAGCTTCGCGCCGGCTGCGCCGATGATCAGGCGTAGGCGCCGAGCCTGTACGCCGATCAACAGGAAGTTTTCGCATGGCCGTCGAATCCCCCAGCGAGCTGTCGCGTCGCGAACTGCTGCAGACCCTGGACATCCTCGGTTCCGGCGCCGAGCCCGCGTTCGACGCGCTCGTGCAGATGGCGAGCCTCGTTTGCGCGTGTCCGATCTCGCTGGTCAGCCTGACCGATATCGATCGCCAGTGGTTCAAGGCGCGGGTCGGGCTCGATGTCGACGAAGTGCCGCGCGAGCAGGCTTTCTGCACGCACGCGATCCGCGGCAACGACCTGATGGAAGTGACGGACGCCACGCGGGACGTCCGCTTCAGCGCCAACCCGCTGGTCACCGCGGATGCCGGCATCCGCTTCTATGCCGGCCAGCCGATCCTGTACGACGGCGTCGCTCTCGGCACGCTCTGCGTGATCGATCGCGTGCCCCGCGACCTGGACGCGTCGCAACGAACGATGCTCGAGCATCTGTCGGTCGTGCTCGCCGACCTGCTGCATGGCCGCATGCAGGCCAACCTCCATCGTCGCGAGCAGCAGCGGCTACGGGACTTCGCGCACCTGTCCGGCGACTGGCTGTGGGAGACCGACCTGGCGCATCGCTGTGCCTGGCTGTCGGGCGACGCGCTCGATCGAACCTCGGGTGCACGGGCGTTGTTCGATGGCCCGGTGCTGGGCAGACGATTCCGCGACTTCGAGACCCTCGACCGCCACGGCCGCGCCGTCGGTGGCCCGGGACTGCTCAGCCTCCTCGAACGCGGCGAAGCGTTCTGCGACGTCATCGTCGCGATCCCGGGCCCGGGCGGGCAGCGGCTCGCCGCGATGACGGGCAAGCCCATGCGCGATGCGTGCGGTGCTGTGACCGGCTTCCGCGGCAGTTCACGCGACGTGACGGAGCGCATCGCCATCGACCTGACCCTGCAGGACGCCCACGCCGCGCTCGTCGGGACGGAACGGCGCCTGCATGCCCTGACCGACAACCTGCCCGCCCTCATCTCGTACATCGACCGCGACGAGCGCTACACCTACGTCAACGCTCATCACTGTCGAGTCTTCGGTGTCGATGCCTCTCGGATCATCGGCCGGACGATGCGCGAGAGCCACGACGCGGCGATCTACGCGAACGCCGAATCGTCGATCCGCCGTGCGCTCTCGGGGCATCGCAGCACGTTCGAGGGCACCCGGGTGGTCGACGGTCAACTGCTGCACTATCAGACCATCTTCGTTCCCGACCGCGAAGTCGACGGCAGCGTCGCGGGGTTCTACGCGATGACGTTCGATCTCACGCGCCAGAAGACCGCGGAGTTGCGTCGTGCGGCCAGCGAACGCCTGTTGCGGGGCGTCACCGACAATCTTCCGGGCCTGGTCTGCTACGTCGACATGGACGATCGCTACCACTTCGCCAACGCCACCTACGATCGTTGGCTCGGCGTCGATCATCGCGCCATGGTCGGCATGAAGGTCGACGAGGTCTTCGGTGCGGACGACGTCGCCGCGATGCGGCCTCACGTCGTTCGGGCCCGCCGCGGAGAACGGGTCACGTACGAACGCCGCTCCACGAACGGCGGGCGCACCATGCATTACCTCGTCGACTATGCGCCCGACATCGCCGAGGACGGCAGCGTGCTCGGCGTCTACGCGTTGACCACCGACATCACGGCGCGTCGCGAAGCCGAACTGCAACTGATCCATCGCGAACGGCGCCTGCGCGAGCTGACCGATACGTTGCCGGTCCTCATCGCCTATTACGACGCCGATTCGCGGATCAGCTATGCCAACGAGACGTACTGCCGATGGCTCGGCACGACGCCGTCGAACGTCGTCGGCCGTGCCGTATCCGACGTGATCGGCGCGGCGATGTACGAGCAGCGCAGCGAATACCTGCGCCGTTGCTACGCCGGCGAGCGCGTGAGCTTCGATTGCGACTCGACCTTCCTGGATCGCGTTCGACACGTGGAGACCACCTACCTCCCGGACATCGACACCGAAGGACGGGTGGTCGGCATCACCACGTTGAGCGTGGACGTGACGGACCGCATCCTCGCGGAGAAGCGGCTGTCGCAGCTCGCCCACTTCGACGCGTTGACCGGCTTGCCGAATCGACTGCAGTTCGACAACCGGCTCGACGCGAGCATGGCCGCGGCGCGTCGTGACGGCGACTCGATGGCGTTGATGTTCCTCGATGTCGATCACTTCAAGAGGATCAACGACACGCGTGGCCACGGTGTCGGCGACGAGGTGCTGAAGGAGTTCGCGCGCCGGCTGATGCACAGCGTTCGGCCGACGGACTTCGTGGCCCGTCTCGGAGGCGACGAGTTCGTCGTTCTGCTCGATCGCATCCGTCATCTCGACGAGGCGCGCCGGGCCGCGCAGAAGATCCTCTGGGCGGTCGGCCTGCCGTTCGCCATCGAAGACGCGACGCTCTCGGTGACGACGAGCGTCGGCATCGCCCTGTACGAAGAAGGCATCGCGGACACCGTCGACATGCTGGCGAAGGCCGACGCGGCCCTCTACCGGGCCAAGGAAGCCGGCCGCAACACCTTCGCGATCGCCGCCTGACCCGACTCGGACACGCTGAGTCGCGCCCGTAGGAACACCTCGCAATCGGGCGGCGGTCCCGACACGCGATTCCGTTTCGTGGCAGGCTTGAACGTCGCCGGCCCGCCTTCAACTAGGCCTCGGTGCAGCGAGGTTTGTTTGTCCGTCAACAATCTGGTGGAGGTCGGAATGAAAAGAGCACTCGTGGGACTGTGTCTGGTCCTGTTGTCGTCGTTCGCTTGGGCGCTACCCAGCGAGCAGCAGATTCAGGACGAGGTCAAGGCCGGCCGCTACACGCAGGCCGAAAGCATGATGAGCGACGTCGTCTCGGCGAAGCCCGGCAGCGCCAAGGCCCATTACATCTACGCCGAACTGCTGGCGCACAACGGCAACTTCAACAAGGCGGCCGAAGAGACCGCCAAGGCGCGTCAGATCGATCCGGCCCTCACGTTCACCGATCCGGCCAAGTTCAAGTCGTTCGAAGAGACGCTGCAGCGCGAGCAGAGCGCGCCGGTGCGTTCGCGCGCGGCGCCGACTGCGGCATCGTCCAGTATCGAGGCGCCGGCGACCAGCAGCATGTCCGCTGGCCGCGGCATTCCCGGCTGGGTCTGGATCATCGGCCTGGCGGTCGTGGCGATGATACTGTGGCGCGGCTTCGCTCGCAGTCGTCAGGCGAGCGTCGGTGCGATGGCGCCGGCCGGCTTCAACGGCGGCTACGGTCCCGGCCAGGTCGGTCCGGGCTACGGCCCCGGTGGTGCGCCGATGGGCGGTGGGGGAAGCGGCATG
Organism: Beijerinckiaceae bacterium; assembly: GCA_964657795.1. Classification (GTDB taxonomy): domain Bacteria; phylum Pseudomonadota; class Gammaproteobacteria; order Burkholderiales; family Burkholderiaceae_D; genus CAHJXF01. The sequence goes on from CAZZWS010000234.1 coordinate 3,554, forward strand.
CTGGGCACGGGTCTGGCGGTCGCGGGCGGCGTCGCGGGCGGCATGCTGCTCGATCGCGCCCTGCGCGGCAACGAAGCCAATGCAGCCACTCCGGGCGGCTTCACGGGCGGCGGTGACAGCTATGCCGGCAATCCGGCGGCCCAGGAACTCCAGGATCGCCAGGTCGACTTCGGCAACGGCAACGACTGGGATTCGGGCGGCGGTGGCGGCGGTGTCGACCTCGGCGGCGGTGGTGATTCGGGCGGCGGCAGCTGGGATTGAGTCGGCGGCGGTCCAAATGAAAAGGGAGCGGATGTCCGCCCCCTTTTTTTTCATGCCTGTCTTGGATCAGGCGCGCGCGCGTCCCATCGTGACCGTGGTCAATGCCAGAACAGCGCCAGCAGGATGATGATGGGAATGGGGATGCCAAGGAAGTAGAGCAGGATCGAGCGCATGGATATCTCCGCAGAGTGGAAGGGGTTGGATCAGAGATCGCGGCGGCGACCGCCGAACGTCGCGGCCAGGCTCGCGACGAATGCGCCGATCAGCAACGACACGAAGAGCCAGAGCGCACCGTAGGCCGCGGTCTTGCGGGCCGTGTCGGCCGCCTGCTTCGCCTTCGCGGCTGCCTCGTCCGCGGCGGCCTTGGTCTTCGTAAACAGGTCGGTCACCCGCTTGTTGGCTTCGTCGGCCGATACGCCGGTGCGTTGCGCGACCAGTTGTGCGAGATATTGCTGATCTTCCGGCGCGAGCGCGCCGGTGCGCAGGCTCTGCGCGATCACCCGCGTGATCTCACCGGTCGGCGACTGGGCGCTGCTGTCGGCCGGCGCGGCGGACGGATCCTTACGCAGCAGCCGATCGATGCCGTAACCCATGCCCGACGTGCCATCCGTGCCTTCGTTGTTCCCTGCCGAGCGTGCGGCGCCGGCGGCCCCGCCTGCGACAGCGGCAGACGCCGCACCGCCGGTGACCGCGGCCCCCGCTTTCACGCCGCCACCGACGATCGAACCGATCGCCGACGTCAGCACGGCCGCGGTCACCAGCGTCGCGATCGCCCACGCCAGGAAGCCGTGGGCGGTGGCGCGAAAATAGACTTCGTCGACGTGCGTGTCGGTCCACGCGTTGCGCAGGCGTCCGGCGAGGTAGCCGCCCGCGCCGGACGCGACGATCGCCGTCAACGTCAGCCACAGGATCGTGGACACGCCGAAGGTCGTCGCATCGACGCCCTGCCGCGCCCACGGCGACACCGACGAGAAGCCGAGGCCGCTGCCGAGCAGCACCAGGATCAGCGACAGCGCAGCCGCGCCGGCCGCACCGGCGAAGATGGCCGGCCACGAGACGGCGCTCGCCGACCGCCCATGCGTCGCTGCCGCGAGCGTCGGGCCGGCCGGCGTGGTACCGATGATGTTTCTGTCCATATGAGCTGTCGTCATTGCGTGGTCGCCATGTTGTGGATGTCCGGTCGATGACATCGAACGTTCGATGTCGGGCTGCGAGCGCACGATGGGACACGCGTCGCCCACCGCCCATCGGTCATGCTCCGATCCGCACGCAACCGCGGTCCGACCCTTAGCCGTTCGCAAGCGGAGAGGTCGCGAATACGCGGTCGTCGTCGGGTAGAGTCGCGGCGGTCGACCGCTCGTCTCCCCGGCGCCGACGCGCGCTGCGCCATCGCCTCGTGATCCCATCCCTTCAGCCCGGCCTCATCGTCCTTCACGGCAATCGCCTCGAATTGCTGCGCGACGCCGTGTTCGACTGGCTGCGGCGTCATCCGCTGGCGCCGCTCGAGGAAGAGATCTTCCTCGTCCAGAGCAACGCGGCCGCCGAGTGGCTGAAGATGTCGCTGGCCACGCTGACCGGCCTCTGCGCCGCGACCCGCTTCGAGCTGCCGGGTCGATTCGTGTGGCGCACCTACCGCCAGATGCTCGGGCGGGGCGTGGCGATGCGCTCGGCGCTCGACCGTGAAGCGCTGACGTGGCGGCTGATGCGGCTGCTGCCCGCGCATCTCGATCGTCCCGGTCTGGAGCCCGTCGGCCGCTTCCTCGCGGACGGCAGCGTCGAGCGTCGCTGGCAGCTCGCGGCGCGACTCGCCGATCTCTACGATCAGTACCAGGTCTATCGCGCGGACTGGCTGGATGCCTGGGCGCGAGGCAAGCCCGTGCTGATCGCCGGCAACGGCATGACGTCGCCGCTGCCCGACGATCAACGATGGCAGGCCACGCTGTGGCGGGCCTTGCTCGCCGAGCTCGACCAGGATGGCTCGCAGCGACTCCTTGGGTCGACGCGGCCCGAGGTCCATCGCGCATTCATGGCGGCGCTCGCGGCGGATGCGGCGCCGATCGATCCGCTGCCGCGTCGTGTCGTGCTGTTCGGCGCATCGCATGTCTCGGTCCAGGGTCTCGAAGCGCTGGCCGCGCTCGCGAAGCACACGCAGGTGATGTGCGCGATCCCGAACCCGTCGCGCTATCACTGGGCCGACATCCTCGACGGGCGCGAGGCGCTGCAGTTCGCGCGGCAACGATTGCCCGGCCGCGAAGCGCGCGCGCTGGCGACCGTGCCGCTCGAGGCGATGCACCTGCACGCGCACCCGCTGCTCGCGGCGTGGGGGCGGCAGGGGCGCGATTTCATGCGGCTGCTCGATGCCTTCGACGATGCGGATGCGACCCGTCGTCGTTTCGGTCTGG
>CAZZWS010000235.1:0-6193 GCA_964657795.1 Beijerinckiaceae bacterium
TCGAAGCGTCATCGTCGTTCCGCCGCAGCCGGATCCTCGTTCTGCTTGCCGGACGAGTGCTCGTGCGTGTCCTTCGATGCGGCCGGCGGTGCGGATTTCCGGGCTTCCTCCGGCCGATCGTGCGCAGGCGGCGCGGCATGCTCGCCGGGCGGCGATGGCGCCTTCGCGGCCACCGGCGGTCGCGCCGCTTCCTGATGGAGCGCGGGCGACGGAGCGGGATGCGCCGCCGCGGGCTGATGCTCGCCGGCCGGCGCATGCGCATCGCCCGCCTCCGCCGACGGGCCGGTGACGGCGCGTCGCGCTGTTGCTGATGCATCGGAGTTGTCGATGGCGCCGGGCGGTCGGGCGAAGGCGGCGGCGGGGGCGCCTCGGCCAGCAACGGGGGCGGCGCCCAGCGAACGGCAATCGTCCCGGGCTGCGCGAGCGGCGATCGAAAGTCTTCGTGGACCGGATGCCGAGGAACGTCGGCCGCGGCGGGCGGACCGTATGGCTGGTCCGAAGCAGGCGCCGTCACGGGTGCGGCAGCGATCGGCAGGGGGGCATCGACCCGCGCCCGCTGCGACGCGACCGGCGCCGGCTGCGCGACGACGGGAGGCGCGGCACGCGCCTCGATCCGGCGTTGTCCTAAGCGACAGTGGCACTTCGATACGCACGCACGCCGTCGCACATGCGGACACTTGCCGCTCCCAACCAACGAGGAAGTGTCATGGGCATCATCACCACGCACGACAAGACCGAGCTGTATGTCAAGGACTGGGGCACGGGGCGCCCGGTCATCTTCATCCACGGCTGGCCGCTGTCCGCCGACAGCTGGGATGCCCACATGATGGCCGTGGCCAATGCCGGCATGCGCGCCATCGCCTACGACCGCCGCGGGTTCGGCCGGTCGAGTCAGCCGTGGTCGGGCTACGATTACGACACGCTGTCCGACGATCTCGCGGCCGTCATCGAACAGACCGGCGCGACGGACGCGACGCTCGTCGGATTCTCGATGGGCGGCGGCGAGATCGCGCGCTACATGTCGCGCCACGGCGGGCGCAACGTGGCGCAGGCGGCGCTGATCTCGTCGGTCGTGCCATTCATGCTGAAGACCGACGACAACCCGGACGGCACCGATCAGTCCGTGTTCGAAGGGATCGCCGACGGGATCAAGACGGACCGTCCGAAGTTCTTCGCGTCGTTCCTGAAGGACTTCTACGGCATCGGGTTGATCTCGCATCCCACCAGCGAAGAGCAGGTCCATGCGTCATGGGCCACTGCGATGCAGGCGAGCCTGAAGGCGACGCTGCAGTGCGCGACCGCCTTCTCGACGACCGACTTCCGCCCCGATCTGCCGGCGTTCCGCGTCCCGACGCTGATCGTCCACGGCACCGGCGACAAGACCGTTCCGATCGACGCCTCCGGTCGCGCCGCCGCGAAGGGCATCGCCAATTCGACGCTGATCGAGTACGACGGAGCACCGCACGGACTCACCGTGACCGAGAAGGATCGACTCGCCCAGGACCTGCTGGCCTTCCTGCGCAGCTGATCGACCGGAGGACGGCGACGCCGCCTTTCTCCTCGTCGTGTGTCACAGCACGCTGGCTGTGACACATCGCGATCAGCGGCTCGGATCCGAGGCGTCGACCAGCTCCGGCGCCTTCGTCATCGACAGCTTCTGCACCTGCTTCACGTCGATGCGACGGCTGCGCTCGAACGGAGGCAGGACTTCCGCCTTTCCCGACTTCATCGCGCGCAACGCGCCTTCGATGACGCGCAGGTCAGCGAGGCCCTCTTCCGCGTCCGGCTCGGGATCGACATCGTCGAGGATGCAGTCCGAGAAGTAGCGCAGCTCGCCGCCGAACTGGTCGGTCGACTTGAAGGATTCGTGCGTCTGCTTGTCGCCGATGATGACGTTCTGTTCCAGCGACTTGCCGAACGCGAACGCCGGGCTGAGGTGGAGGCTGCCCTTGGTCCCGGCGACGATCAGGCTGCTGAGCGCGTTGCCGTAGTACGAGACCGAGAACTGCGCGAGCTTGTTGCCCGGAAAGCGCAGCGTCACCGCGAACGTGTCGTCGAGGTCGCCGTAGCCGGCCTCGGGATGACGCGACGCGACGGCCGATACGACTTCGGTCGGTTCCTCGCCGAACAGGTAGCGCGCCGCGTTGATCGGATACGGCGCCATGTCGAACAGCGGGCCGGCGTACACGCCGTTGTCCGCACGATGGTTGCCGGGGTCGAGCATCTGCGCGAAGCACGACGTGAACAGCACCAGTTCGCCGAGATCGCCCGACCTGATCCTGGCAATCGCATCGAGCGTGGCCGGCTCGAAGTGCAGTCGATACGCGACCATCAGCTTGGCCGTCGACGCCTTCTGCGCGTCGAGCATCTGCTGGCACTTCTCGACCGAGATCTCGAACGGCTTCTCGCACAGCACGTGGATGCCGGCGGCCAGCGCGGGCAGGACGAACTCGGCGTGGCGCCAGTTGGGCGTGCCGATGTAGACCGCGTCGATCTTTCCGGAGCGCAGCAGCGCCTCGAAGCCGTCGTAGTCGCAGACCTCCGTGATGTCGTACATCTCCGCGACCTTGCGGGCCTTGTCGAGATCGCCGCTGACGAGCGCCGTGACTTCGGAATTGCCGGTATGCGCGACGCCGGGCAGCAGGGCTTCCTGCGAGATGTCGCCGAGTCCGACGATGGCGTAACGAATCTTCTTCCCGGACGCGAGGCCCAGAGCTGAAGCGATGCTCATGCACGACTCCTGTCGATGTGGGATGCCGCAAGAGTCGATGCGGCGCTGGGGAGGATCGTAGGAGTTCGCGCGGCTGCTCCGTGTCAGCCAGGACCGCGTTCGACCGCAGGATCGGGTGCGGCCCGGATCAGCGCACGGCCGCGCCGCGCGTCGCACGCGCGTCGCGCGGACCGCCGCGTGGATCCCGATACCCCGGCGCCAGCACCGCGTTGCTCGCCCCGTACAGCACCAGCGGATCGCGCAGCCACAGCGCGTGTTCCGGACCGCCGAGACTGTGATCCGGCGAGCAGTCCACGTTCCACCGGCGCAGCATGTAGCCCACGTCCGCGGCGCGCACGCGCACGCGGAGCACGCCGTCGGGCATGTCGTAGTCCATGCGCACCAGCGCCGGGTCGGGATAGCCGGGATGCGGCACCAGTTCGAGGTCGATGATGCGGTTCCATTGCGCATCGTGTTCGACGGACTCGTGCGCAGCGATGGCCTCGTCATCCAGCATCGTCACGTCGCTCATCCGCGTGAAGACGAAGTCGCGAAACTCGCACGACTTGCGGTCGTACGCGCGCACGTGCCACCGGACGCCGGTGTCGATCAGCGCGATCGGCACGATCTCGCGCTGGCTCGCGCCCGACGATACGGAGTGATAGCGCAGCCGCACCGCCTTGCGTCGATGGATTGCGCGCGTGACCGGGGCGACCGTGGTCATCGCCGGGACGTTCAGCGACAGGGGGAACTCGCAGCGGACCAGCGAACCGGCCGGGCCGCCGATGCCTTCGCCGAAGCCCTGCGACAACGCCGTCAGGACCCGTGCCGACGCGTGCTCGAAGACCGGCTGGAACGTCGCTCCCGGTCGGTAGACCTTGTCGGACGGATCGAGCACGAGATTGCCCGGTGCGAGCTCGCGGTACATCGCGATGTCGCGGGTCGCGCCGGCCGGCCCGGTGCCGAAGCGGTCGGACACGTCGAGCCGGCGCAGTTCGCCGAGGAACCACAGCCGGAATTCGATGTGCGAGAGGCGTTCGGCCTGCGTGCGCGTCAGTCCGGCGAGCAGAGCCGCTCTCTGTTTCGAGGTCGTCATGTCGTCATCATAACCACGCAAAGGAGACCTGATCCGAATATATGCTTGTGGTGATCATAATGATCACCTATGATGATCTCTCGTCCCCGAGATGCAAAACCTAACCTGGAGAGCGATCGTGACCGACCTCGTCCTGATGTTCCTGCTGTCGCAACCGCACCGCCTGACCGCGATCGGCCGCGTGCTCTATCGCCTGGCGGCGCTGCAGGTGGCCGCGGGCGTGGTGGCGCAGACCGTCCTGTCGGCGCTGCGGCGCACGCATGCCGGCGGTGGTTATCGCTGGGTGGGCGACGTCTTTCCGAGCTGGCCGGCGTGGTGGGTTCCCGAGACGGTCCTCGGGATGATCGCCGTGACGACCGTCGGAGCGATCGGCCTCGCGCTCGCGTACCGCGGGCGGCAGTGGGATCGCGGCTGGGTCTGAGCGGGGCGATGCCGGCAGTGCCCGCTGCGACGGCGGAACCGTGTCGTGGGTGGCGTGCTGTCGTGGGTGGCGCACGAAACGCATCGGGCCACGGCAATTCGAGGGCTGGCGATGTCGCCCGCGGTCCTTCAAGACCGCGGTCGTCGAACGGATCGGAGGTGAAACCCGACGCGACGTGCAGGGTCGTCGGACGTTGCCGTACGCGCGATATCCCACCGTACTCATCGCCACTTCCGTTAATGTGCGCGGGACGTGGCGTCGCCGTCGTCGCAGCCGATCGGGCGGCCTTCGTACCCACCCGACATCGAACAGGATCGGATGACCTCCAACCTCATCATCGAACGCGCCGCGACCTGCCTCGCCGAAGCCTGGACCGGCGGCCGGCAACTCGACGCGCTTCCCGAAGGCGTCCGGCCCGCATCGCTCGACGACGGCTACGCCGTCCAGGATCGGCTGATCGACCTGCTCGGCGAGGAGGTCGTCGGCTGGAAGCTCGGTGCGGGCAGCGGCAGGGGATTGCGCGACTCGGGAGCGGGCCGTTCGATCGCGGGCCGCATCGTGCGCAGCCGCCTGTTCGAGGCGGGCGCCATCGTTCCCTTGCGCGCGCCGACGCCGGTGACGATCGAGATCGAGATGGCGTTCGTCGTGGCACGCACCGTGCGGCCGGGCGACGCGATCTCCGACCCGACCGCGCTGATCGGCGAAGCGCGGATGACGTGCGAGTGGGTGCGGTCGCGCTTCGTCGATCGTCGCGCCGTGGGCTGGCCCTCGTTCGCGGCGGACGACGCGGCGTTCGACACGCTCGTCGTCGGCCCGCGGCTCGCGTTGCAGGACCTCGACGGGATCATGCGGACGCTGGTCGTCGACGTCGACGGTGCCGAACGGGTACGGGCCGCGCGCGGCGAAGACGTCACCGATCCGCTGTCCGCGTTCGGCGGCTTCCTCGCGCTCGCGGCGGCGCGCGGGATGACCGTGCCGGCGGGTTCGCTGATCTCGACCGGGACGATGAGCGTGCCCTTCACCATCGCGGGCCCGGCATCGATCGTGGCGCGCTGCGCAACGGCGTCGCTGGCGTTCACGACGAGCCTCTGAGGCATTTCTTCGTGCGTGCCGCGCGCGACCGCCGATGCGTGCTAAACGCCGATGTGACCACGTCGTCTTGCAGACCGCACGCCGGGTCGGGCCGGCGACGTCACACCGAGCCGGGCGACATCACCACGCGATTGCGACCACCGCTCTTGGCCGCGTACAAAGCCTGGTCGGCGCGTCGTATGCATTCCTCGACCGCCTCGCCGGCATTGAACACCGCGACGCCCGCCGAGACCGTGACGGAGACGGCGGCCGCGCCCTTCTTGAGCGCGCTCACGTCGGCGCGCTGCAGCGCGTTGCGCACGTACTCGGCGACGGTCTGGGCACCCTTGGCGCCGGTCGTCGGCAACAGCAGCGCGAACTCCTCGCCGCCGTAACGCACGGCGGTGTCTCCGCCGCGCACGCAGGCCTTCATCGTCGTCGCGACCTTCTGGATCACGCGATCGCCGACGAGGTGGCCGTGCGTGTCGTTGATCTTCTTGAAGTGGTCGATGTCGATCATCACGAGCGAGAACGGCTCGCCGTCGGTTTCGGCGGCGAGCTTCAGCGCGGCGATCGTGGCATCGAAACCGCGGCGGTTGACGAGGCCGGTCAACGGGTCGGTCAGCACGTCCTCGCGAAGCCGGGTCAGCTCCTCCGTGAGCCGCGTGACCTCGGCCTTGTTGTCGCCCAGGCCCTCGCCGAAGGAACCGAGCGAGTCGCGGATCGCGCCGGTCTGCGCGATGACCTGCGCGAGTTGCTGCTTCAGAGCCGCGTCGTCGGATTTCGACAGCGCGCCGGCGAAGGTCTCCAACGTGGCGTGGAAGGCGCCGCTGTCGCTCATCGCCTGACTGATGGTGCCCTGGATCTCCGCGAGCACCGCCAGGAGACCGAGGCG
>CAZZWS010000236.1:0-6187 GCA_964657795.1 Beijerinckiaceae bacterium
TTCTCGCGCAGCGGCTCCGGCATCTCGCTGCGCGGCCTCGGCGTCGGCGCGACCCTGGTGCTCGTCAACGGACGCCGTGTGGCGCCGTTCGCGCTCGCCGACGACGGCACCAAGAGCTATACCGACCTCAACATCATTCCGCTCGAAGCGGTGGAGCGGGTCGAGATCCTGAAGGACGGCGGCTCCGCCATCTACGGCTCGGACGCCATCGCCGGCGTCGTCAACATCATTCTCAAGTCGGAGTTCAACGGCACCGCGCTGCGCGGCAGCGTGGGCCAGTCCCTCGAGTATGGCGACGGCCGTGACACCAAGATCACGCTGACGTCGGGTTTCGGCAATCTCGATACGGACAAATTCAACATCTTCGGCAACTTCGAATACGAGAAGAAGGAACCGATCTACTACAGCAACCGCACCGATCGCGGCCGCATCGGCAAGACGGACCTGCGCAGCGACGGCTTCAACGCGGTCGACGCGACCGGCGTCGCCGCATCGGGCGGCACCGGCGCCATCACGCTGAACGGCGCGGGCCTGCCCACCGGTGGCGGCAGCTCCATCAACGGCAACGTGCGCGATCCTTTCGCCGGCGTCTACAACGGCACCCGGTTCGCCGCCAACACCGTCTATTTCAGCCGGGGCAACACGTCCGCGGCCAACGGCTTCACCCGGCAGTTTCCGGGCGCTGCCTGTTCCAACTTCACGAGCCATCCGCAGGGCGATCCGGGCGGCGGCTGCCTGACGGACGCGACGCAGGAACTGCGCACGTTGCTGCCGAAGGCGGAGCAGTTCAACCTGTATGGCCGTGGCACCTGGCAGATCGCGGACAACCTGACCGCCTATGCCGAGGGCAACTACTACGACAACCGGTCGAGTTCCACGCTGACGCCGTCGGCGATCAGCACCGTCACGTTCTCGCCGACGGTCGTCAACACGCCGCAGGCGACGCTCGGCGCGGCCCACCCCGACAACCCGTACTTCGGCACGGCGGCCCGCCTGCGCTACACCACGTACGACATCGGCCCGCGTCGCTACGTCACCAACAACCAGTTCAGCCGTGCGCTGCTCGGCCTCAAGGGCACCGCGTTCGGCTGGGATTTCGACACCGCCGGGTCCTATTCGCGCGACCGGCTGCAGAACACCGGCAAGGGCTTCCTGCAGATCGACGTGCTCAATGCGTTGCTCAGCCCGACGGCCCTCAACGTGGCGACCGCCCGTGCCAACAGCGCCGCCTATGCGGCGTTGCCCGCGGGCTCGTACTACCGCATCGGCGAGAACGCGGGTCTGAACTCGTCGGCGCTGTATCAGGCACTCACGCCGGACGTGACCGCGGCGGGCCAGTCGGAGTTGGCGTTCGCGGACTTCAAGGCGTCGCGTGAACTTCTGACCTACACCGGAGGCTCGCTCGGGGTCGCGCTCGGCACCGAAATCCGTCACGAGCAGAACTCGCTGGCGCCGACGACCGGCACGACGCTCGCCAACACGCTCGGCCTCGGCTACTCCGCGTATTCGCTGTCGCGCAACGTCGAAGCGGCTTACGGCGAACTCGCCGCGACCGTGTTCAAGACGATCGAACTGTCCGCTGCCGGCCGCTACGACCACTATCAGATCGTCGGTGGCGCGTTCACGCCGAAGGGCGGCATCAAGTGGACGCCGATCGAGCAGCTGGCCATCCGCGGCTCGTTCTCGCAAGGCTTCCGCGCGCCGAATGCCCCGGAAGCGACCGGCAACGTCACAGCCAGCGCGACCTCGAGCGATCCGGTCCGTTGCGCGCTCGGCGTGGCTTCGGCCTGTTCGGCGAGCAGCGTCTCGTTCATCAGCCGAGGCAGCCCGACGCTCGCGCCGGAACGCTCGAAGGTCTACACCGGCGGTTTCATCCTGGACCCGACGCGTTATACGTCGATCTCGGCCGACTACTTCGACATCATCCGGAAGAATGAGATCGTGGCCGGTTCCGGCACCAACGAGTCGGCGGTGCTGCGCGGGTCGGTGCAACGCGATCCGACCAACACGCAGCCGGGCATCGCCAACGATCCGGGCCTGCTGGTCGCCATCGTCGCGCCGTTCCAGAATTCGAGCCGCACGCAGGTCCGCGGCGCCGACATCGAGATGCGTCAGGCGCTCCCGCTCGGCACGTCGTTCGGCAAGCTGTCGTTGGGCTTGCGCTACACGCACCTGTTCTCGTACGAGGTGATCGACAACCAGGGCAACGTGACGGAGTACGCCAACACGCACGGCAACTGCAACACGACGAACTGCATCGGTACGCCAGCCGATCGTGCGAACGCGGACGTGACGTACACCTTCGGCCCGGTGATCGTGTCGACCATCGTGAACTTCCGCGGCGGCTTCAGGAACAAGGAGACGCAGGCATCCACGGCTTGCGAGGAGATCGACCACACCGGCGCCAGCAATCCGAACAACTGCCGCATCGGATCCTTCACGAGCTTCGACCTGACCGCCCGCTACACGCCGGTCAAGAACGTGGAGATCTTCGGGACGATCCAGAACCTGTTCGATCGCGTGCCGCCCTTCGATCCGACGACCTACGGTGCCGTCGGCTACAACCCGCTCGACTTCAGCGGCGCGCAGGGTCGCTTCTTCATGGCCGGTGCACGCGTGAAGTTCTGACGGCAGGACGGGCGGCGTGGGGCGGCTGGCTCCATCGCCGCTCGGCTCGAGCGGCGCATGCGGGCCTGAAGCGAGATCGAGACCCGCGGGAGCGATCCCGCGGGTCTTTTTCCTTCGTGCGTCCGACGAACGACGGAGCGCCCGCGTGGGCTCGTCCCGACGGGCGGCGCCGGCATGAAAAGACCGCGCGAGGCGTGCTTGAACAAGCGTGCCGCGGAGCCAAAAAATCCGTCGCCGGAACGCGTCGCGTCGAAACCTGGCTCACCTTTCCGCCCCGCCGTGCAAGTCCAGCAACGCTCGCGCGAACGCGTCCGGCGCCTCCTGCGGCACGGCGTGCCCGACCCCGTCGAGCATCCGCGCGTCGTAGCGGCCCGTGAAATGCGCGCGGTGGCGGTCCGGCTCTGGTGTTCCGGACACGCCGTCGGCATTGCCGAACAAGGCGATCGTCGGCACCGTGATGCCGGGCTGTCGCGCCAGCGCCGCCTCGATCGCCGCGTAGGCGGGATCGCCGTCGACCAGCGCGTAGCGGTGGCGATAGGAGTGGATCACCACGTCGACGAAGTCGACATTGTCGAACGCGACGGCCGTGCGGTCGTAGGTGGCGTCGTCGAACGACCAGGTCGGCGACCAGAGCTTCCACAGCAGCTTGCAGAACTCGCGACGATGTCGCGTGAGCCCGGCACGGCCGCGTTCGCCGTGGAAGTAGTACTGATACCAGAGGCGATGTTCCGCGTCGGGTGCGAAAGGCTGCAGCGCCTTCGCGATGTCCTGGACGTTGTAGCCGCCGCAGGTCACGAGGCCTGCGATGCGTTCGGGCCATAGCGCGGCGACGACACAGGCGGCGCGACCACCCCAGTCGTAGCCGCCGACCAGCGCCGAACGGATCGCCAGCGCGTCGAGCAACGCCACGAGGTCGGCGCCCAGCGCGGCCTGCTCGCCGGAGCGTGGCGTGCCAGGTAAGCGGAACGACGTGGGCCCGTAGCCGCGCAGCCAGGGCACGACGACGCGGGCGCCGGCATGGACCAGCGCCGGCACGACGTCGTCGTAGGCGCGCACGTCGTAGGGAAAGCCGTGCAGCAACACGACGGGCCAGCCGTGATCGGGGCCGTGCTCGAGATAGCCAACGTCGAGGACGCCGGCGGCGATGCGATGTTCGACCATGAGGTTCCCCGGAGTGACTTCGGACAATGGCACATGCACGTATCGTGGTCCGCGTGAACGCGGTGCTGGACGCGCCGGAGCCGGTCTGTAGAATCGGTGGGTGGCCGTACGCGGTCGTCCGGGGTCAAGTGTCCTGAGTTGGTCATTCGTAGCATCAGGATTCGACCAGCATATGAGGATCGTGCGACTGCGCGCGGGTTTCGCCTGATCGAACCCCTTCGGGGCGCTCGAAACGGGGCGATCGCCGCGTTGCATGAATCGCGCGATGGCTGTGGCTATCGTGAGATTCGTGCGCCTCGCGCTCATCCCCGTTGCGAGTCGTCCTTGATGCCACGAATGACCAACTCAGGACACTGGCAATCGATGGAAATTTTTCTGCTGTTCGTGTTGATCCTCGTCAACGGGGTCTTCGCGATGACGGAAATCGCCCTGGTCACCGCCCGTCGCGGCCGTTTGCAGAAGATGGCCGACGACGGCCATCGCGGCGCCGCCGCGGCCATCAAGCTGGCCGAGGAGCCCACCCGCTTCCTGTCGACCATCGCCATCGGCATCACGTCGATCGGCATTCTCAACGGCGTGGTCGGCGAGGCCGTCGTGGCGCGGCCGCTGTCGATCTGGATGCAGGGACTCGGCGTGGCGAAGGACCATGCCGATCTCGGCTCGACCGCGCTCGCCGTCGTGGCCATCACGTATTTCACGATCGTCATCGGCGAGCTCGTCCCGAAGCGGGTCGCGCAGATCCGGCCCGAGGCGATCGCCCGCTTCGCCGCGCGGCCGATGCAGGTGCTCGGCATCGTCACCAAACCGTTCGTCAAGCTGCTGACGGGGTCGACCGAGATCCTGCTGCGGCTGATGGGACTCCGCGACAAGACCAACAACGCGGTGACCGAGGAAGAGATCCACTCGTTGCTGGAGGAGGGCTCCGACGCCGGCGTGATCGATCCTCACGAGCACGAGATGGCGCGCAACGTCTTCCGCCTCGACGACCGCGCGGTCGTCTCGTTGATGATTCCACGGCTCGAGCTGGTCGCACTCGACGTCGACGATCCGCTCGAAGAGAATCTGCAGAAGATCCGTGCGTCGGAACACTCGCGTTTCCCGGTCTGCGCCGGCGGCTGGGACACGGTGCTCGGCATGGCCAGCGCCAAGCTGATGCTCGACCAGATGTTGCGCGGCGAGGCGGTCGATCTGCGGGCCAATCTCGAGACGGCGGTGTTCGTGCCGGAGACGATGAACGGCACCGACCTGCTGGCGAGCTTCCGGACGTCGAGCGTACACAGCGCCATCGTCGTCGACGAATACGGCGACGTGCAGGGGCTCGTCACGCTGCACGACTTGCTCGAAGCCATCACCGGCGAGTTCCACACGTCCAATCGCGAGGACTCGTGGGCGCTCCAGCGCGACGACGGGACGTGGCTCCTCGACGGCATGCTGGCCATCCCGGAGCTGAAGGACATCCTCGACCTGCGCGCCGTGGTCGAGGAAGAACGCGGTCGCTATCACACGCTGGCCGGCATGCTGATGCAGCTGCTCGGCCGCGTGCCGGTCGAGACCGATCACGTCGAGTGGGAGAAGTGGCGCTTCGAGATCATCGGCATGGACGGGCAGCGCATCGACAAGGTGCTGGCGTCGCTGTCGGTCGAGGTGGACGACTGAAGCCGATCGACGGATCGCCGCGCTTCTTCAAGCGCCGCGTGGTCGTCGTCCTGTCGGTCTTCATCGCCGCGCTGTCGCCTTTCCGGAGTTTCGCGATCGACATCCCCCTCGAACGACTGACCGCCAGCCCGGACCTCGCGGGTCCCACGGTGCACGACGTCCACGTCTCGCCGGACGGTGAACGCGTGGCCTACCTGCGCGGCGGCGACGACGATCGCCTGCGCCAGGACCTGTGGATCTTCGACCGTGCGACCGGTCGCACGCGCCGCGCGATCGATGCGCGCAGCGTCGGCGCCGAGGGCGCGATCTCCGCCGACGAAGCCGCCCGACGCGAGCGTCAGCGCACGGCCGGCAGCCATGGCATCGGACACGTCCAGTGGTCGTCCGACGGCAAGAGTCTGTTGTTCGACATCGGCGACGGGCTCTATCTGGCGACGCTGGCGGGGGACGGCGATCCCGCCGTGCGCGTCGTCATCCGCGGCGGGGATTTCCTCGACCCGCGGCTGTCGCCGCAGGGCCGCTACGTCGCCTTCCTGCGCGGGCGCAACCTGCACGTCGTCGACCTCGCGACCGGGATCTCACGCCAACTGACGCACGACGGCCGGGGCACGGTGCACAACGCGGAGTCGGAGTTCGTCGCGCAGGAAGAGATGGACCAGCCGCGCGGCTACTGGTGGTCGCCGGACGACTCGACGATCGCGTTCAAGCAGTTCGACGAGGCGCCCGTCCCGATCCAGCGTCG
>CAZZWS010000237.1:0-6149 GCA_964657795.1 Beijerinckiaceae bacterium
CGGCGGCATGCTGATCGGCTTCGGCGGCGGCCTGTTCTCGGTCGGCACGCTGACGGCCGCGATGAACCTCGAAGCCGGAGGCCTCAATGGCCTCGCGCTCGGTGCGTGGGGCGCGGTGCAGGCGACCTGCGCGGGCCTCGCGATCGGCTTCGGGGGTGCGATCCGCGACGGCGTGTCCGCACTGGCCGAGCGCGGCGTGCTCGGCAGTGCGCTGTCATCACCGGCCACCGGGTACAGCTTCGTCTATCACATCGAGTGGTACCTGCTGTTCGCGACCCTGATCGCGCTTGGTCCGTTGGTCCGCCGCCGTCGATCGTCACGGACATCGCTCGTGCCCGACTCATCTTCAACACTGTCCTAATCCAGCCCAGCTCGCCATCCGCGGCAGAGGAGATCCCATGCATACCGGTGCCATCACGCAATACATCGACGTTGCCCAGCTCGTGCTCTACGCGTTCTGGATCTTCTTCGCCGGCCTCATCTTCTATCTCCATCGCGAGAACAAGCGCGAAGGCTATCCGCTCGAGCAGGAGAACTCGCGCAGCCGCATCGTCGTGCAAGGCTTCCCGTCGGTGCCGTCGCCCAAGTCGTACCTGCTGCGCAGCGGGCAGGTCGTGCTGCTGCCGGGCTCCAACGTGGATCCCTTTCCGAGCGCGCAGCAAGTCGGTGGCTATCCCGGCGATCCGATCGACCCGGTCGGCAATCCGCTGCTCGCGGGGGTGGGCCCGGGTTCCTGGGCACACCGTCCCGATACGCCCGACCTGACCTACGACGATCATCCCCGCATCGTGCCGCTGCGCGTGGCGAAGTCGCTCGGTGTCGACATCAAGGACACCGACCCGCGCGGCCTCCAGGTGGTGGGCACCGACGGGCTGGTGGCCGGCATCGTCATCGACCTGTGGGTCGATCAGGCCGAGCACCTGTTCCGCTATCTCGAAATCCAGCTGGCCGAGCCCGCCGGTGCGCGGCCGGTGATGCTGCCGATGGGTTTCGCACGCATCAAGAGGACCTTCGTGCAGGTGGATTCGATCACCGGCGTGCAGTTCCGCGACGTGCCGCTGACGCGCTCCCCGGAACAGATCACAATGCTCGAAGAAGAGAAGGTGATGGCGTATTACGGCGCCGGCACCCTGTACGCGACAGCCGAACGAGCGGAGCCCCTGATATGAGTATCGCCATGCGCGCCATCTCCATCGACCCGACGCCGGCTGCGATCCATCACGAGGCGACGCATCGCCACACGACGCACGAACACGAGCACGAGTTCGAACCGCAGCGGGGCCTGCCCGAGCCGCTGCCGGCCAACGAGCACGTCCTGTGGCAAGGCGCGCCCGACTGGCGGATGCTGGCCCGCGAGTGCTTCCACGTGCGCAAGCTGACGGCGTACTTCTCCATCCTGGTCGCCTGGCGCGTCGTCAACGCCGTGCGTTCGGGCCTGGGCATCGAGGCCGTGCTGATCGCTGCGGGCATGGCCATCGGGCTCGCGCTGGTCGCGCTCGGCCTGGCCAACCTGCTGGCCTGGCTGTCCGCACGCACCACGCTCTACACGATCACCGACCGGCGCGTCGTCATGCGCGTCGGCATCGTGCTCAGCGTCACGTTCAACCTGCCGTTCAAGGAGATCGAGGCGGCGGGTTTGCATGCATTGCCCGGCGAGCACGGCGATATCGCTCTGACCCTCGCGCCGAAGAACCGCATCGCCTACCTGCACCTGTGGCCGCATGTCCGGCCCTGGCGCGTCGCGCGCACGCAGCCGAACCTGCGCAGCATCGCCGATGCGGCGGTGGTCGCTCGGACGTTGACGGCCGCGTGGCGCTCGGAGCGCAGCGATGTGGCCTCGATGATCGATGCCGCGCATGAGCAACCGACCACACGGCCAGCCACGACGTCCCGGCCGACGTCGGCGACCGGCCTTCCCGATCGTTCGATGGGCGTGGCCCAGGCTGCCTGACCCGTACCGGAAACCATGATGGAAACCACCGCTCCGAATCCTTCTTCCACGATGCGCCTGCCGCTACTGGGCATCGGCGGCCTCGTGATCGCATCGATCGTCGCCGTCGCCGGTGTCCGGATGTCGGGCGTCTCCATCCACGAACCCGATGCGCCCGTGCTGATGGAACGATCGCTGCGGTTCGCGGACCGCACCGACGGCGGCATCGACGTCGTCGATGCGCACAGCGGCGCGTTGATCGAGACCGTGGTCGGCCAGGCCGGCTTCGTCCGCGGCACCTTGCGCGGTCTCGCCCGCGAGCGGCGTCGTGCCGGCATCGGTTCGACCGCGCCGTTCGAGCTGATCTCGCACACCGATGGCCGCCTGACGCTGGTCGACCCGTCGACCGCGCACCACGTCGACCTCGAATCGTTCGGCCCCACCAACATGGGCGACTTCCTGCGCCTCTTCAACGCGCCGCGATCCGCGGCGGCTAGGAACTGATCATGTCCGACGTCGATCTGTCCCCGTCACCGGAAATCGCGTCCGCCGCGGACGTCAACCGGCGCGCCGAAGCCAACACGTTGCTGAGCCCCAAGTTCTACAGCACCGACTACGAGGCGATGAACCGGCTGGACGTGAACCCGGTGCGCGCCGAGTGGGACGCGATGATGAAAGAGTACGAGGGCGACAACAACATCGACCACTTCCTGCGCGACCCGGAGTTCAAGGCCGAAGCCGAGAAGCTGCCCGATCACCTCCGCCAGGAATTCCTCGACTTCCTGATCAGCTCGATCACGTCGGAGTTCTCCGGCTGCGTGCTCTACAACGAGATCCGCAAGAACGTCACCAACCCGGACATCAAGCAGCTGATGACGTACATGACGCGCGACGAGTCGCGTCATGCCGGCTTCATCAACCAGTCGCTGAAGGACTTCGGGCTCGGCGTCGACCTCGGCAACCTCAAGCGCACGAAGGCTTATACGTACTTCAAGCCCAAGTACATCTTCTATGCGACCTACCTGTCCGAGAAGATCGGCTACGCGCGCTACATCACGATCTTCCGCCAGCTCGAGCGGCATCCGGACAAGCGCTTCCATCCGATCTTCAAGTGGTTCGAACGGTGGTGCAACGACGAATTCCGTCACGGCGAATCGTTCGCGCTGATCATGCGCGCCGACCCCAAGCTGACCAGCGGACTCAACGTCTGGTGGATCCGCTTCTTCCAGCTCGCGGTGTACGCGACGATGTACGTCCGCGATCACACGCGACCGACGCTCCACAAGGCGATGGGCCTCGACCCCGAGACCTACGACTACACGGTGTTTCGCATCACGTCGGAGATCTCGAAGCAGGTCTTCCCGATCACGCCGGACATCGACCACCCCGCGTTCCGCCGCGGCCTCGAGCGGTTGTACGACATCAGCGTGCGCATGGCCGAAGCGAAGACGCGTGGTGGCGTCGTCGGCACGTTGCGTCGTGCCGGCCTCGCAGCGCAGGGTCTCGCCACGTTCGCGCGGCTCTACTTCCTGCCGGTCCAGCGTCACGACCTGCCCGCGCAGATCCGCATGCAGCCGGCCTGGTAGATCACCGTCGCCCTTCGAACGCCGCTCGGGGCTCCGCTCCCGACGTTCCGCATCCCTCCCCGTTCATGGCTTCGTTCGTCCTCCCCCTGCTCTTCACGCTGTTCGTGTGGTGGTTCAGCACCGGGGTGATCCTGTACCTCGACGGCCTCCCGCAGCGGACGTTCAAGTGGACGTTCGCCGGCGCCAGCGTCGTCTGCGTGCTCGGACTGTTCGGGCTCGCGACGTCGGCCGGCGACACGTCGGTGGCCTCCGCGTATTGCGGCTTCACGTGCGCGTTGCTGGTGTGGGCGTGGCAGGAAGTGGCCTTCCTGCTCGGTTACGTGACGGGACCACGTCGCGTGGCTTGCGATCCGACGGTGACCGGGTTGCGTCGAGCCGCGATGGCGCTGCAGACCATCCTGCATCACGAGTTCGCGCTGATGCTGCTCGGCGGCTCCATCCTTGTCGTCACCTGGAACCAGCCCAACCAGACCGGCTGGTGGACGTTCGCGGTGCTCTGGGCGATGCGTCAGAGCGCGAAGCTCAACGTCTTCCTGGGTGTTCGTAATCTCGGCGAAAATTTCCTGCCGCCGCATCTGCTGTATCTCAAGACGTACTTCGTCCGCAAGGCGATGAACCCGTTGCTGCCGATTACCGTCGCGGTCGCGTCGGTGGTCGTGTTCCCGATCTGGCAACACGTCGGTCGCGCCTCAGCGACAGCGTTCGAAGTCACGTCCAATGCATTGGTCGGCTCGTTGCTGAGCCTGGCCATCCTCGAGCATCTGCTCCTGGTTCTGCCTCTGCCTTCCGAGAAGTTGTGGCGCTGGGGCATGCGATCCCGAACGGCCGGCGCGTCTTCCATCGCGCCGCTCCCGCCGCGCGAGCCGGCAGAACACGCGACTTTCTGACACGCGGGTCAGCCGCCGGAGAAAGTGGTGCGTGCGGGGATTTGGGATACTCGCGAGACAGTACAGACGTCGCGCATTCGCGACATTCCCAGGAGACTCGCATGCGCACGACCCCCGGCTTGATCGGTTCCGTCCTCGGATCGATGGCTCTGACGATCGGAGGCGTCGCTGCCGCAGCACCCGTCCTCAATCCAGCCACCACGTCGCCCAACCAGAGCACCCTCATCGGTCGCGGCGAATATCTCGCGGACGTGGCGCACTGCACCGCGTGTCACACCAACGGGGACGGTCCCAAGTTCGCAGGAAACCTGCCGATGGCTACGCCGTTCGGCACGCTGTACACAGCCAACATCACGTCGGACAAGCAGTACGGCATCGGCAACTGGACCGAGAAACAGTTCGAGGGCGCGCTGCGCCGCGGTGTGAATCAGCACGGCGAATACCTCTATCCGGCGATGCCCTACGTCCAGTTCACCAAGGTGACCGACGACGACATCCACGCGCTCTACACGTACTTCAAGACCGTCAAGCCGGTGCATGAGGCGGTCAAGAAGAACGACATGACCTTTCCTTTCAACGTGCGTCCGGGACTGCTCGCCTGGCAGATGATGTTCTTCAAGCAGGGACGGTATGTCCGCGACACGTCACAGTCGGACGAATGGAATCGCGGCGCTTATCTCGTGCAGGGGCTCGGGCACTGCGAAGCGTGCCACTCCCCGACCAACCTCGCGATGGCGGCCAAATCGGGCCGGGCTCTGCAGGGTAATGTAGTCGACCACTGGTTCGCACCGGATATCAGCGGCGGACAATTCTCCAGCATCAAGGACTGGGACGTAAAGCAGATCGCGGTCCTGCTCAAGACGGGTCACAACGACAAGAACCAGGCCGTGGTCGGGCCGATGCAGCAGACGGTCGACCTCGGGACCAGCCATCTCAACGACGTCGACCTCGACGCCATCGCGCTCTACCTGAAGAACCAGCCGAACGAGAAGCCCGACCAGAAGCCGTCGGTACATCCGCTGACGACGGCGGACCGCGGCAATGGCGCCAACGTCTACGCGGACAACTGCGCGAGTTGCCATGGCGGCAACGGGGAAGGCGTGGCCGGCATTGCGCCTGCTCTGGTCGGCGCCGCGTCCGTCACCGGCAAGCAGCCGGAGACCGCGGTTCGTGCCGTGTTGCAGGGTTTTCAGCCCAGCGGTCAATGGGGCGTCATGCCGTCGTTCGCGCAGGTGTTCACGACGCAGGAAGTGGCTGACGTCGTCAACTACGTCCGGGCGAGCTGGGGCAACACCGGAGCCGGCCGCGTGTCGCCTTCGGACGTGACACGCCTCGCGAACGTCTCGGATCTCGGTGATCCCGGCGTGGAGTCGGCCCTGGTATGTCCGAGCGCGCCGGCAACGACGCTCGATCCGGCGACCCTGGCGCAGGTGCGGTCGCTGGCGGATGCCAAGGACGAGCAGAGCGACACGAACAAGCTGGTGGCCGGCTACCGCGCTCGTCATCCGCAGCTCTCGCAGACCGACACCATCACGTCGATCTCCGGCGCCTATTGCCGCGACGTGATGGCCAAGGCCAAGGGATCCCTGGCAGACCGGCAGAAGCGGTTCGTCGCCTTCATGGGACACGTCGCGCAGGCGACCGCGACGAAGAAGTAAGCGCTGCGATCAGCGCTGTTTCCCCAAAAAAAAGACCGCGTGCAGACGCGGTCTTTTCGTGTGGATCGACCGGACATCCGGCAATCCG
>CAZZWS010000238.1:0-6064 GCA_964657795.1 Beijerinckiaceae bacterium
TCAACAGCTCGGCCATCTTGCCGCCGGTCGGACCGGCGCTCATCAGGCTACCGACGTAGGCCTCGCGCTCGAGGTTCTCGCGGATCGCGATGTATTCCATCTCGGGCGTCACGATGCCCCGGCGCGCGTAGTGCATCTGCGAGACGTTGCGGCCCGCTTTCGCGCGCTTCGGCAATCGATGCAGATTGAAGCGCAACTGCGTGAGCTTCGGATCGGCCAGGCGTTCCTGGCCGTAGCGCGACGTCGGGCCCGACAGCTCCTCGGTGTCGCCGCGTTCGGCGATCCAGGCCGCGCGCAACGCCGGCAGACCCGAGCGGATGTCGATGCGGGCGGTCGGGTCGGTGTACGGACCGCTGGTGTCGTACACATACACCGGCGGGTTGGGCTCGATCGACGCCGGCAGGGCTCCATGTGCGGCGGGACCGCCGAAGACCGGCGTGTCCGACTGCGCGATCAGCCGCATCGGCACGCGCAGGTCGGGGCGCGAACCCTCGACGTAGACCTTGCTGGAGCGCGGCAGCGGCGCCATCGCGGCGGAGTCGACCTCGGCGGTAGCCGCCGAAAACGATTCGCGGCCGGGTCGCGACGACTCGGGCGCGGGTTCGTTCGATCGGTGATGGGTGCTGTCGAGGACCGCTGCGTTCATGAAAGCTCCAGATGAGAGAGGAGCCGGAACCCGGAGCCAGCACCCGGGTCCTCACGGCTCCCTACGGCGACTCGCGAAGAGATTCCGCGCGCTCGCCCAGGTTCGAAGGGTATTTCTCGCGATGCCGATGCTCAAGACCGCACTGTTCGGCAAGGACCCCTGCGTGACGTCCGCACGGTATGCGCTCGCCTGGCAAATAGCAAGCGCACGGCGCAGCGAACGACGATGAATCGACCGTTGTCGGGATGCCGCAGGCGATTGGCCTCGCGTGCGCGAACACCGGACAATGGCGACCGCAACGTTCGTTCGATCGATGCGGGTCGCGTCGAGCGCTGATCCACTCAACGGATGGCCCTTGCGACGCACGTCCCTCGTCAACGCATTTCGTCCGCCCGTCTTGCGCTTCGTCGCTTGTGGCTTGCGAGCGACTTCCGCGCGAGGCGACAATTCCGTGCTGCCATCGGTCCGCCGATGCGTAGCACCCTGACCGCTATCCATTTGTGAAGCCGACGCCATGACCCAGACCACCCTCGCCGACGCAGCCGTCGAACGCGCGCGCACGAACATGATCGCGCAGCAGATCCGCACCTGGGACGTGCTGTCCGAAGAGGTCCTCGCACTGCTCGGCGTCGTCCACCGCGAGGACTTCGTGCCGCCGCCGTATCGCGGGCTGGCCTTCGTCGACACCGAAGTGCCGCTGATCGTCGACGGCGAAGAGACCGGCGAGACCATGCTGCCGCCGAAGTTCGAGGCGCGCATCCTCCAGGAAGTGTCGGTGCGGCCGCACGAGACGGTGCTCGAGATCGGCACCGGATCCGGCTACATGGCGGCGCTGCTGGCCGGTTGCGCCGCGTCGGTGACGACCGTCGAGATCGATCCGCGGCTGAAGGCCTTCGCGGAAGCCAACCTCGCCCGGGCACGCATCGAAGGCGTGCGCGTCGAGCTGGGCAACGGTGCGAACGGCTGGCCCCGGGCGGGCGAGGTCGACGTGATCATCGTGTCCGGTTCGCTGCCCTACCTGCCGAAGGCGATGCAGCAACAGCTGCGGATCGGCGGTCGGATCGCGGCCATCATCGGCGACGCGCCGGCCATGTCGGCCGTGATCGTTCGACGCACGAGCGACGAAGGCTTCCATACCGTCAAGCTCTTCGAGACCGTCGTCAAGCGGCTGCGCGATGCGCCGGTCGTGTCTCATTTCACGTTCTGAAGCAGAAGATGACGATCCAGCCGCTTTCAGCCCCCGCCCTCGCCGCCTGGCTGGCCGACCCCGCGCGACTGCGTCCGTTGCTGCTCGACGTCCGCGAGCCATGGGAATTCACGACCTGTCGCATCGACGGATCGCAGTCGATGCCGTTGCAGACGCTACCGGCCCGCTTCGCCGAGATCGATCTCGACCAGCCGATCGTCTGCATCTGCCACCACGGCGCCCGCAGCATGCAGGCCGCCGCGTACCTGGCCGCCAGCGGCGCACAGCAGGTCCACAACCTGACCGGTGGCGTCGCCGCGTGGGCGCATCAGGTCGATCCCGCGTTCCCGACCTATTGATGACGAGCCCCATGCGCAGCGCCCTTCCTTCGCACCTCGCGACCGCCGTGACCGTCGCTCTCTTCGCCTGCTTCGCGGCGCCGGCCGCCCATGCCGCCGATCTGCTGCAGACCTATCACGATGCCGTGATGAACGACGCGCAGTACGCGTCGGCCCGCAACCTGCTGCTGGCCGGTCGCGAACGCGGGCCACAAGGGTTGTCACTGCTGCTGCCGCAGATCAGCGCGTCGGGTTCCGAGCAGCGCGCCAACACGGTGGTCAGCGTGCCGGCGCCGTTCAGCGGCTATTCCACGACCTACAACCAGCGTACTTACACGTTATCGTTGTCCCAGCCCCTCTTTCGCTGGGCCAACTACCAGCAGTACCAGGAGGGCAAGCTCGCGGTCGTCCAGTCCGAAGCGCAGTTCGTGCAGGCCCAGCAGGATCTGGTCTTCCGCGTTCTGCAGGCCTACACCGACGTGCTCTACGCGGACGACAGCATCGACTACATCGTCGCGCAGAAGGCCGCGGTGTCCGAGCAGCTGGCTTCGGCCAAGCGGAATTTCGAGGTCGGCACGACGACCATCACCGACACCAACGAGGCGCAGGCCCGCTACGACCTCGCCATCGCGTCGGAGATCCAGGCGCGCAGCCAACGCGACATCGCTCGCGCGGCGCTCCAGCAGATCATCGGTCGCACGCCCGGCAATCTCGCGCCGCTGGTGCGCGACGTCGACCTGGCGCAGCCCGAGCCGCGCGAGATCGAGCCGTGGGTCGCGTCGGCCGAGACGGCCAACGCGGTCGTCGCGCAGAACGCGGCGGCGCTCGAGATCGCGCGCCGCGAGATCCAGGTCAGTCGATCGGGGCATTACCCGACGGTCGATCTGGTCGCGTCGCGCAGCTACTCCAGCGGCGGCGTGATCGTCACGGGCGTCAACGCGCAGGTCAACAACGCGGTCGGCGTGCAGCTCAGCGTGCCGATCTTCAGCGGCGGTTACACGTCGTCGAAGGTCCGCGAATCGATCGCTCTCGCCGATCGGGCCGAGAACGACTTCGACTACGCGCGACGCAACGCGGCGCAGACGGCCAAGACCGCCTACTTCGGCGTCACCAGCGGACTCGCGCAGGTGCGCGCGCTGCGAGCGGCCGAGGTGTCTAGCCAGAGCGCGCTGGACTCGAACAAGCTGGGCTACCAAGTCGGCGTGCGGACCAACATCGACGTGCTCAATGCGCAGCAGCAGCTGTTCTCCACGCAGCGCGACCTCGCCCGCGCGCGTTACGACACGCTGCTCAACGGCCTGCGGCTGAAGTCGGCGGCGGGGACGCTGAACGAGAACGACCTGGTGGGCATCAACACGTTGCTGCAGCACTGAAGCGAGTCGACGGCCGACGCCGGGTCGCGGGCCATGGAGTGAACCGGACCCACCGTGCGTTCACCGCACGAGCCCTCTTCTTCAGGGCTCGTCAACCACGGGAATCCCATGCCATCCACCGCACCCCGCACCATCCGCAATACGATCGGCCGCCAGGCACGCCGCACGCTGGCCGCCTCCGGCGTCACCGTGCCACTCGTCCTCGCCGCCCGCGCCTCGATGGGGATGGCGCCCGCCCAAGGTCAGCGACGGTGCGCTCACCAATGCCGACGGCAGACGCTGTACGTCTTCGATCGCGACGTGGCCGACGGCGGCAAGAGCGTCTGCAACGGCCCGTGCGCCGCCAACTGGCCCGTCTTCACGGCGATGTCCACCGCGACGACCTCCGGCGACTGCACCGTGATCACGAGCGACGACGATTGCAGGCATCGGGCCTTTCCCTGACGCGAACGCATCGGGGGTCGACGTGGCACAGTGGCGCTCTATTCTCCCTGCCACATGTCCCTGTGACCGCCCCACCGCGCACGTCATGCCCATCCCCGTCGACATCGCCGACCTCCGCACCACCTACCGCCGCGCGACGCTCGTCGAGGGCGATGTAGCCGCCGACCCGATCACGCAGTTCGCGACCTGGCTCGACGAAGCGATCGCGGCCGCCGCGCTCGAACCCACGGCGATGACGCTCGCCACGGTCGACGCCACGGGTCGCGTGGGCGCGCGGGTCGTGCTGCTGAAGGCGCTGGACCGCGACGAGGCACCCGTCCCGGCTTCCGGTCGCGGCTTCGTCTGGTACACGAACTACGAGAGCCGCAAGGGCCACGACCTGGCCGCGCAGCCGACCGCCGCGCTGTGCTTCTTCTGGCCCGAGCTCGAACGTCAGGTCCGCATCGAAGGTCGCGTCGAGCAGGCCAGCGCCGCCGAGTCCGACGCGTACTTCGCCTCGCGGCCGTTCGGGTCGCGCGTCGGGGCCACTGCGTCGCCGCAGAGCCAGGTCATCGCGTCACGGGACAGCCTCGAAAGCGCGGAGGCCGCATTGTCCGCGCGTTACGAGGCCGACCCCGCGAGCCTCCCGCGGCCGTCGCACTGGGGCGGCTATCGGCTGGTGCCGGACACGATCGAGTTCTGGCAGGGGCGTCCGTCGCGCCTGCACGATCGACTGGTCTATCGCACCGGCGTCGGTCCCGACGGCGCCTGGCGCATCGAGCGGCTGGCGCCGTGATCCGGGCCCGGCGCAGGCAGCGAGCGCCGGGCGTGACGAATCGAGAGCAGGAATGAGAGAAAGAATGAGAGAAGATGCGGGTCTTGCGACTCGCGCGTCGCAGTTGCCCAACCATCCGTCAATGGCGTCGCGTCACGCCACCGCTGCATGATCGTTCCAGACGCCCTCACCCCCACCGCCCTCGCCCGCGAACCGGATTTCGACAGGGGCTACTTCCGCTCGGCGCTCGGTCAGTTCGCCACCGGCGTGACGGTCATCACCACGCGGACGACCACGCCCGAAGGCGGCTCGCGGCTGCTCGGCTTCACGGCGAGTTCGTTCAACTCGGTGTCGCTGGGCCCGCCGCTCGTGTTGTGGAGCCTGTCGCAATCCTCGAGCAGCCTCGCCGCCTTCATCGACAATCCGCACTACGCCATCAACGTGCTCGCATCCGACCAGATCGCGTTGTCGCGGCAGTTCAGCGCGAGCAGCCGGGCACAGCCGACCGGCGTCGTCGCCGATCGCTTCGCGGGCATCGCGTGGCGCGATGGGTCGCGCGGCGCGCCGATCATCGACGGTTGCTGCGCGTGGTTCGAGTGCTTCAACCGCAGCCGCTACGAGGAAGGCGACCACGTCATCTTCGTCGGCGAAGTCGAACGTTGCGGCTTCGAGCCGCGCGAGCCGCTGATCTACCAGGGCGGCGACTACCACCGCACGTTGCCGCACCCCGAACGCTGATCCTCACGCACCCGACATGGCCCGAATCCCTTACGTCACCGATGCCGAAGCCGGCGATACCGCGCTCGTCGATGCCATCCGCACGCGCCGCGGCGGCAAGTTGCTGAAGCTCGATCGACAGTTGCTACACAGCCCGCCGTTCGCGCAGGGCTGGAACGCGTTGCTCGGCGCCGTGCGGTCGCAATTGCAGATCGATCCGCGGCTGCGCGAACTCGCGCTGGTCGTGGTCGCGGTGCTGACCGGCGCCGACTACGAGATCGAGATCCACGCACCCGAATTCGTGAAGGCCGGCGGGACCGACGCGCAGGCCGCCGCGCTGCTCGGCCTGCGCACGGTGGCGATCCCGCACGGGCTCTTCGACGAGCTCGATCAGGCCCTCATCGCACTGGCCACGCAGATGACCCGGACCGTCGACGTCGAGCAGTCGACGTTCGATGCCCTTCAACGCCTGCTGGGCCGGCCGCGACTGGTCGAACTGATCGGCATCGTCGCCGCGTTCAACATGGTGACGCGCTTCATCGTCGCGCTGGCCATCGAGCCGGAGTCACAGCCTCACCCGGCAGCCTGACTCGGCGACCTGACCCG
>CAZZWS010000239.1:0-5989 GCA_964657795.1 Beijerinckiaceae bacterium
GCGTCGCGATCGCGAGCGTGATGGCGATCGCGAGGACATGAATAGCCGGGCAGAACGAGCGCATGGTGATTCCTGACGGTAAGTCGCGTTGGAGCGTCAACTGATGCCGGGGTCGCATCGGTGGCGCCAGATCGTCGAAGCATGACGCACCGCGGCTGGCGATGTCGACCCGGCGACGATCGCGGCGTGCCACGCGTCGCACGGCGCGGCCGGCATGCTGACGCTGTTCATCCGCGGCGTGCCGTGCAACGGGATGCTGTCCACCGGCGTAATCGGCGCGATGCTGTCGACCAGCGTGTCCGCCAAGCTGATCGCGATGTGGATGCCGATCATGATCTTCTTCCACATGGGCTTCGAGCATTCGGTCGCGAACACGTTCCTGTTCCCGTCGGGACGGATGATGGGCGGCACGTTCTCCATCGCCGACTCCTTCATCCGGAACGGAGTGCCGACGGTGGTCGGCAATCTCGTCGATGGGTTGTCGTTCGTCGGCTGACCCTGTGCGTGACCCACGCCCGTACGGCGCCGAAGCGCATGGCCCCCTGAAGTCGCGCGGTGGCGTGCGATGCTCGGGGACTTCCAAGTCCCTGAGTCCCCATGCTCGACATCACCGCGATCTGCCTGGTCGTCACCGCGCTGCTCGCCTACTTCAACCATCGCTTCACGCGACTGCCCACGACGATCGGCGTCATGGTCATCGCGCTCGGCCTGTCGCTCGCGATCGTCGTGCTCGACCGGCTGGGCCTCGACTTCGGGGCGCGTCGCTACGAGGAAGCGTTCATCCGCTCGATCGATTTCTCCGACGTGCTGATGCAGGGGATGCTGTCGTTCCTCCTGTTCGCCGGCGCGTTGCACGTGGACATGCGGGCGCTCGTCGAATTCCGCGCGCAGATCGCCGCGCTCGCGATCGTCGGCACGGCCCTGTCGACCGCCGTGGTCGGCGCGATCCTGTGGGTGGTGCTGCCGTGGATCGGCGTACCGCTCGATCTCGCGCACTGCCTGCTGTTCGGCGCGTTGATCTCGCCGACCGATCCGATCGCGGTGATCGGCATCCTCAAGTCGGCCAACGCGCCTCACGACCTGGAGACGGTGATCGCCAGCGAGTCACTGTTCAACGACGGCGTGGGCGTGGTGTTGTTCTCGTTGATCTTCGGGATGATCGCGAGCGGCGCCGCGCCGACCGTGCAGGGTGCCGCGCTGGCCTTGCTGCGCGAAGCGGGGGGCGGCCTCGCGTTCGGCCTGGTGCTCGGCTACCTCACGTTGCGGCTGCTGAAGAGCATCGACCAATACCAGGTCGAGGTGTTGATCACGCTCGCCGTGGTGATGGGTGGCTACGCGGCGGCGAGTCACCTGCACGTGTCCGGTCCTCTGGCGATGGTCGTCGTCGGACTGGCCGTCGGCAGCGAAGGACGTGCGCGGGCCATGTCCGAGAACACGCGGCGCTACATCGACATGTTCTGGGAGCTGATCGACGAGATCCTCAACGCGGTGCTGTTCGTGCTGATCGGTCTCGAGGTCGTGCTGATCGCGTTCCCGGTACCGCTCCTGTGGGGCGGCGCGATCAGCATCGCCGTGACGCTGTTCGCGCGCCTGGTGGTCGCGGGGCTGCCGGTGTTCGCGCTGCCGCGGCTGTTCCGGCTGCCGGCCGGATCGGCGACGGTGCTGGTGTGGGGCGGCCTGCGCGGCGGCATCTCGGTCGCGCTCGCGCTGTCGTTGCCGGCCGGTCCGACGCACGACGTGATCGTCGCGCTGACCTGTCTGGTCGTGGTCTTCTCGATCCTGTGCCAGGGCCTGTCGATCGGACGGGTCGTTCGTGCGGCGATGGCGCGCGCGTGAAGCGACGGAGACGCTTTACGCATCCGGCGGAAACGGCGATAACGTCGTCCCTGTCGATCGAAGCCTCGCTTCGTTCTCATCGCCTCGAAAGAAAACATGGACCAACCCGAAATCCGTTTCGACGACGGCGCCGCCTATGAGGACTTCATGGGCATCTGGAGCCGGCTCGTGGGCGATCGCTTCCTCGACTGGCTGGCGCCGTCGTCCGGATGGCGCTGGGTGGACGTGGGCTGCGGCAACGGCGCTTTCACCGAGCGGCTGGTCGCGCGTCATGCGCCGCTCGCGGTCGACGGCATCGATCCGTCCGAAGGCCAGCTCGCGTTCGCGCGCGGCCGCATGCCGGACGCGCCGGTCCGTTTCGAACGCGGCGATGCGATGGCGTTGCCGTATGCGGACCACGCGTTCGATGCGGCCGTGATGGCGCTGGTCATCTTCTTCGTGCCGGAGCCGGCACGCGGCGTGGCCGAGATGGCGCGCGTGGTTCGGCCGGGCGGCAGCGTGTCTGCCTACGCGTGGGACATCCTCGGCGGCGGTTTTCCGTTCGCGGCGTTGCAGGAGGAGATGGCCGCGATCGGCGTGACGCCGTTGTGGCCGCCGAGCGTCGAGGCGTCGCGCATCGACGCCCTGCGCGCGTTGTGGACCGGCGCGGGACTGGTCGACGTCGAGACCTGCGAACTGCGCGCGACGCGGACGTTCGAGAGCTTCGACGCGTTCTGGAACATCGCGCTGACCGGCCCGCGGATGGCGCCACGCATCGCATCGATGCCGGTCGACGACGTGGAGCGCCTGAAGGATCGCGTGCGGCAGCGCCTGCCCGCCGACGCCGACGGACGCATCACCTGCGAGGCGTCCGCCAACGCGGTCAAGGGCGTGGCACCGCATCGATAGATCCATGTCGTCGACCCCACCGCAAACCGCCTCTTCCCGTGATCCGCTGCACGGACTCACGCTCGAAGCGATCGTGACCGCGCTCGTCGCGCGGTACGGCTGGCCCGGCCTCGGAGAACGCATTCCGGTCCGCTGCTTCCAGGTCGATCCGTCGATCAAGTCGAGCCTCAGGTTCCTGCGGCGCACGCCGTGGGCGCGGGAGAAAGTGGAGAGTCTTTACCTTTTCATGCTGCGCGAGGTTCGCAGATCGTCGACGTAGCTTCATGTGGTCACGACACCGGGTCCCCGCGTGCGCGGAAACGACTGAACAGCGATTACCCGGATTTTCGTATCCGTCGTTCCCGCGCAGGCGAAAACCAGCGTCGTCCGCGCCGCCCAGCGCTTACTCCGGCCGCTTGAACCCTTCGTCGACCCAGGCCGTGGCGGTCTTCGCCGTGAGCCGATACCCGGCGCTGACCTTGACTCGCGCGAGCTCGTCGCCCGCCGCGTCGCCCGCCGCCAGCATCGCGTACGGCTCGTCGTCGTCGGCCACGATATCCAGCGTGACGGTGATGCGACCGTGGGGCCCGTCGACCGTCACGCTGCGATGGCGCTCGGCGGCCGTCTGCTGCTCGTGCCGCCGCAGCACTTCCTTCGCGGTCTTGACCAGCGTGATGAACGCGGCCGTGTCCAGCGGCTTCGGGTTCTTCTTGTCGCGGCCCATCGTCCACGGTCCGAGCAGCGCGGGTTCGGGCTCGCCGTCCTTGATCATCGCGACGGCCCAGCCTTCGTCGTCGTCGTTCTTGATGACGCGCGCGGTCCAGCCGTCGTCGCGCCAGAGGCGTGGTTCGTGAATGGCGTCTGCGGCTGCTTCGTCGAGGTCTGGATCGGACATGGCATGAATGGGAATCGAAGGGATGGCGGACGACATTGTCCGCCCTGCGCAGCTTGCACGATGCCGCACAATCACGGCGTTGCCATCGTCTCTTCGGACCTTCTCGCATGACCGATCCAGTCCCCCCGACCCGCGACCACAAGACGTTCGCGGGCCACCCCGTCGGCCTCGCGTGGCTGGCCTTCGCCGAGTTCTGGGAACGCTTCTCGTATTACGGCATGCAGGCGTTGCTGGTGCTCTACATGACGCACTGGCTGTTGCTGCCGGGGCATGTGGACCAGGTGCTCGGCTTCGGTCCGTTCCGGTCGGTGCTGCAATCGATCTACGGCGTCCAGTCCCCGCAGGCGCTGGCCTCGGCCATCTTCGGGCTCTACGCGGGGCTGGTCTATCTGACGCCGATCGCCGGCGGCTGGCTCGCGGATCGTTGGACCGGTCGTACCGTCGCGGTCACGATCGGCGCGTCGCTCATGGCGCTCGGCCACTTCCTGATGGCGTTCGAAGCGAGCTTCCTGATCGCGTTGCTGTGCCTGCTGGTGGGCGTCGGCTGCTTCAAGGGCAACATCTCCTCGCAGGTCGGCGCACTGTATGCGGAGGACGATCCGAAGCGCGGCGATGCCTTCCAGATGTTCCTGTTGGCGGTCCAGGTCGCCGTGATCGCATCGCCGTTCGTCTGCGGCACGTTGGCCGATGTCTACGGCTGGCACTGGGGTTTCGGCGCGGCCGGCGTCGGCATGGTGACCGGACTCGTGGTCTATCTGGCGGGACGATCGGCCCTGCCGCCCGAATCGCCGCGCGGTGCGGCACGCGCGACCGTCGAGCGCCGACCGCTGACGTCGCTGCAGAAGCGCAACGTGTGGATCCTCGTCGCTCTGGTGCCGGTCCTCGCGCTGTCGCTGGTCGGCAACCAGCAGATCTTCAACGCGTACCTGATCTGGGCCGAAGGCAACCTGCAGCTGATGTTCTTCGGCAGGCAGATGCCGGTGACGTGGATCCTCTCGTTCGGCTCGATCATCAGCAGCGGCGCGATCGTGCTGTCGCTGGCGTTCTGGCGCTGGTGGGCGCGGCGCCGGGCCGAGCCGGACGAGCTGTTGAAGATGTCGCTCGGCGTGATCGTCGGTGCGATGGCGCCGTTGCTGCTGGTGCTGGCTTCCACGATCGTCGTGTCGTCCGGCCAGAAGGTCGGCATCGGCTGGGCGCTCGCGTTCGAGATCGTCAACGACCTCGCGTTCGCCAACGTCTTCCCGATCGGCCTCGCCCTCTATTCGCGGGCCGCGCCGAAGGGCACGTCGGGCACGTTGATCGGCGTGTACTTCCTGCACCTGTTCGTGGCCAACCTCGGCGTCGGCTGGCTCGGAGGCCTCTACGAGAAGATGCCCGCGAGCAGCTTCTGGCTGCTGCACGCGGGCATCGTCTTCAGCGCGGCGGTGATCCTGTTGCTGGTGCGACTCACGGTCGGGCGTTCGCTGGCGCCGGCCTATGAAACTTCCGGAAAGGCCTGACGGTCAGGGCATGCCGGCGCCGCCCGCCGAACCGTACACCTGGCCCGTCGCGTAGCTCGCATCGGCGGCCGCGAGCTGCACGTAGATCGAACCGAGCTCGGCCGGCTGTCCCGGCCGGCCGAGCGGCGTGACCGCGCCGAATTTCTTCAGCTTCTCCTGCGGCGCGCCGCCCGACACCTGCAGCGGCGTCCAGATCGGGCCCGGCGCGACGCCGTTGACCCGGATGCCCTTGCTTCCAAGTTGTTTGGCGAGCGACTTGATATAATTCATCGTGGCTGCCTTGGTCTGCGCATAGGCGTAGAGATCCGGCGAGGGATCATAGGCCTGCTCGGACGTGGTGCCGATGATCGCTGATCCGGGCTCGAGATGCGGCACGGCCGCCTTGATGATCCAGAAGGGTGCATAGAGGTTGGTCTTCATCGTCCGGTCGAATTCCTCCGTGGTAAGATCGAGGATCGACGGCACCGATTGCTGGCGCCCGGCATTGCACACGACGATGTCGAGGCCGCCGAGCGCCGACACGGCTTGCTGCACCAACTGCTGGCAGAAGGCCTCGGAGCGGATGTCGCCGGGGATCGGCGCGGCTTTCTGACCGGCGCGGCGGATCAGGTCGACGACTTCGCGCGCATCGGGCTCCTCTTCGGGGAGATAGTTGATCGCGACATCCGCACCCTCGCGGGCAAAGGCAATCGCTGCCGCCCGGCCCATGCCGGAATCGCCACCGGTGATGAGAGCCTTACGCCCGCGCAGGCGGCCGCTACCAACATAGCTTGTCTCGCCATGATCTGGGCGAGGCTCCATCCGGCTCGCAAGCCCGGGCCAAGGCTGCGATTGCACCGTGAAGGGGGGCTTGGGATATTTGGTCCGCGGGTCCTGCTTGCCGCCACGGGCG
>CAZZWS010000240.1:0-5945 GCA_964657795.1 Beijerinckiaceae bacterium
CGTTGTCCTGCGTCTCGACGTTGACCGCATCGAAGCCGTACAGCGGATCCATGATGGCCGGCAGCACCAGCGACGCCGGGTTGGCCCGCGAGAAGCCGCCGTTGCGGTCGGGCGACCACTGCATCGGCGTGCGCACGCCGTCACGATCGCCGAGGTGGATGTTGTCGCCCATCCCGATCTCGTCGCCGTAGTACATCACCGGCGTGCCGGGCATCGACAGCAGCAACGAATTGAGCAGCTCGATGCGCCGCCGGTCGCGTTCCATCAGCGGCGCGAGGCGACGACGGATGCCGAGGTTGATCCGCGCGCGACGATCGGCCGCGTAGAAATTCCAGAGGTAGTCGCGTTCCTTGTCGGTGACCATCTCGAGCGTCAGCTCGTCGTGGTTGCGGAGAAAGATGGCCCACTGGCAATTGGCCGGGATCTCCGGCGTCTGCCTCAGGATGTCCGTGATCGGGAAACGATCCTCCTGCGCGATCGCCATGTACATGCGCGGCATCAGCGGAAAGTGGAACGCCATGTGGCACTCGTCGCCGTCGCCGAAGTACTGTTGCGTGTCCTCCGGCCACATGTTGGCTTCGGCCAGCAGCAGGCGGCCTGGATACTCGCGATCGACGACCGTGCGGATCAGCTTGAGGATGTCGTGCGTCTCGGGCAGGTTCTCGTTGCTCGTGCCCTCGCGCTCGACGAGGTACGGGACCGCGTCGAGCCGCAGCCCGTCGATGCCGAGATCGAGCCACCAGCGCATCACGTTCAGCACCGCCTTCATGACCTGCGGATTGTCGAAATTCAGGTCGGGCTGATGCGAGAAGAAGCGGTGCCAGAAGTATGCCCCGGCGACCGGATCCCACGTCCAGTTGGACTTCTCGGTGTCGCAGAAGATGATCCGCGTGCCCGCATAGGCCTGGTCGTTGTCTGACCACACGTAGTAGTTGCGTGCGGCCGAGCCGGGCTTGGCGGCGCGTGCCTTCTGGAACCACTGATGCTGGTCCGAGGTGTGGTTGATGACCAGCTCGGTGATGACGCGCAGCTCGCGCTTGTGCGCTTCGTGGATGAAGCGCTTCACGTCGGCCATCGTGCCGTAGTCGGCATGCACGCCGGTGTATTCGGCGATGTCGTAGCCGTCGTCGCGCCGCGGGCTCGGATAGAACGGCAGCAGCCAGATGGTGTTGACACCGAGCGACGCGATGTAGTCGAGCTTGGTCAGCAACCCGGCGAAGTCGCCGATGCCGTCGCCGTTGCCGTCCATGAACGACTTGACGTGGAGCTGGTAGACGACCGCGTCCTTGTACCAGAGCGGATCGTTGGCGGTCGTGGACGCAGCGCTGTCTTCGTGCGGCTTGGCGCGCACGACGGCGCGGCTCTTGTTCGTCCGATCGAGGCGGGCGGTCTTCGGGTCACTCATGATGGGACGCTTCCTGAAATCGGTCATGCGGGGAACGAGGCGCGGTCACAGGCTCACGCGCCAGATCGCATAGGGGTTGGTGCCGGGATCGAGTCGCATGTGCTGATACTTCCCTTGCCAGGCGAAGCGATGCCCGTCGAGCAGATCGGTGACTTCGACGGTCGCGTCGTCGGGACGATTCCAGCGCCACAGCGGGATCTCGAAGTCCGCTTCGTGCACGCCGTAAGGATCGAGATTGATGGCGACCAGCAACACGTTCGAGAGGTCGTCCGTCGCCTTCGCGAAGTACAGGATGTTCGGATCGAAGGCGTTCTCGAAGAGCACGTTGAGATGCGTGTGCAACGCGGGATTCTCGCGGCGGATGCGATTGAGCGCCGTGATCTCCGCGATGATGTTACCCGGCCGGTTCCAGTCCCACGCGCGTAGCTGGTACTTCTCGCTGTCGAGATAGTCCTCCTTGCCCGGCACCGGCGTTGCCTCGCAGAGTTCGAAGCCGCTGTACACGCCCCACAGGCCGGACAGCGTCGCGGCCAGCGCGGCACGGATCAGGAAGCCGGCGCGTCCCGAACGCTGCAGGAACACCGGGTTGATGTCCGGCGTGTTGACGAAGAAATTGGGACGGAAGAAGTCGCGCGGGCCGGAGGCGCCCGACGGCGCGGTCAGCTCGGTCAGATAGTCGATGAACTCCTGCTTCGTCTCGCGCCAGGTGAAGTAGGTGTACGACTGCGAAAAGCCGACCTTGGCGAGCCGGTACATCACCTTCGGTCGCGTGAACGCTTCGGACAGGAAGATGGTGTCGGGATAACGGGCGCGAACCTCGCCGATCATCCATTCCCAGAACGGCAGCGGCTTCGTGTGCGGGTTGTCGACCCGGAAGATGCGTACGCCCTGTTCGACCCACGCCAGCACCACGTCGCGCAACGCGGACCACAGCGCGGTCGGCGCGTCGCCGCGCTTGCCCTGGCCGTAGAAGTCGACGTTGACGATGTCCTCGTACTTCTTCGGCGGGTTCTCCGCGTAGCGCAACGAGCCGTCGGGCCGCCAAGCGAACCAGCCCGGATGCTCCTGCAGCCACGGGTGATCGGGCGAGCACTGGATGGCGAAATCGAGCGCGATCTCGAGACCGTGCTCGAGCGCCGCTTCACGCATCCGCTGGAAGTCCTCGAAGGTGCCGAGCTGCGGATGCAGCGCGTCGTGCCCCCCGTCTTCGGAACCGATGGCGTAAGGGCTGCCCGGATCGTCGTCGAGCGCGATCAGGCTGTTGTTGCGGCCCTTGCGATTGCGCGTGCCGATGGGATGGATCGGCGGGAAGTACAGCACGTCGAAGCCCATCGCCTTGACGGCGGGCAGTCGATCGATGACGTCGGCGAAGGTCCCGTGATGCGTCGCCGGTGCGCCCGGCGGATTGCCGAGCGAGCGCGGAAACAGTTCGTACCAGCTCGCGAACGACGCGGCGGCGCGCTCGGCATCGACGGTGAAGACCACGTCGGGCCGTGTCGCGAACTCCCGGCGGTCCGCCTGCAGCATGTCGGCCGCGGTCTGCGAAGACAGCAGCGAAGCGACCGCCGCAGCCATCGCCGCGCGATCGATCTCGGGCGTCGGTCCCTTGCGATCCGCAGCCATCGGGTTCGCGTTCAACGCGTCGGCCAGCGCCGCGAGCCGCTTCGTCACGTTGGGACGCTTCTGCGTACGCGCATGCCCTACGGCCGCTTCGATCAGATGGCGGCCTTCGATCAGTTCGAGCGACACGTCGAGACCAGCGGCGGCCTTCTTGTCGAGTTCGTAGCGATAGCTCGCGAAGACATCGCGCCAGGCTTCGATCGTGAACTCGTGGCGGCCCACGCGGTAGAGCGGGAAGCGCGCGCCGAAGCGGTCGTTGCCCAGCGGCTCCATCGCGACCTCGCGCCAGTCGCGCTCGCCGGCCGCGCGGTGGAGCAGGACGGCGGCCAGCATCTCGTGACCGTCGATGATGATGTCGGCTGAAACCCGCACCGGTTCGCCCGCGGTCCGCTTGACCGGAAAGCGGCCGTTGTACACCGATGGCGTGACCGCTTCGATCGCGAGGCGCGGCATCTTCACGCCGACGTCGGCCGACCGGCGGGGGCCGGGTATGGCGAGTTGCACGACCGGCAGACGACGCGCTTCGAAGAGGCGTGCTTCGCCGGGCTGCAGCATGAGCATCGCGCACGGATCGATCGCCGTCGTCGTCACCTTCACCGCCGACAGCAGTTCGCGATAGTCGCCGAAGCCGCTCAGCGTCGACGTGACGAGGGCCGGATCGATCGAACGGGCCTGCGGATGCGGGTTGATCAGGGCGACGCACGCCGAGTCGCTGGCGCGCACGTCGTAGTGCGGCGTGGCGATCAACGCCGTGAGCGGCGCATCGTCGCCGTTGACGAGTCGCAGGTGGCGGGGCTTCGACGCATCGTCGCGGCTCGCATGCCAACGATTGACGTCGCCGAGCTCGGCGAGCGCGCGATCGTCGCAGTCCATCCACTCGGCCTGTGCCACCAGCGTCGCATCACCGATCAGCGAGGCGACGCGCAACCGTTGCATGAACGTCAGGGCGGACGGGAGCATGGTCTGCGTGGCCGTCGCGAACGGGTCGGTCACCGCCGCAACGATGGTGGTGCCCGAGAGCCGCGCGGACTCGTCGACCAGCCAGCGCGCTCGCCCGTCCCACCACGCGACGGATCCGGTGACGGCACCGAAACCGGCGTCGATCAGCGACGCGGTCGCATCGGGAGCCAGCCCCGCGGTCCATGCGACCCACCGCAGCGGCTCGACGAAGCGCGACGCGTCGAGCAGCGCCGACCAGAACGAGGCGGGCAGGCGGTCGGGGTCGCGACAGACGACGCCACGCACACCGTCGGCTGCGACGGCGCGGATCGCGGCGTCCCAGTCCTCCAGAAGGCCATCCGCATCGGTGATCGGTCCGAGCTTGACGGATTGGGGGCTGCGGCGCGGATCGAGCGCGGCATCGCCGTCGAACAGCCAGGGATCGACGCGCGGCGCGCCGAAGGCAGCGAAGCGCGGCCTGCCGGAAGCGTCCGGCGTCACGACCAGCCAGACCGACACGCCGCGCGCCCCGGCTGCTTCGACCAGGGCTGCGAGGGGCGTGGCCGACGCCTCGAAATCGCTCAGCAACAACGTGTCGAAGGCGCCGGCGACGAGTCGGTCGAGGTTGGAAGCGACGCCGGCGGGCCCGGCATCGAACGCGATGGTGCTGGCTTCGGCGATGCGTGCGTGCAAGCGAAAAGTCCTTTTGGTGAATCCGGATCGCGGGCGATCGGTGGAGCGGAGCGGCTTACCCCGATTAGAACCGCGCCCATCACGCGCCGTTGTCGGCGTACACCGGAGTTATTCGGTATTTGCGCGTCGCGGGCCGTTCCGTCGCCACCGAGAGCGTCGGGAACGAGTCCACGCCAATTCCCTTGTGCGGCTCGCCGTCGCTCGTTATACTTTGTGGGTCAATCCGCTCCCGCGTGGTTACGGCCGTCGCGCCGTCGCGACGCGCTGCCGCAGTTTTTCGGCGGTTCTTCGGCGGTTGTCCGGGTAGAAGCGGGTCGTCGATGCGTCAGCGCCAATCAGGCAGTCGAGAGCGCGCTTCGACGGTAGCGTGCCCTGAGTGGCGGGCGAAGACGGTCCAGACCGGTTTTGCAGGCTCGAGCAGCCTTGCCGCATGAGGGTCCGACAGACCCCGTGCTCCACGATCAGATGTGCGATGTCCGGTACCGACATCCCGCATGCGTTCGCGTGAGCCCACCCCAGATTGTTTAATCGCCCCTCGTCGGGTCGCCCCGACGATTCGTCCACAAGGACGGCATGAACGCAACCGAAGCCAAGATCGTCCTCGAAGCGGCGCTGCTCACGGCGAGCGAACCGCTGAGTCTGGCGGCCCTGCGACGATTGTTCGACGATGCGCTCGATGCCGAAGCGGTACGCGGCCTGCTGATGGATCTGGGTCACGACTGGACGGAGCGGGGACTGGCGTTGACACCGGTCGCGACCGGCTGGCGCTTCCAGACGCGTCCGTCGATGCGCGGCTATCTCGGCCGTCTCAATCCGGAACGGCCACAACGTTATTCGCGCGCGGTGATGGAGACGCTGGCCATCATCGCGTACCGGCAGCCGGTGACGCGGGGCGACATCGAGGACATCCGCGGCGTCACGGTCTCGACGCCGGTCGTCAAGACGCTCGAGGAGCGTGGCTGGATCGACGCCATCGGTCATCGTGAGGCGCCGGGTCGGCCGGCGTTGTACGCAACGACGAAGGCATTCCTCGACGACCTCGGTCTCGTCGCTCTTTCCGAACTACCGCCGCTTCCCGAACCGGGCGCCCCCGATTCCGCCGTGCCGCTTCTCCAAGAGGTCATCGATTTTGCGCAGACTCCACCACCGTTCGCCCCGCAATCCGCAGCGTGATCCGCAGGCCGCGGGCGATCCGAACCGGTCCGATGCCGTCGGGCCCGCCGCGTCGTCCAACGCGGCGTCTGATGGCATGACCGCTGCCCCGACCCAGGAGGGCCCCGCCGGGGAC
>CAZZWS010000241.1:0-5872 GCA_964657795.1 Beijerinckiaceae bacterium
GTCGTCGTTCGTCGACGACCTCGGCGCCGATTCGCTCGACACCGTGGAACTCGTGATGGCCCTCGAAGACGAATTCGAGACCGAGATCCCCGACGAGGAAGCCGAGAAGATCACCACCGTGCAGCAGGCGATCGACTACGTCAGCTCGCACAAGAAATAAGTTGTTCCAGGCCCGTCCTTCGTACCGAACCATCGCCTTCGCATGAGTCGTCGTCGCGTCGTCATCACCGGTCTCGGCATCATCTCTCCGGTCGGCAACACGATCCCGGAGGCGTGGGCCAACATCCTCGCCGGCAAGTCGGGGATCGGTCCGATCACCCGCTTCGACGCGTCGGCGATGCCTTGCCGCATCGCCGGTGAAGTCAGGGGCTTCGACATCGAGCAGTACATCGCCGCGAAGGAGGCGCGCCACATGGATACGTTCATCCATTACGGCGTCGCGGCGGGCATCCAGGCGTTCAACGACAGCGGCCTGCAGGTCACCGAGGAGAACGCGGAGCGCATCGGTGTCATCGTGGGCTCCGGCATCGGCGGCCTGCCGATGATCGAGGACACCTGCATCGAGCTCGCGGCCCGTGGTCCGCGACGCGTGTCGCCGTTCTTCGTGCCGGCGTCGATCATCAACATGGTCTCCGGGCAGTTGTCGATCCACTTCGGCATGAAGGGTCCGAGCTACGGCATCGTCAGCGCCTGCACGACCGGCCTGCATTGCATCGGCGACGCGGGACGCCTGATCGAATACGGCGACGCGGACGTGATGCTCGCGGGCGGCGCCGAGTCCACCATCTCGCCGCTCGGCATCGGCGGCTTCGTGGCCGCACGCGCGATGACGTTGCGCAACGACGACCCGCAGACCGCCAGCAGGCCGTGGGACAAGGACCGCGACGGCTTCGTGCTCGGCGAGGGCGCCGGCGTGATGGTGCTCGAGGAATACGAACACGCGAAGAAGCGCGGCGCGAACATCATCGCCGAACTGATCGGCTACGGCATGAGTTCGGACGCGTATCACATCACCGCACCCAACGCCGACGGTCCTCGGCGCGGGATGATCAACGCCTTGCGCAACGCGGACGTCTCGTTCGACGGCGTGCAGTACGTCAACGCGCACGGCACGTCGACGCCGCTCGGCGACAGGAACGAGACGGTGGCCATCAAGAATGCGTTCGGCGAGGCCGCGGCGAAGCTCGTCGTCAACTCGACCAAGTCGATGACCGGGCACCTGCTCGGCGCGGCCGGCGGCATCGAGGGCGTGTTCACGGCGCTTGCGATCCGCGACCAGGTGTCGCCGCCGACGATCAACATCTTCAACCAGGACCCCGAGTGCGACCTCGACTACTGCGCCAAGGAGGCGCGGCAGATGAAGATCGACGTGGCCCTGTCCAATTCCTTCGGGTTCGGTGGCACCAACGGCACGATGGTGCTGCGCCGCCTGTGAAGACGCCGCGTTGAAGCGCTGCCGGTTCTTCGACCTTCCGCTGCGCCTCTCCATTCCCGCATGAGCCTTTCGGCGCGCATCGTGTTGCGGCCGTCGAGCACCCTGGCGGTCTGCGAATCGCTGCTCGCAGCCGGCGGCCTCGTCGTCGCGACCGGTGCGCTCGTCGCGCGCTGGTCCGCTGCGGGCGGGGTCGTCGCGATGCTCGCGATCGGCTGTGGCGTGCTGTCGCTCCTGTGGATCGAGCGCCGTTCGCCGGCGACCGTCGTCGTGTCCGACCGGCTCGAGGTCGGCTTGACGACGGGCGATCCGCGTGCGGACGACGGAGCCTCGTGGCAGCTCGCCGAAGGGACGATGGTCTGGCCGGGCTTCTCCGTCGTCGCGCTGACCCGCGATGGTCGCGAGCGTCGGACGCTGCCGGTCCTCGATCGTGATCTGGATCGTCGGGATCGCCGCGCGCTGCATCGTTTCCTGTTGTGGACCGTGCGTGGCGGCGCGGGCAGCCGGCCGCCGGACGCCTGATGGAACCGACGACCGAACGCGAAGTCGATCAGGTGCTGGTCGAGCGCGTGCAGCGCGGCGACAAGAAAGCCTTCGAGCTTCTCGTCGTCAAGTACCAGCGCAAGATCAATCGTCTGGTCAGCCGCCTCGTGCGCGATGCCGCCGAGATCGAGGACGTGACGCAGGAAGCGTTCATCAAGGCCTACCGGGCGCTCCCCCAGTTCCGCGGCGACAGTGCGTTCTATACGTGGCTCTACCGCATCGCCATCAACACCGCGAAGAACTATCTCGCCTCGCAGGGTCGTCGGGCGCCGACGACGACCGGCAGCGATGCGGAAGAAGCGGAAACTTTCGATGACGCAGACCAACTAAGGGATATCAACACACCCGAGTCGCTGCTGATGAGCAAGCAGGTTGGCGAGACGGTCGGGCGGGCGATGGAGGCGTTGCCGGAGGAACTCCGGACCGCCATCCAGCTCCGGGAAATCGAAGGCATGAGTTACGAGGACATCGCGGCGGCCATGAACTGCCCGATCGGTACGGTGCGGTCGCGCATCTTCCGGGCACGCGAATCGATCGCTGCCGAGTTGCGACCTTTGTTGGGGACATCCAAGGACAAGAGGTGGTAGCCATGAACGCAGAAAAAATTCCCGATCCCACGACCGCGGCTGCTGTCATCGATCCCCATGGCGGGGATCCCCGCATGCACGTGTCGGCTTTCGTCGATGGCGAACTCGCCGAGGCCGATATCGACCGCGTCATCGATGCGCTGCTGGCCTCGGACGACCTGGCCGACTTCTGGGCCGACGCGCATCGCGCCGGCGACTGGATGCGCTCGGACGAGGTCGTGGGCGTCGGCGACGGGAGTACGTTCCTGCGACGCTTCTCGGCGCAGCTCGCCAACGAGCCATCGATCGTCGCGCCGAAGCGCGGCGGTCGTTCGCGATCGCGCAGGTTCTGGATCCGCACCGGCCTGCCCGGCGCCTCGGTCGCCGCCGCGCTCTTGGTCGTCGCGTGGGTCGCGTCACCGCTCGGCGGCGACGACAAGTCGGCTGCCGTGCCGTCGGTCGCCATCATCCAGACGCCGCGCATCGACGAGGCCGCGGTCCGCCCGACCGAATTCAAGACCGTCGATCCTGACCGCCTCGCGGACTATCTCGCCGCGCATCGCGACGTGACGCCGTTCGCGTATCGCGGCACCGCGTCGGCACGCCCGGCCTCGTTCACCGGCACGCCGGTCGACCCGTCGACGAATCGCTGATCGATGACGGGATCCACAGCCGCGCGCCAGGCGGAGCATGCATGCGCGGCATCGGGTTCCCGGGAGCCTTCCGCCACGCACGTCGATGATCGCCTTCGTCATCGTGCGGCGAGGAAGATCGCGACGGTGGCGCTCGCCGTCGTGGTGTGCGGCGGTTCGCCTGGGGCATCACTTGCGGCATCCGTCGAAGCAGGGGGCCAACCGACCGATGCGACCAGCCTGCTGACGCGCATCCAGCAGGCCGCCCAACGCGAGAACTACAGCGGTACCTACGTCCACCAGCAGGGCAATCAGGTCCAGTCCTCGCGCGTCGTGCACCTGCTCGACAAGACCGGCGAGCACGAGAAGCTCGAGCTGCTCGATGGCCAGGAGCGCGAGTTCATCCGCAACAACGACGACGTTCGCTGCTACGTGCCGGACACGAAGGTCCTGCTCGTCGAGAAGCGCGCGCGCTACGACACGTTCCCGGCCTTGTTGACCACCGAGCCGGTCGATATCGATCGTTACTACAAGCTGGCGGTGCAAGGGACGGACCGGGTCGCGGGTCGCGTGGCCCGGCTCGTCGTGCTGGAGGCTCGCGATCAGCAGCGCTACGGCTACCGTCTCTGGTTCGACCGCGACACCTCGCTGCTGCTGAAGGCGCAGACGATCGGCGACAAGGGCGTCACCATCGAGCAGGTCGCCTTCACCGAGGTCGCGATCGGCGGCGCCATCGATTCGTCGCGCGTCAAGCCGAGCGTGGCCAACACCGACGGGTGGCGCATCGAGACCAACCGGATGGTGCCGGTCGATCTCGCCAAGGCCGGCTGGTCGATGTCGCAGCCGGTGGCGGGCTTCCATCAGGTCATGGTCGTGCGTCGTGCGTTCGGTGGTCGCGAGGACATCGGTCAGATGGTCTATTCGGACGGACTGGCCGCCATCTCGATCTTCA
Source organism: Beijerinckiaceae bacterium (assembly GCA_964657795.1). GTDB lineage: Bacteria > Pseudomonadota > Gammaproteobacteria > Burkholderiales > Burkholderiaceae_D > CAHJXF01. The sequence continues at coordinate 4,126 of CAZZWS010000241.1, forward strand.
TCGAGCCCGTCGCCCCGCGCGACGCGGTCGAGGGCGATGCGGTGAAGGGGCCGGTCAACGTCGTCATGAAACGACATGGCGACTTCTGGTTGACCATCGTCGGCGACGCGCCGGCGTCGTCGATCCGGCAGATGGCCAACGCCATCGACTTCAAGGCGCCCGCGAAATAGGCCGCGCCGTCCGCGGGTGGTGGGGACTGCTGGCATGATGGCGTCTGCACGCGGCACCGGTGGGCCGCGATCTTTCCGGGAAGTCCCATGCGCAGTGTCCTGACGGCGTCCGTGCCAGCCATGTTCGCGAGCGCCTTCATCGTGTTGTCGTCGCTGGCAACGCCTCCGGTCGCGGCCCAGACGCGCGAACTCCCCGACTTCGCCGATCTCGTCGAGCGTGTCGGCCCGGCCGTCGTCAACATCCGGACCACGGAGCGGCAACGCGCAGGTCCGTCGGGTGACGCGGACGACGACGACATGCAGGAGCTCTTTCGCCGCTTCTTCGGCGCGCCCGGCCAGCGCGGCACGCCCTCGCCCGACGCCGCGCCGGACCGTACGCCGAAGCGTCGCGCGGTTCCGCCCACCGCCGAGGAAGTGCCGCGTGGCGTGGGCTCCGGCTTCATCCTGTCGGCCGATGGGTACGTGATGACCAACGCGCACGTGGTCGAGAACGCCTCGACCATCTACGTGACGTTGACCGACAAGCGCGAGTTCAAGGGCAAGGTGATCGGCGCCGACAAGCGGACCGACGTGGCGCTCGTCAAGATCGAGGCGACCAATCTGCCGCGGCTCGCGATCGGTGATTCGAAGGCCATCCGTGTCGGCCAGTGGGTCCTCGCGATCGGGTCGCCGTTCGGTCTCGAGAACACGGTGACCGCCGGCATCGTCAGCGCCAAGGCGCGCGAGACCGGTGAATCGTTCCCGTTCATCCAGACCGACGTCGCCATCAACCCGGGCAATTCGGGGGGTCCGTTGATCAACATGCGTGGCGAGGCGATCGGCATCAACTCGCAGATCCTGTCGGGCACGGGCGGCAGCATCGGCATCTCGTTCGCGATCCCGATCGACGATGCGATGCGGGTCGTCGAACAGCTCAAGAACACCGGTCGCGTGCGGCGCGGTCGCCTCGGCGTCGAGATCCGCGAGGTCGGCAAGGAGGTGGCCGAAGCGATGGGGATCAAGGCGCAGGGCGCTCTGGTCACGCGCGTCGAGGCGGGCTCGCCTGCCGAGAAGGCCGGCGTGATGGGCGGCGACATCATCGTCAAGTTCGATGGCAAGACGATCGAGAAGTCCGTCGACCTGCCGCGTGCGGTCGGCGACACCAAGCCGGGTAACAAGTCGACGTTGACGGTGCTGCGGAAGGGCGTCTCGAAGGACATCGCGATCGTGGTCGCCGAACTCGACGCCGACCCGAAGCGCGTCGACAAGACGCCGGAGCCACCGAAGCCGGCAGTCGCCAACGGGCTGGGCCTGTCGGTGGTCGACCTGCCGGACGACAAGCGCAAGCAGCTCGGCATCGCGGGTGGGGTGGTGGTCGATTCGGTCGAGGGACCTGCGTCGACAGCGGGGATTCGCCGTGAGGACATCATCTTGAGTCTCAACAATGTCGATGCGATCAGTGCGAAGCAGTTCAATGAGCAGGTTTCGAAGCTCGATTCGAAGAAGCAGGCGTTCGTGTTGGTGAGGCGGCAGGAGAATGTGTTCTATCTGCCCATTCGGCCGTTGCCGGTGCAGTAGGGGTGGGTTGTTGTGTTTTG
>CAZZWS010000242.1:0-5856 GCA_964657795.1 Beijerinckiaceae bacterium
GGAAAGCGGCCTGCCGCACGGCAATGGTCGCGCGGCCGAACGGATCGCGCGCTTCGACTGGAGCACGACGCCGCTCGGTCCCGTCGCCGGATGGCCGGCCGGGCTCGGGACCGCGGTGAGCCTCGTCGTCGACGCGCGCTTCGCCGGCGCGCTGGTCTGGGGTCCCTCGCTGACGACGATCCCCAACGACCGCTTCGATGAGATCCTCGGGGATGCGCTCGGCCGATCGTTCGACAGCCTCTGGGACGGGCGATGGGCTTCCATCGAGCCGATCGTCGAGCAGGCCTTCGCCGGGCACGCCACGTCGGCCGAAGACTTTCCGCTCACCGTCACGCACGACGGTCGCGCGGAGACCCGCCATTTCACGTTCTCGTGCAGCGCCGTCCGCGACACGACGGGCGCGGTCGCGGGCGTGCTCGTGACGATCATCGAGATGACCCGCCGCGCCGAACAGCGCGTGGCCGAGCAGCAGCTCGCAGAGGCCGAGGACCGCTTGCGCCAGGCGCAGAAGATGGAGGTCTTCGGCCAGCTCACCGGCGGCATCGCGCACGACTTCAACAACCTGCTGCAGGCGGTCTCGGGCAGTCTCGAGATGCTCGGCCGCAAGCATGTTCACAACGACGACGGGCACCGGCTGCTGCGACTGGGCGGCCAGGCGCTCGACCGCGCGGCGCATCTGACGCGTCAGCTCCTCGCGTTCGCGCGGAAGCAGTCGCTCGAAGTCAGGTCCATCGATTCGAGCACGGCGATGGCGACGGCGATCGAACTCGCGCGACGCTCGCTGCCGGAGAACATCACGATCTCGCAGCGGCTGCAGGCCGCGGCGTGGCCGCTGCAGAGCGATGCCAACCAGCTCGACGTGGCGATGCTCAACCTGATCATCAACGCGCGCGACGCGATGCCCGACGGCGGGTCCATCGTCGTCTCGACGAACAACGTCGTGGCGCCGGCGGCGGACCTGCCGAACGATCTGGCGGCCGGGCCGTACGTGCAGATCGCGGTCGTCGACTCGGGCACCGGCATGTCGGAAGACGTCCTCGCACGGGTCTTCGAGCCGTTCTTCACGACGAAGGGCGTCGGCAAGGGCACGGGGCTCGGGCTCAGCCAGGTCTACGGCTTCGCGCACCAGTCGGGCGGTAGCGTGGCCATCTCGAGCGCGGTGGGCCATGGCACCACGGTTCGCATCTTCCTGCCGCGCGCGGAGACCGACGAAACGATGACCGTCGACGATCCCGACCACGGGGTGTGGCGCGGCCGCGAGACCGTGCTGGTGGTCGACGACGATCGCGACGTGCGCGACCTGGCCGTGGCGTGCCTCGAGGAGTACGGCTACCGGATCCTCGAAGCCGGCTCGGGCGTCGAATGCCTCGAGCTGCTCGGTCGCGAAGCGTCGGTGGATCTGCTGCTGATCGACTACGCGATGCCGGAGATGAACGGCGCCGAGACGGTCAGGCTCGCGCGCCGCATCCGGCCCGGACTCGAAGTGCTGTTCATCACCGGCTACGCGGACCTGCGCGCGCTGCGCGAGCACGTCGGCCCGAACGCCATCCTGCAGAAGCCCTTCAAGCTCGCGCAGCTCGCCGAGCGCGTCGCGAGCGGGCTCGCGCGTCGCGCGGGCGCGGCGGCCACGGTCCCGTGAACGACGTGAGCGACGTGAACGACGCGCTGTCTTCGACCCCGTCGGCCCATGCGGTGGTCCGTACCGCGACCGCCGGCGTGCACGAACGTCTGCACGGATTGCCGACCTTCGTGCGCATCCTCGACGGGTCGATCACGCTCGCCGACTACCGCGCGTTGCTGCTGCGCCTGTACGGTTTCCACGCCCCTCTCGAAGCCGCGTTCGTCGCGCGCGCCGACGACTTCGCGCACGCGGGCGTCGACATCCACGCGCATCTTCGCGTGCCCGCGCTGGTCGACGACCTCGCAGCGCTCGCTTCGCACGATGACGCGGTCGCCGTCGCGCCGTCGGTCGACGTGCACGACATCCACGGCTCGATCCCCGACCTCTTCGGCCGCTTCTACGTCCGCGAAGGCTCGATGCTCGGCGGCGGCGTCATGGCGCGTCGTCTCGATGCCCTCTTCGGCGCGGGCTCGCGCGGTCGCCGTTACTTCGCGGGCGACGGCGGCGTCGGCGCGCAGTGGCGCGTCACGTGCGACGCGATCGAACGCGTGGTGCGCGACGAGCCCGCCGGCCTCGACGAGCTCGTCGCCGGCGCGACGGACTGCTTCGAGCGCTTCGAGCGATGGATGTCATGACGGTCGAACGCGTCGACGACGCGCGCATCGACCTCACCAACTGCGATCGCGAGCCGATCCACGTCCCGGGCAGCATCCAGCCGCACGGCGTGCTGATCGCGTTCGTCGAACCGTCGCTCGCCATCGTCTCGGCCAGCGCCAACTGCGCCGGGGTGCTCGGCATCGCCGCGCACGAACTCGCCGGCCGCCCGCTCGCGACCGCGCTCTCCGCGACCGACATCGAGCGGTTGCTGAGCCATCGCGACGGCGAGGGCGCGACCGGGCTCGAAGCGCTGTCGGTCACCACCACGCACGGCGGCGACGTGAAGAGATGGATGGCGCTGATCCATCGTCACGAAGGCATCGCGATCGTCGAGCTCGAACCGGTCAACGCGCCGCACGACGGGCCGGGCACGACACTGCTGCTGGGCGCCGCGTCGAAGCAGTTGCAGGCCGCGGCCGATCTGACGCAGGCCTGTCAGGTCGTGGTCGAACAGATCCGTCGCATCACCGGCTTCGCGCGCGTGGACCTCTATCGCTTCGCAAGCGACTGGTCGGGCGAAGTGCTCGCCGAGTCGCGCGACGAGGACATGCCGGCGTATCTCGGCCTGCACTTCCCCGCCTCGGACATCCCGTCGCAGGCGCGCGCGCTGTACCAGTCGAACCCGGTGCGGCTGATCGCCGACGTGCACTACACACCGGCGCCGCTCGAGCCCGATCGCAACCCGGCGACCGGCGGCCCGATCGACCTGCGCTTCGCGACGCTGCGCAGCGTGTCGACGATCCACCTCGAATATCTGCGCAACATGGGCACCGGCGCGTCGATGTCGGCGTCGATCCTGCGCGACGGCGTGTTGTGGGGACTGATCGCCTGCCATCACCGTGCACCGCTGCTGGTCGACTTCGAACGTCGCCAGGCCTGCGCGTTGCTCGCGCAGTTCCTCGCGTCGCGGCTCGATGGCCAGGAGCGCATGGAACGCGCCCGCCGCAGCGTCCGCGTCGAGGGCCTGCGGGTCGGCATGCTACGCGGACTCGCGGACGGGCAGTCGGTGCACGAGGCGATGGACAGCCACGCCGACGACTGGACGCGACTCGTCGGCGCCGACGGGTTCGCGATGCTGCGACCCGATCGCCTGGTACTGGCCGGCAACACGCCGCCCGAAGAATTCGTCAGGCAGCTCGGCGACTGGCTGGGCGGTGCGGCGACGGCGGATCACGCGGCGATCGATCGCCTCGGGGCCGTCTTCCCGCCCGGTGCGGCGCACGCGACAGTCGCGAGCGGCGTGGTCGCCGTGCCGTTGTCGCGCAGCGAGGGCAGCTGGCTGTTGTGGTTCCGGCCCGAGATCCTCGGGAGCGTGACGTGGGCCGGCAAGCCCGCCAAGACCGAGGTCCACCTCCCCGAAGGCACGACGCTGCATCCGCGCGTGTCGTTCGAGGCGTGGACCGAGGAGGTGCGCGGGCGCGCGACACCGTGGACCGAGCAGGACATCGCCGCGGCGTTGCAGCTGCGCGAGATGCTGCTCGACCTGATGGTCCGCGAGAAGGACGACCTCGAACGGCAGAACATCAGGCTCGCGATCAGCTCGCGCGAACTGGAAACGTTCATCTACGTGGCCTCGCACGACATCAAGGAACCGTTGCGGCAGATGGAGATGCTGACCAGCCTGCTGCGCGAGCACGTGCGCGACGAAGCGCAGGCCGAGGTGGTCGATTACTTCCGCGAGTTCCGGACCGTGGCCGCGCGCCTGCGGGCGCTGACCGACCAGCTCGCCAGCTACGCGAAGCTCGGTCGCGTCGACGTCCGCTTCACGCCGGTCGCGCTCGACGACCTGCTGGAAGAAGTGCTGGCCGGCCTGCGACATCGCATCGACGAGGCGGATGCCGAGATCGTCGTCGCGCGGCGTCTGCCGGTCGTGGCCGGCGAGCGCGAACAGTTGCATCAGGTCTTCGTCAACCTGATCGGCAACGCGCTCAAGTACCGCGCGACCGACCGTCGGCCGCGCGTCGCGATCCACGGCGAGACCGGCGCGATCGACGCCGAGAGCCTCGCGCGGCCGATGACGAGGATCGTCATCGCCGACAACGGCATCGGCTTCGACGCGCGCTTCGGCGAGAAGGTCTTCGAAGCCTTCGTGCGCCTGCACTCGCGCGACCGCTACGAAGGCAGCGGCATCGGCCTCGCCATCTGTCGTCGCATCGTCGAGCGGCATGGCGGCCGCGTCGACGCCACGGCCGTGCCCGACGTCGGCGCGACCTTCGCCTTCACCCTTCCCCTCGTCCGCAACGACCCAGGAACGTCATGACCCGAAGCAACAAAGGCGCGATCGTCGTCGCCGAAGACAGCGAGTTCGATCGCATGGTGCTGCGGCGCGCGTTCGCGGCCGCCGACATCGATGTCGACCTCACGTTCGTCAACGACGGTGAGGAACTCTTGAAGCACCTCGCCGCCGTGGTCGAAGGCGACGAGAAGGCACCCGGCATCGTGCTGCTCGATCTCCACATGCCGAAGATGAACGGCCGCGAGACGTTGCAGGCGATCCGGGCGGACGACCGGCTGAAGCAGTTGCCGATCGTGATGCTCACCACGTCCAGCAGCGAGAGCCACATCCGCGAGTTCTACGGACTGGGCGCCAACTCGTACGTCGTCAAGCCCAGCGACTTCGACGAGGTCGTGGCCACCGTGAAGGAGCTGCAGGCGTACTGGTTCGGCATCGCGCGTCTTCCCGGCATCGGCTGACGCCATGAACGGCGCGGCAGGGGTCGCGGTGCTGATCGTCGACGACAGTCGCCTCGACTATCTCGACACGCGCGGGCTGCTGCTCAGCACCCGCGTCGACGTGCAACGACTGGTGTGGCTGGATCGCTGGTCGGGCGCGGCCAGCGCGCTCGAACAGGGTCCGTTCACGCTGTTCCTGATCGACCTCAACCTCGGCGCCGACAGCGGCCTCGACGTGATCCGCGATCTGCGTGCGGCCGGCGTGCTGGAGCCGATCATCGCGCTGACCGGCCAGTCCGACGAGAGCGTCGACCGGGCCTGCGCGGACGCGGGCGCGTCGGACTTCCTCGTCAAGGGTCGCATCGACCGCATGGATCTCGAACGGTCGATCCGCTACGCGCGTCGCGAGACCGAGGTCCATCTCGAACTCGAGCGGCTCAACGCAGCGCTCGAACGACGCGCCGCGGCCGAAGGCGACCAGGCGCGGCTGATGCGCTTCGCGATCGAGCAGTCGACCGACGCGATCTTCATCACGAAAGCGGGAGCGGACCTGCGCGACCATCCGGTCGTGTACGTCAACGCGGCGCTCACCCGGCTGCTCGGCCGTCGGGCCGGCGATCTGCTCGGACTCGAGGTCCGCACGCTGCTGATCGACGGCCCGACGGCGGCGACGAGCCTCGACCAGGCGGTCGGCGCGCACATCGGCTACAGCGGCTGCATCGACCTCAGGGCGAGCACGGGCGCGGCCGCGGTGGCGCTGCGGGCCTCGCCGCTGCGCGCCACCGACGATCTCGTGACCCACTACGTGTGGACCTGTCGCGCCGTGGCCACCGAGACGGACGAGCGCAGCGCGCAGCGACGCGTCGTCGGCTTCGAGATCGCGGGCCGTGTCGCCGCGGGCTTCG
>CAZZWS010000243.1:0-5815 GCA_964657795.1 Beijerinckiaceae bacterium
GTCACGGGGTGTCCTCGGTGACGGGGTTCATGGCACTACCTTCATGGCGTGACTTTCATGGCGACGTGGGCCGGACGCGTCATTTGCGTCGGCGTGGACTTGCGGTTGTTGATGATGGGCGCGGCCGGCGGCGGCGCCTTGACGGGCTCTTCGGCCAGGCGCAGCCCTTCGGCGCGCAGCGCGAAACCGTTCGGATAACGCAGATCGATCAGCGTCGGCTTGGGCCAGTGCGCGATCAGACCCGGCCACGCGTTGATCATCCGCAGCACGCGCTCGGGCACCGTGTTGCCGTCGCGTTCGCGGCCGAGATCGACGGTCAGGCCGCTCTCCGTCCCGTTGTCCAGATGCACGCTCCATGCGTAACGCGGCGACAGCGTGACCTGGTCGGGCACCAGCGACAGCCGTGCGAACCAGCTCCTGAAGTCGACGTAGCGCGACGCCACGTCGCGCTCGCTGCCCACCGGGCCGGCGAGCTCCGGCAGGTCGCCGACGTCATCCTCGGCCTCGGCCGCGTTCGCCGCGAACAACTCGCCGAAGGTGTTGACGAGACGACCGTCGTCCCACGTGCCGAGCACCTGATGCTCCTCGAGTCGCACCACGAGCCGGTCCGGCCACTCGCGACGCACCTGCGCGCGCCGCACCCACGGCACGTTCTCGAACGCGCGACGGACCGCTTGGAGATCGACGTTGAAGAAGTTGCCGCTCGCGGACTGGCGGATCGATGGCAGCGCGGAGGCGCGGATCGTCGCCGCGTTGACGTGGCGCAACGCGACCGGCTTGTTCGCGTCGACGGTCGTCGTCAACGACGGCATCGCCTCAATGCGGATCGTCTTCAGCGCGAACGCAGGCCGGCGCGACGCCCACACGGCCGCACCCGCGACGAAGGCCGCTGCCGCCGCCAGCGTGATGACCAGCGCGGCGAGGTTGAGCAGACGCGGGCTATCCCACATCGTCGGCCTCCGTCGCTTGCGAATCGGCCGCGGCACCGTCCGCGGCATCGTGCAGTGCGGCCCGGCGTGTCTTCAGACGTGCGCTGGCGAGAACGCGTACGCAGAGGTCCTCGTAACTCACGCCGATGGCCCGCGCCGCCATCGGCACCAGCGAGTGACCGGTCATGCCGGGGGACGTGTTGACCTCGAGCAGGAACGGCTCGTCGTCCGCGTGACGCAGCATGAAGTCCACGCGACCCCAGCCCTCGCAACCGAGGCCGGCGAACGCCTCGAGCGCGAGCGCCTGGATGCGTTGCGTCAGCGCGGCATCGATCGGCGCCGGGCAGAGATAACGCGTGTCGTCGGTGAAATACTTGTTCTGGTAGTCGTAGTTGCCGTCGGGTGCGACGATCTCGATGATCGGCAGCGCTTCCGGCTGGCCGCCTTCGCCCTCGACGATGGACACCGTCAGCTCGCGACCGGCGATGAATTCCTCGGCCAGCACGACCTCGTCGAAGCGCGCCGCGAGCTCGTAGGCTTCGGCCATCTGCGACGCGACGGCGACCTTCGAGATGCCGATCGTCGAGCCCTCGTGCGGCGGCTTGATGATCAACGGCAGCCCGAGCTGGTCGGGGAGCTGTCGCAGGTCGCTGTTGGCGTCGAGGACCGCATGGCGGGGCGTCGGCAGTCCCTGGCTCAGCCAGATGCGCTTCGTGAAGATCTTGTCCATCGCGACCGCGGAGGCCATCACGCCGCTGCCGGTGTACGGAATGCCGAGCAGTTCGAGTGCGCCCTGGATCGTTCCGTCCTCGCCGTAGCGACCGTGCAGCGCGATGAAGACGCGATCGAAGCCTTCGGTCGCGAGCTCCCCTAACAAACGTTTGGCAGGGTCGAACGGATGCGCGTCGATGCCGTTGCTTCTGAGCGCGGTCAGCACGCCGTTGCCCGACATCAACGAGATGTCGTGCTCCGCCGACATCCCGCCGAGCAGCACGCCGACCTTTCCGAAAGCGACTGATTTCATCGTGTCTTCTCCAGCAGCCGGCCGGGTACGCCACCGATCGAGCCGGCACCCATCGTGATCACGACGTCGCCGTCGCGGACGACGCCGAGGATCGCGTCGGGCATGGCCTCGATGTCGTCGACGAAGACCGGCTCGATGCGGCCGGTCACGCGGATCGCACGCGCCAGCGAGCGGCCGTCGGCCGCGATGATCGGCGCTTCGCCGGCGGCATAGACCTCGCCGAGCACCACCGCGTCGGCCGACGACAGCACGCGGGCGAAGTCCTCGAAGAGGTCCCGCGTGCGCGTGTAGCGATGCGGCTGGAAAGCGAGCACGACGCGCCGGCCGGGGAACGCGCCGCGCGAGGCGGCGAGCGTCGCGCTCATCTCAACCGGGTGATGGCCGTAATCGTCGATCAGGGTGAAGGCACCGCCACCGGGAATCGTGACGTCCCCGAGACGCTGGAAGCGACGGCCGACGCCGGTGAAGTGGGCGAGCGCCTCGCGGATCGCGGCGTCGTCGACACTGAGCTCGGTCGCGACCGCGATGGCGGCCAGCGCGTTCTGCACGTTGTGATCGCCCGGCAAGTTCAGCGTCACTTCGAGTGGCGGCAGCGTCACGCCGTTCTGGCGCAGCACCGTGAAGTGCATGCGGCCGCCCTCCGGTCGCACGTCGACGGCGCGGACCTGCGCATCGGGATGGAAGCCGTAGGTGGTCAGCGGCTTCGAGATGAACGGCATGATCTCCCGCACGTTGGCATCGTCGAGGCAGACCACGGCCGTGCCGTAGAACGGCAGTCGTTGCGTGAATTCGACGAAGGCCTGCTTGAGCCGCGCGAAGTCGTGGCCGTAGGTCTCCATGTGATCGGCGTCGATGTTGGTGATGACGGCCATCACCGGCAGCAGGTTGAGGAACGACGCGTCGGACTCGTCGGCCTCGACGACGATGTAGTCGCCCTGCCCGAGCCGCGCGTTGGCGCCGGCGCTGTTGAGACGGCCGCCGATGACGAACGTCGGATCGAGGCCGGCCTGCGCGAGGACGGAGGCGACGAGGCTGGTGGTCGTGGTCTTGCCGTGCGCGCCGGCGATCGCGATGCCGCGCTTGAGGCGCATCAGTTCGGACAGCATCACGGCACGCGGGACGACCGGGATGCGGCGGGCGCGGGCTTCCACGACTTCGGGGTTGTCGGCCTTGACGGCGGTCGACACCACGATCGCGTCGGCGCCTGCGACGTGCGCGGCGTCGTGGCCCTTCTTCACGTCGGCGCCGAACTGCACGAGCCGCTGCGTGGCCGCGTTGCTCGACGTGTCGGAGCCGGTGATGGTGTAGCCGAGGTTGAGCAGGACCTCGGCGATACCGGACATGCCGGAGCCGCCGATGCCTACGAAGTGGATGGTCTTGATCTTGTGCTTCACGCGAGGTCCTTCAGCGCGATCGACTCGATCTCGTCGGCGACCGTGTCCGTCGCCTGCGGCTTGCCGAGCGCGCGTGCGGCCTCGGCCATCGTCAACAGGCGCTCGCGCGTGAAGGAGCGCAGCAGCGCCGACAGCGACCGCGCCGACAGGTCGACCTGCGGCAGATGGATCGCGGCGCCTGCCGCCGCCAGATAGATCGCGTTGTCGCGTTGATGCGTCGTCGTCGATGCGAGCAGCGGCACGAGCACGCTGGCCACGCCGGCCGCGGTCAATTCGCTGATCGTGATCGCGCCGGCGCGACAGATGACGAGATCGGCTTCGGCATAGCACGCGGCCATGTCGGCGATGAAGGGCTGCACCGACGCGGCCACGTCGACATCGCGATAGACCGCGGCGAGCGCATCCGCATGGGCCGCGCCGGCCTGATGGATGACCTCGGGCCGCTCGGCCGGATCGATCACCGCGAGCGCCAGCGGCACGTTGCGATTGAGCGTGGCCGCGCCGAGACTGCCGCCCAGCACCAGCACGCGCAACGGACCGGTCCGCGTCGCGAAACGCTCGGCGGGCGCGGGCAACGAGCCGATCGATGCGCGCACGGGACTGCCGGTCCACACGGCGTTGTCACCGGCCTCGACGACCTTGCCGGGCAGCCCGAACATCAGCCGCGCCGCGAACGGCTTCAACGCGCGGTTCGACATCAGCAGCGCGGCATCGCTGTTCATCAGTGCGAGCGGAGCGCGTGCCCATGCCGCCGCGAGGCCGCCGGGCACGGTCACGTAGCCGCCCATGCCGAGGACCGCGTGCGGCTTCAGCCTGGCGACGAGACGGATGCTCTCGAACAGACCGGCGACGAGCTGACCGATGCCGCGCAACGCGTGACCGATGCCCTTGCCGCGCAGACCTGCGAACGCGATGGTGTCGAGCGCGATGCCGGCCTCGGGCACGAGCCGGTTCTCCATGCCGTGCGCGGTCCCGAGCCAGCGGATCGCCCAGCCGCGGGCGCGCATGGTCTCGGCGATCGCGAGCCCCGGCATGATGTGACCCCCGGTGCCGCCGGCCATGATGAGGAGTGTGCGGGTCATTTCATGTCATCCCGGCGAAGGCCGGGACCCAAGTTGCTCGCATGGCGACACGGGACGAACCTGGGCCCCGGCCTGCGCCGGGGCGACGAACAAAGCAGGGATCGCAAGGCTCATACGCGTCCTCCCCGCATCAGCACCCGATTCTCCCAATCCACCCGCATCACCAGCGCGAACGCCACGCAGTTCACCAGGATGCCGCTGCCGCCATAGCTCATCAGCGGCAACGTCAGGCCCTTGGTCGGCAGCAGGCCGAGATTGACGCCCATATTGATGAACGCCTGCACGCCGATCCAGATGCCGACGCCCTTCGCGACCAATCCCGCGTAGGTGCGTTCGAGCGCGATCGCCTGACGGCCGATGTCGAACGAGCGCTGCACGAGCCAGAAGAACAGCGCGACGACGATCGCGACGCCGACCAGCCCCAGCTCCTCGCCGATCACGGCCAGCAGGAAGTCGGTGTGCGCCTCCGGCAGGTAGTGCAGCTTCTCGACGCTGCCGCCGAGACCGACACCGAGCCACTCGCCGCGTCCGAACGCGATCAGCGAATGCGTCAGCTGATAGGCCTTGCCGGCCGCGTTGTCTTCCTCGAACGGGTCGAGATACGCGAAGAAGCGCGCGCGGCGCCACGGGTTGAGCAGCACCAGCGCCACGAAGCCGCTGGCCGCGACCGTCGACAGGCCGAAGAACATCCGCGCGTTCGCACCGCCCAGGAAGAGGATGCCGAACGCGACGGCGGCAATCACCATGAACGCACCGAGGTCGGGTTCGAGCTGCAACAGCGCGCCGACCAGCAGCACGACCGCGGCCATCGGCATGAAGCCCTTGCCGAAGCGATGCATCAGCGCCTGCTTGCGCACCGTGTAGTCGGCCGCGTACAGCACCACCATCAGCTTCATGACCTCGGACGGCTGGAGGTTGAGCACGTACAGCGTGATCCAGCGCTTCGCGCCGTTGATGCGCGGTCCGATGCCGGGCACCAGCACCGCGACCAACAGCACGATCGCCGCGATGAACAGATAAGGAGACCAGCGCTGCCACTTCGCGATCGGTATCCGGAACGCGGCCAGCGCGGCGCATCCGCCGATGACGATGAAGATCGCCTGGCGCGTCAGGAAGTAGGTCGCGGTCGGCTTGATGCCCTTGTAGCGCGGCGACTCCGGCAACGCGATCGATGCCGAATAGATCATCACGAGGCCGAGCAGCAGCAGCGCGACGCAGACGACGAACAGCGGCTTGTCCCACGTCATCATCGACGACCGTACCGGCTTCAGCGGATCGACGCCGCGCCGGGTCAGGCCGGATTCGGCCCGTCCGTCGATGGACCCGAAGAGGCCGTTCAGCATGCGACGCCCTCGGTTGCGTGGTCGGTCGTGGGGTCGGTCGTGG
>CAZZWS010000244.1:0-5801 GCA_964657795.1 Beijerinckiaceae bacterium
GGGCGAGTGGCGCCCTCTGCTCGGCGGATGGCTGGCGGCGTCGCTGTTCGGGCTGCTGATCTTCGGATCGTGGTTCAACCATTACGCGTTGCCCGTGATCGTGCCGGCGGCGTGTTGCTCGGCGGGGTTCGCGGCGCTGGGCGGCTGGGCCGTACCGGCCCGCGCCGCCGAGTTCAATTACAAGTACGCCAACAACCTTCCGGCCACGCATCCGATGAACGTGCGCGCGGCGGCATTCGCGGATCGCATCGAGAAGGAGACCAACGGCCGCGTGGTCTTCCAGATCTTTCCGTCGAACCAGCTCGGCTCGGATACCGACATGCTGAGCCAGGTGCGCTCCGGCGCGATCGAGTTCTTCACGCTGTCGGGACTGATCCTGTCGACGCTCGTGCCGGCCGCTTCCATCAACGGCATCGGTTTCGCGTTCACCGACTACGACGCCGTGTGGAAGGCGATGGACGGTGACCTCGGTGCGTACGTGCGCGGCGAGATCGGCAAGGCGGGCCTGGTCGCGATGGACAAGATCTGGGACAACGGCTTCCGCCAGATCACGACGAGCACCCGGCCGATCGTGAAGCCCGCGGACCTCAAGGGCCTGAAGATCCGCGTGCCCGTCAGTCCGCTGTGGACGTCGATGTTCAAGGCCTTCGACGCATCGCCGGCCAGCATCAACTTCGCGGAGGTCTATTCGGCGTTGCAGACGAAGATCGTCGAAGGGCAGGAGAACCCGCTCGCGGTGATCGCGACGGCCAAGCTCTACGAAGTGCAGAAGTACTGCTCGCTGACCAATCACATGTGGGACGGCTTCTGGATGCTCGCCAACAAGCGGGCGTGGGACAAGCTGCCGCCCGACCTGCAGGCGATCGTGGCGCGCAACTGGAACGCGGCGGCGCTGGCCGAACGCGACGACACGGCGAAGCTCAACGCCGGTCTGCAGGCCGACCTCGCGAAGCAGGGCCTCGCGTTCAACCAGCCGAAGGCCGACGACTTCCGCGACGCGCTGCGGAAGGCCGGGTTCTACGCGGAGTGGAAGGGCAAGTACGGCGCGCAGGCGTGGGCGCTGCTGGAGAAGGCGTCGGGGACGCTGGCTTAGTCCTTCGATCACGGCACCCATGGGTATCCGTCGTTGCCGCGTAGGCGGGAACCCAGTGTCGTTGCTTGGTTCTTGCCGATCCGAGCACCGTGGACGCCGCTGGGTTCCCGCCTCCGCGGGAACGACGGAATAGAGGGCGGCACTCCCCGAATCGTGGAAACAGCAGCACGCCGCGAGTCACGTGAAGAGCAGCACTTCGTGAAGTCGTAGCCGCCATGAAACTCGCGCTCACCGACGACCTTCCCCCGATCGTCAAGCCGCCCGGCCGGGCATCGCGCATCGCCGCTACCACCCAGCGCATCCTCGCCCGCATCGTCGAGATTCCTGCCGCGCTGCTCGTCGTCGTCGAGATCGTGGTGCTCTTCGCCGGCGTCCTGTCGCGCTACGTCTTCCACAACCCGCTCGTGTGGTCCGACGAGCTCGCGTCCATCCTCTTCATGTGGCTCGCGATGCTCGGCGCCGTCGTCGCGTTCGAGAAGAGCGCGCACATGCGGATGACCGCACTGGTCTCCCGATTCCCGCCATCGCGCCGCGCGTGGGCCGAGACCGCGGCGTTGATCGTGCCGATCGTCTTCCTCGCACTGGTCTTCCCGCCTGCCTTCGACTACGCGCTCGGCGAGATGGACATCACGACGCCTGCGCTCGAGATCGCCAACGCATGGCGGGCCGCGGCGTTGCCGATCGGCATCGCGCTGATGACGGTGTTCGCGGTGCTGCAGCTGATGCAGCGCGCGACCTGGCGGCAGGCGCTGGTCGTCATCGTCGTCGCGGGCGCGGTGATCGGCGTGCTGCTCGCGGTGTCGAACGGCGCACCCGCGGTCTTCGGCGCGCTCGGTCGCTGGAACCTCGTGCTGTTCTTCGTGCTCGGGGTCGGCGCGATGGTGCTGTCGGGCATCCCGATCGCGTTCTCGTTCGGCCTCGCGACGCTGGGCTTCATCGTGCTGACCACCGGCGTGCCGGCGTCGGTCGTCGTCGGCCGCATGGACGAAGGCATGTCGCACCTGATCCTGCTCGCGGTGCCGCTGTTCATCTTCCTCGGCGGGCTGATCGAGATCACCGGCATGGCGAAGCGGATGGTCGACTTCCTCGCGAGCCTGATCGGTCACGTGAAGGGCGGCCTGTCGTACGTGCTGCTCGGCGCGATGATCCTGGTGTCCGGCATCTCGGGCGCGAAGGCCGCCGACATGGCCGCGGTCGCGCCGGTCCTGTTCCCCGAGATGAAGCAGCGCGGCGTGCCGCCCGGCGAGCTGGTCGCGCTGCTGTCCGCATCGGGCGCGATGTCCGAGACCATCCCGCCGAGCCTCGTGCTGATCACGATCGGCTCCGTCACCGGCGTATCGATCGCGGCGCTCTTCACTGGCGGTCTGGTGCCGGCGCTGGTCCTCGCGATCGCGCTCGCTGCCGTGGCCCGCTGGCGAGCGCGCGACGAGGTGCCGACGTCGGCGCGCGCGACCTGGATCACGGTCGCACGGTCGTTCGCCGTCGCACTGCCCGGCCTCGCGCTGCCGTTCATCATCCGCGCCGCCGTCATCGAGGGCGTGGCGACCGCGACCGAGGTGTCCACCATCGGCGTGGTCTACGCGCTCGTGATCGGCCTGTTCTTCTATCGCCGCTGCTCGCCACGCGCGCTCGGCCGGTTGCTGATCGAGACCGCGAGCCTGTCCGGCGCCATCCTGCTGATCATCGGCACCGCGACCGCGATGGCCTGGGCGCTGACGCAGTCCGGCTTTTCGAACGCGCTCGCCGCGGCGATGGGTGGATTGCCCGGCGGCAAGGGCAGCTTCATCGCGATCTCCATCGTGGCCTTCGTGATCCTCGGCAGCGTGCTCGAAGGCATCCCGGCCATCGTCCTGTTCGGGCCGCTGCTGTTCCCGATCGCGCGGCTCGTCGGCGTCAACGAGGTCCACTACGCGATGGTCGTCGTTCTCGCGATGGGCGTCGGCCTTTTCGCGCCGCCGTTCGGCGTGGGCTACTACGCGGCGTGCGCCATCGGTCGCGTCGAGCCCGTGGCCGGCATGAAGCCGATCGTCGGCTACCTCGGCGCGCTGCTGATCGGGCTCGGGGTGGTCGCCGCGGTGCCGTGGCTGTCGACCGGCTTCCTGTGATGCCACGTTGCGTCGCGGAGTGACGCGAGCGATCAGCGATACGCTTCGAGCTGCTTTGCCTCACCCCGATCACTCGACGACGACCAGCCCATGACGAACCTCACGATGCGCACGCGCTTCACGCTCTCCGTCGGCATGACGGCGATCACGGCGATCGTGCTGGCGACATTCGGCTTCGCCGGTTCATCCGCCCGCGCCGCATCCCCAATCGACGCGCAAGCCTTCGAACACGTCGTCCACGAATACCACGAGCATTACCTCGCGCTGCATCCCGAGGAAGCGACGCAGCTCGGCGACCATCGCTTCGACCGCCGGTCGGGCGATCCGTCGATGACGGGCATCGCGGCCAGCCGGGCGTTGTATCGCGGCACGCTGGATGCGCTGGAACGCTTCCCCGCGTCGACGTTGCCGATCGAGGATGCCGTCGATCGCGACATCCTGGCCGTCGACTTGCGGTCGCGACTGTTCGATCTCGACGTGCTGCAGACGTGGCGCTGGCAGGTCACCGACTACAGCCCGACGCAGGGCGTCTACGTGCTGCTGGCCCGCGACTACGCGCCGCTGCGGCAACGGCTCTCGGCAGCCAACGAGCGACTGAAGGCGATCCCCGCCATCCTGCGGGCGGCGCGCGCCAACCTCGACCGTCCGCCGCGCGTCTTCACCGAGACCGCGATCGCGCAGAACAAGGGTGCCATCGCGTTCGTGCGCGACGACATCGACGTCTTCGTCGCGCGCGAGCCGTCCATGAGGGCGATGCTCGCGCCGGCCCGTGCGCAAGCCATCGCTGCGTTGACGAGCTACGGCGACTGGCTGGAGCACGACCTGCTGCCGCGTTCCGACGGCGACTTCCGCTTCGGTCGCGAACGCTTCGAGCAGCGCTTGCGCTTCGCACTCGATGCCGAGCTGAGCGCCGACGACGTGCTCGCGCGCGCGGAAGCCAGCGTCGCCGCCACCGAGCAGGCGCTCGAGGCCGCGGCGCTGCCGCTGCACCAGCGCTGGTTCCCCGACCAGCCGACCGATGGACTCGATGCGAAGGCGATGGTCCGACACGTCCTGGACCGCATCGCCGAGACGCATCCCACCAACGAGACCGTCGTCGCCGAGGCCGAGCGCGACCTCGCCGACGCGACCGCATTCGTCAGGGCTCATGACCTCGTGACGGTCCCGACCGCGCCGGTCCGCGTCATCGTGATGCCCGAGTTCCAGCGCGGCGCCGCCGTCGCCTTCTGCGACTGGGTCGGTCCGCTCGAGAAGAAGGGCGCGACGTTCTATGCGATCTCGCCGACGCCGGCCGACTGGTCGCCGGCCCGCGTGGCTTCGCAATATCGCGAGGACAACAGCGCGATGCTGCGCGACATCACCGTTCACGAAGCGATGCCCGGCCACTACCTGCAGGGCGCCGTCGCGAACCTCGGGCATTACCCGACGCTGGTGCGGGCGATGGCCAACAGCGGCACGTTCGTCGAGGGCTGGGCCGTGTACGCCGAGCAGTTCATGGCCGAGGCCGGCTACGGCGGCCCAGAGACGCGGATGGAGCAGCTCAAGGTCCGCATGCGCGTGGCGATCAACGCCATCCTCGACCATCGCCTGCACGTGGACGGCATCAGCGAGGCGGACGCGATGCACCTCATGATGGACGTGGGCTACCAGGAAGAAGGCGAAGCCGCCGGCAAGTGGCGCCGCGCGCAGATGTCGGCCGGGCAGTTGTCGACCTACTTCGTCGGCGTCGAGGAAGTCACCGCGCTCGCGCGCGACCTGCGGGCGAAGACGGGTGCGAATCCGATGGCGGTCCACGACGCGATGCTGTCGCATGGATCGATCGCGACGAAATACATTCGCCGTCTCACCGGGCTCGCCCCGATATCCTGATCGGAGACGGCGCGATCACGCTTCGCGCCTCGTCCGGATCGTCACCGCCAGCCCGATGTCCCTCGCCCCTCCCGGATCGCATCCACGCCGCGTCTTCGTCCTCGGCGGCACCGGCACCATCGGCCGTGCCACGGTACGGGCGCTCGTGCGGCGAGGTCACGACGTGACGTGTTTCGTGCGCCCGCACCCAGTGATCGGTGGAACACTCGCTGCCGACGACAGCACGCGGTTGCACGACGGCGCCACGGTCCGCTTCGGCGATGTCACGGACCCCGCGTCGCTGCGGTGCGACGGCTTTCGCGGCGAACGCTTCGATGCGCTGGTGTCGTGTCTGGCCTCACGGACCGGCGCGCCCGCCGACGCCTGGGCCATCGATCATCGGGCGCACGTGCATGCATTGAACGCCGCTCGTGAGGCCGGCGTCTCGCACCTCGTGTTGCTGTCGGCGATCTGCGTGCAGAAGCCGCTGCTCGCGTTCCAGCATGCCAAGCTGGCGTTCGAGGCCGTGCTGACCGGGTCGGGTCTCGTCTATTCGATCGTGCGGCCGACGGCGTTCTTCAAGTCCTTGTCCGGCCAGATCGGCCGCGTGACGCGCGGCAAGCCGTTCCTCGTGTTCGGCGACGGCACGCTGACCGCCTGCAAGCCGATCGCCGACGACGACCTCGCCGATTACCTCGCCGACTGTCTCGACGACGAGAGCCGCTGGCGCCGCGTGCTGCCGATCGGCGGCCCCG
>CAZZWS010000245.1:0-5800 GCA_964657795.1 Beijerinckiaceae bacterium
CACGATGGTTCGCGTCACGATGATTTCCCTGGCGATGGTTCTGGCGAAGAGGTGATGGAAGCAGCGTTGATCATCACGATCCCATGAGACGCCGCGACATGGCCGAGCTGATGCCCGGGTCGCGGTACGGCAAGAATTCGGCAAGTCGCGGATACCCGGATTCGAACAAGTCGCGCGGCATGCGAGCGTCCTTCGCCGCGTAGATCCGGCCGCCGGCTTCTCGGACGATCGCATCGAGTCGCTCGAACAATCCCAGCGTGGCCGCGCCGTTGTTCGGAAAGTCGAGCGCGAGCGTTACCCCAGGTAGGGGGAAACTCAACATTCCCGGCGGCATGCGGTCGCCGAAGGTCTTCAGCACCGCGAGAAACGATCCTTCACCCGAACGCGCGATGGCCCGCAACATCTCAAGCGTCGCGTCCTGGCCTGCTTCCCGAGAGATCACGCTCTGGTATTGGTAGAAGCCGCGTGGTCCGTACATGCGATTCCATTCGAGCAGGTTGTCGAGTGGATAGAAGAACGATCGATAGTGACTTAGGGCCCGGCGCGGCTTGTTTTTATGCAGATGGTAATAAGCGGTGTTGAAGGGCCGCAGAGAGAGCCTGTTGACGAGCGAGACCGGTGGCACGAACGGCATGCGACGCGAGCTGGCACGCGGAATTTCCCGTTGCCCGGCATCGATCGAATTGCCGCGGATGAAGATGCCGCGCCCACTGGAACGGCCGACGCAGTCGATCCACGAAACGGTGTAGTTCCAGTCGGCTTCCGATGCGTCGGCCAGCGCGAAGAATTCAGCCGGGCTCTCGAACGGTATCGATTCCGTCTCGATCCAGGGACCGGGGACGCGCTGCAGTTGCAGTTCGGCGCTGGTCACGACCCCGGTCAAGCCCATCCCGCCTACGGTCGCCGCGAACCACGAGGACGCAGGCTCGGGACCGCAGGCGATGACCTGTCCGTCGGTCCGCGCGAGCGTGAGGCGACGCACGTGATCGCCGAAGGAGCCGACGGCGTGATGATTTTTCCCATGCACGTCGTTGGCGATCGCCCCGCCGACCGTGATCATCTGCGTGCCCGGCGTGACCGGCAGCATCCAGCCGCGCGGCACGAAGACGTCCTGGATGTCGCGCAGCAGGACGCCGGCTTCGCAGGTCAGGCGGCCGGCCTCGGCGTCGAAGGCGATGAAGCGACCGAGGCCGGTCGTGTTCCATAACGTGCCGCCCGGATTCAGGCATTCATCGCCGTAGCTTCGGCCCATGCCGAAGGCGATGCCCGGACCGTCGTCGCGCAACGCGGGTCCGATCCCGGCGACATCGCTGAGGTAGTGGATCGCGTGCTCATCCGCCGACAGGCGTCCCCAGGAGCCGACCGCTACCACGGCCAGCCCAGCGTCCCTGCGATCAGCACCGCCGCGAAAGCGACACCGGCGGCGAGGCTCGCCTTGTCCTTGACGGCAAAGACGAGAGGGTCGTCGTGCATCCGGCCGCGATGGGCCTGCATCCACATCCAGCTGATCCAGAAAAGCATCACGGGAATCGTGCCCCACATCATTTCGGGGGTCCGATAGAGCTCGAGCACCGCAGCGCTGTTCAGGTAAAGCGCGAGCACCAGCACGGATGCATAGCCCGATGTGATGCCGAGGCTTTGAACGAGCGGTGCGTCCGACGTGTAGTAGCCCCGTCCGTGAACTTTTTCGTGGCCTTTGATCAACTGGACCTCGAGTTCGGCATAACGTTTGACGAACGCGAGCGACAGAAAAAGGAAGACCGAGAACGCCAGCAGCCAGAACGACAGCGGCATGTCCGCGGCCGCGGCACCGGCGACGATCCGCAGCGTGTACAAAATCGCCAGCGTCAGGCAGTCGACGATCATCAGTCGCTTCAAAAGCCACGAATAGCCGCACGTGATCACGAAGTAGGCGATCAGCCAGGGCAGGAAGCGACCACCGACCCCGGTGGCGACAACCAGGCCCGCGACCAGCAGCAGCGGCGTGAGGATCACGCCGACCACCGGTGCCAGCGCGCCAGACGCGAACGGCCGGCCGGACTTGCGGGGATGCCGCCGGTCGCTTTCGAGGTCGAGCAGATCGTTGGCCACGTACACCGACGATGCACACAGGCTGAACGCGAGGAACGCCAGCAGCAGCGACAGCCAGTTGCCGATGTCGGCGAGGTTGTGGGCGGCGAGCAGCGGCACGAACAACAGCAGGTTCTTCATCCACTGATGGAGCCGCAGCGTGCGACGCCAGACGGCGAACCCGCCTTGTGGCGGTGGAAAAACGCGCTCGACGTCGTGCGCACCACGAACCTTGTTGACCAATCCGTCCGACGCATTCACGACGACCGCACGACGGGCATGCGCCCACACCGCCAGATCCATGTGCGAGTTGCCGGCGTAGTCGTAGGCGCCCGAGCCGAACCTCGTGTCGAGCGCTTCGGCCTTGTGAGGACCGGCGAGGTTGCGCACGCCATCGCTCGCGATCACTTCGTCGAAGAGAGCGAGATGGTCCGCGATCGGCTGTGCGATCGATCGGTCGGACGCGGTGCAAAGGACGAGCCTGCGTCCCTGCGCGCGCTGTTCCCGCAGCCAGTCGATCAGCGCACGGTCGTACGGGAGGATGTCCGCGTCGAATCGGGTGAGACCGGCGAGGCGCTGCTTGAGGTGCGCCTTGCCCGTCACCAGCCAGCCGGGTATGTGCAACAACTGCAGCGGCTTGTCGCGAACGATCCGCAACACCGATTCGTGAAGCATGTCGGTCCGCACGAGCGTGCCGTCCAGATCGACCACCAGGGGAATGGTCGACGACGGGAAGGACGTGTTTTCGCGGCCGACCGACGCCGGCGTTGGGAGAGGATTGATGGCCATGAAGAGCGATGCGGGATGCAACCGTGCGGGTGTCGGGCGAAAAGAAAGCCCGCAGTCGAGGGTCGCGCCCGCGAACGTCAGTGATCCGAGTCTATCGCAGTGCATGCTGTATCTCCCTCGCATGAGGGCACTTCCTCGTCGACGGCCATCTGGAATCCACGCTCGAACGAGGCTGCTTTTCGATGGCCCCGCCAGTTTCACTTTCGCTCCATCGCGAGGTCCTTGTACCGTGATGCGTCCTTCACTGCAGCGCCGGGCGACGTCGGGAACTTCTGCGGATCCGCGATCCGCGGTGATTTGACTGCCGTCCCTGAGATCGCCAGATTCAACAGCTCGCTTTACCGGAACCGAGGAACGGCGGTGCTACGGCTCCGCCGCCGCTGGGTGGCCGCTCGTGCTATGGAAGACGCGCGCAGAGAGGGGAGCGACCACCCGTGCGACGAGTGCTTGCGCGGTGCCGCCGCTCCGGGACGAGACTGCGGACACGCTAGAATCCTGTCCTTTGTCTGGCAGGCACGGGTCAGCGGCGCACTGGTCGCTTTGGCGTCGCCGACGCCCCCAATGCTTGCGTCCGTCCCGCGAGACAGACTGTTCGGCGAATCCCCGTATGCAGGCGCCCCGATGCGTGGCGCAGATTTCGCGGCCACCACGAGCGTGCTATCCCCTTTCGAAAAGTGATCATGATCGCCACCGCGTCGCGCTCCACGACCATCGTCCGAGTCTTGTCGCGGTGATGACGAACTCTTCCGTCGACGATCCGGCAAAGCACCAGCGCCATCGGTCCGCCGCGTCGACCATCGGGTCGCCGCGCACGGCCTGGGCCCGTTCATCCGCTCCCGGGCGGCACTTCGACGCCTGGACCTGGGCCGTTTTTGCGTGCGCCGCGTTGCTGATTTTGATTGCCGGATGGCCGGTGATCCGGGCCGCGAACATCGAAATCGGCGACTTCGCCGCGAACAGCGTGCTCATTCAGGACGCGAAATCGTTCGCGCTCCTGAAAGGAAACTACTCGCGAGTCGGCTTCAATCATCCGGGGCCCGCGATCCTCTACGTGTTGATGTTCGGCGAGGTCCTGTTCCACGACTGGCTGCATGTCGTCCAGTCGCCGTTCTCGGGACAACTGATCGCGGTCGCGCTCTACAACGCGTGCTGGATCGCGCTGATGGCGCGCCTGTTCGTACTGGCGACCGGAGACAGATGGGCGGCGCTGCTCGGCATCGTGGTGTTCTGCTTCGTCGCGACGCTGATCGACCACGACGTGGCGGGAGGCGCCTGGTTTCCTCACCTGTACTTCTTTCCGTTCGCCGCTTTCCTGGTCGCCGCCGCTCGGACCGTCGGCGGCCACGCGGATGGGCTTCTGACGCTCGCGACGAGTGCCGGTTTCCTGGTCAACGGACACGTTTCGTTCGGTTTCATCGTGACGGTGATCGTCGTCGTCGTCGTCGCAGTCAACTTCGTTCGATTTCGTCGTGGCGAGCCGGAACGCCGTATCTTCGGCGCTACCTATTGGCGCCTGCATGCGCGCCGCCTGGTTGCGACGTTTGGAGTCTTCGGGCTGTTCCTCGTGCCCCTGCTCGTCGAGACGGTTCGGGCATGGCCCGGTCCGATCGCGGCCTATCTCGGCTACGGGTCGGGTCAGCCGCCGCAACCGCTCGCCGAGGTGCTCGTCTTCGTGGGGGTCTACTGGGGCGGACTGGCGGGCGCTGCGGGCGCCGTCGCGACGATGATCTACCTGCAGTGCGACGATCGCGCTTCGCCGACCCACAGTGCCCACGTGCGCTCCATCGGCACGGTGGCGCTGGCGGCGAGTGTGGCGATGTTCGCGTACGGCCGTTACGGGGTCGACGACCTGAAGTATCGCTACGTGGGTCTCTTCTATTACGCGGTGCCGGCGATGATCGTCGCCATCACGGCGATCGCCGTGGTCTCGGTGCCGCAGGTGCGGGTCCGCAAGTCGCTCGCCATCGCATTGGCGGTCGCGGCTTGCGTGGCGGGGTTCTACACCGAGATCAGCCGGCGTCCCTTCTATGCGGAGCAATACAACGAGCCCGACGCAGTTACCCTGTATCGCAGCCTGGAGTCCGCCGCGTCCGGGCATCGGATCCTGCTGGACCTCGATACCCGCGGCGGCTTCGATTATCTCTGGACGCGACTCGTGGGCGCGGAGGCCTACGCGAAGCGACGCGGGGAGATACCGTTCTGCATTCGCAAAAACTGGCATGTCCTGTTCACCGACGCCGTGCGATGCACGGCGACCGAGACCGCGACAGCGTCGCGTTATGCCGTGCGCACGACCGCCGCGCCCGTCAGCGGCCCCGCACCGCCGGAGTTCTCGAGCGTAGGATTGAATTTCTTTCGCCTGACGCTCCCCGACATTTCGGGCGCGCAACGCCTGACCCTGGCCGAGAACGGAGGCTTGTTCGCCGACTATCTGCTCGACGACGGCTGGTCCTCCGGAGAGGGCGATCACGCCTGGACGATCGCGTCGAAGGCCCAGATCACCGTTCCGCTCCATGCCGGTTTCCGGGGTGCCGTCACGCTGGACCTCGACAGCTTCCTGCCGCGACCGGATTCCCGGCAGGCGGTCGTTCTGCGGGTCAACGGCGGCTCTCCGCAGTCTGTGGTCTTCACCCCGGCGAACCGGCGGCAGTCGATCACGGTGGCGATGGTTCTTCCAGCGGGCTCCACAGCCGGTGTCATCGACTTCCGTATCGTGGCTCCCGTCTCACCCACGTCGGCCGGAACCGGCGTGGATCCACGCCCCCTCGGCGTGGCGCTTCACGCACTCGCCATTCGCCAGGATTGAAGCGACTTCAGACGTTCTATTCCAGCTTGAAATTCGTGTGCGGCCGCTCCTCGCGCCATGGCCAGCGCGTCGCCGAATCGACCGTCTCGATCATGTAGCGCTCCTGCGACGTCTTCAGGCCGGTGCGGCCAAAGC
>CAZZWS010000246.1:0-5708 GCA_964657795.1 Beijerinckiaceae bacterium
CTCACCGGTTCGGCTGCCATCGTGACGGTCTCCACGTCGGGCGGCGCGACGGCCTGCTCGCGGACGACGGCCCGCGCGGGCTTGTCGGTCCGCAGACCCTGGAAAGACGCATGACGCAGATGTCCCTCGGGCGTCCATTCCGCGAAGGTCACCTCGGTCACGAGCTCGGGCCTGACCCAGTGCTCGGTGCCGGCCACTCGCCGCGTCCAGCGATTCTGCTTCGTCGACCCGGTCTCGAACGGTGACGTGGCGACTTCGAGCGCGACCAGCTTGTCCTTCAGTTCGCGCGCCATCGCCAGCGACCAGCCCGTCCCCATCGCGCCGGCGTAACGCAGCTTGCCGTCGTCGTCGTACACGCCCAGGAAGAGGTTGCCGATCTCCTTCGTCGAGTTGGCGCGGTCGGTGTAGCCGCCGATCACGAACTCTTGACGCAGCGTGCACTTGAGCTTGAGCCAGTCGTCGTTGCGGGCCGACGTGTACAGCGCGTCGCGGCGCTTGAGGATGATGCCTTCGAGCTTCATCGCGCAGGCCGCCTTCAGCACCTCCTCGACGGGCGCGGGAAAGCTGTCGCTGAAGCGGATGCGCTCGTGCGGCGAGCGGTCGACCACGTTCTTCAACGCGGCGCGCCGCGCTTCGAGCGACGACCGACGCAGGTCGTAGCCGACCAGGAACGGCGCGTCGAAGACGAAGTACGAGATGCGTTCGTTCTTCGCGTGGTCCATCGCGTTCTGCAACGCATTGAAGTCCTGGCCACCGCTCGACGTGCCGACGACGATCTCGCCGTCGAGCCAGCTGTCGTCGATGTCCAGCGACTCGACCGCCGCGGCGATGGGCTCGAGCTTGTCGGTCCAGTCGTTGCCGTTGCGCGTGAACAGCCGCGCCTTGCCGCCTGCGACGCGGGCGAGGATGCGGTAGCCGTCGAACTTGGCCTCGACGATCCAGTCGCCATGCGTGGGCGCCGTCTTCGTCAGCGTCGCGAGTTGCGGCGCGAGCGTCTCGGGCAGCTTCGCCTCGACGGCGCCGTCGGGCGGTCCGGCGTTCGGAGCTTCATCGGATCGACCGGCGGCATTCGTGCCCGGCCCGCGATCGTCCGCTGCCCCGAGCGGCTTCGCGATCACGCTGTCGGGCATCGCGGTGACCACGTCGAACGTATCGGCGGGTCGAGCCCATTCGTCCTTCTTCTTGAACAGCAGCCACGCCTCCTGCCGATCGCCGGGCTTGGCGATGCGCACCAGCTCCCACTGGCCTGCCATCTTGTCCCCGTGCAACGCGAAGACCAGCTTGCCGCTGGCGAGCCCCGCGCGCGGATCGGTCATTGGCTCCCAGGTGCCGCGGTCCCACACGATGACCGAACCCGCACCGTACTGCTTCTCCGGAATCCGCCCCTCGAAGCCGCCGTACGACACCGGATGGTCCTCGACATGGATGGCCATACGCTTGACCGTCGGATCGAAGCTCGGGCCCTTCGGCACCGCCCAGCTCAGCAGGACGCCATCGAGTTCGAGCCGGAAGTCGTAGTGCAGATGCGAAGCCCAGTGCTTCTGGATCACGAACGACAGCGACTCGCCGGCAGCACCCTCCTGGCCCGCCGGCTCCGGGGTCTTCGCGAAGTCGCGCTTCGCGTTGTAGCGTTCGAGCGGCATGGTCCCGACGACGATGCCGCGATCAGGCGGCGCGCCGCTTCGTCGCCGGCGCCGTCTTCTTCTTCGCGACCTTGCGGGCCGCAGGCTTCTCGTCGATCGCGTCCTCGTTGGCCGCGTCCGCGCTCGCGTCCGCGTTCGGCTTCGCTTCCGCCGACGACGAGCCCTTCCGGTTGCCCAGACTCTGCTTGAGCAGCGCCGTGAGGTCGATGACATTGCTCGACGTCTTCGCCTCGCCCTCTTCCAGCGGCTCGACCTTCTCGGTCTGCCCGGCTGCGGCGCGCTGCTCGACCAGCGCCCGCACCGCATCGGCGAAGTGATCGGTGTAGCGGGCCGAGTCGAAGGCGACGGTCATGTCGGCGATCAGCTGCTCGGCCATCTTCAGTTCCGCGTCCTTGAGGTTGGCGGCCTTGACGCCTTCGGCCGGCAGGTCGAGCGCGGACATGTCGCGGATCTCGTTGGACCAGCGCAGCGTGTTGAGCATCAGCCCCGCGCCCGACGGCACCAGCGCCGCGAGATGCTCCTTGGTGTGCATGACGACGCGCGCGACCCCGATCACGCCGGCCGCGGCCATCGACTCACGCAGCAACGCGTATACCTTCTCGCCCTTGGCCATGGGCTCGAGGTAGTAGGGCTTCTCGAGGTAGTAGAACGGGATCTCCGGTGCGTGCACGAAGCCTTCGATCTCGATGGTCTGCGTCGTCTTGGGGTAAGCCGCCTTGATCTCGTCGTCGGTCAGCACGACGTAGTCGCCGCCTTCGGCCTTGACGCCCTTGACGATGTCCTCGCGCGTGATCTCCTTGCCGGTCCGCTTGTTGATGCGCTTGTACCCCACCGGATCCATCGAGCGCCGATCGAGCCAGTCGAAGTTGATGCCGCTTTCGGACGACGCCGGGTACAGGCTGACGGGGATGTGGACGAGGCCGAAGCTGATGGCGCCTTTCCAGATGGCACGGGGCATGGGAATCCTCGATGGGAAGACAGGGCGTAGCGGACCGCGGGCGAGCGACGCGAGCACAGGCGACGCGCGCTCACTGCCACGCATCAGTGTCGACGCGTGACGCCGGAAGCGTCATAGGAATGCCGTGGGCAGTGCTGTAGGACCGCGACGACTGTTCGGTAACCGCGCGACGCGGGAGGCGACGCAGGCGACGACGCGGGCCGGGTCTCGAGCGGAGCGGCCCGCATCACGTCGACGCGGGGCGCCCGGCGATGTCGCATTTCGAGCGCCAATGACTGTATGGGTGATAGGCACGCGAGACGCGGCCGGCTATGCTGCAAAAAACCAACAGTCCGCCGGTTCGGTGGCGGTCGGTATGGTTCGATCGGACGCCAAGGCGTGGCAACGCGTCGCATCGACGGGCAGCCGCGAGAAACAAGCATCACAATTTGCCGGAAAATAAAAAAGGCCGCGTGAATCACGTAGCCTTTTTATCAGGAATACAGACAATATTCGCTAGTCTTTGAACCTTGGTCTATATCGAGTCGATTACCTAGTCCGGAGCGAGACCAAGCGATGAGCCCGAGTAAGACTTTTCATTTCGCCACTCAGAAACCTGAATTAGAGCCCGGTCATGGCCGAACGATCAGGAAAAGACCTAAAGCCGAACGGGGAAACCCATTACATTCCCGCAGCGGGCAAACCTATTCAGCCATGTGGCGTGAATTTTGTGTGCCTCGGACGTCAGAACAGGCAGCCGTGGCTACCCCCGCCCACATAGAGGAGTTCGGCATCTTGCACGATGATCAGCTGCTCCTGGGCTTCGGTCTCGGCAACGTTGGAAACCTGGGTTTGGATGTCTGCAATCATGGCGAGCTCCGAGAATTGATTCGAGATGGGTTTTGACCGAAACTGACGTTTTGTGTCAGCAATTGACAAGGTAACGTAGCCAATTACCAGGAACAACAGTCATGAAGAACAAAGAAGAATTCCTAGGTCTGCTCGACGCCGGCAATTTCGCGGAAATGCTCCTTGTCTTCGAAAAGGCGAACGCGGCGACCTCGGCCAGTCTCTTTAAAGTTCTAGCGAATCGACTGAGCGATGCGATGCGCGGCGTTGACGAGGGTCTTCGCGACACGGTCCGCGGGCTGGCGATGGTCGTGATGCGGCTCCCCCGTGTCGGCGAACACGAATTCGAGCCGCGCGTCAGGCTGCTCGCCGAGGCGTGCTTCTACTTCAACCGCATCGGTCGCGCCTACGACGGCATTCCGCTGGCGCTGTTCGCCCAGGACCTCGCGGATTCGCGCGACGACAAGAACCTCCAGCGCTTCGTCGCGACGGCGCTCGGACTGGCGTACGCCGACAGCGCCTGCTTCGAGGAGGCCTGCGGCACGCTCGAGCGGACGCTCGTCCTGTCGCGCGAGATCGGCGACCCCGAGCTGATCTGCCTCGCGATGACCAACACGGCCGTGCTGCTCAAGGAGATGGGGCTCTATCAGGACTCGATCGAGGTGACCGACCGGGCCCTCGAATACGATGGCCAGTCGCCGCGCGGCCGCTACATGCGCCTGGCCAACGCCATCAACGGGCTGTTCAGCGCGCACCGGCTGCGCGCCGACGCCGCCGCCTTGCGCTACCTGCGCATCGGCTCGGACGTGATCGACGACAACCCGATGTCGGACGTCGTGCAGAAGACCGCATTCGAGTACTACCGGGCCATGTACCTGCTGTCCACCAACGACAACGAGACGGCCGAGGAGTTGATCGCCGCGGCGAGGGCGCGAGTCGCGAACGTCCACAACACGCGCGTCCACATGCGCCTCGACATCGCGGCCGCCCTCTGCGAGTTCGCCAGTCGCGACCCGAAGCGCGAACTGCAGGCCCGGAAGCAGCTGCTCGAGCTGTATCGCCGCAGCAAGGAGACGCGCATCTATCACGACGACGTGCTGCGGGCGCTGATCGAGGTGCACAAGCGCACGTTGACCAACGAGATCACCAATCTCGACCGCAAGCACACCGGCAAGCCCGAAGACCTCGGGCCCGGCCTCGAGGCGCTTTCCCGCCTCGTGACGCAGACCGCTCGTACGGGCATGGACTACGCACGTGAACTCGTCCAGTTCAACACCGGCCCCAATCCCCACATCAGCCCGTCGACCGAGGCGACGCAGTACGTCGCGGGCGTCAAGAACGCCAAATTCTATCGACAGATGAACGACCGTGGGGCTTCCCACACGTTCGGTCGCAAGCCCGAGAGGCACAACCCGTACGAC
The DNA here is from genome assembly GCA_964657795.1 of Beijerinckiaceae bacterium. GTDB lineage: Bacteria > Pseudomonadota > Gammaproteobacteria > Burkholderiales > Burkholderiaceae_D > CAHJXF01. The sequence continues at coordinate 4,851 of CAZZWS010000246.1, forward strand.
CCGTTCGCCGGGGCGCGCGCGTGGCTGGGCGAAAGTCCGCCGCCCGATGGGGAGTTCAAGGTCGGCGAGCCCGGTATCGCATCGAAGTCGTCGGTCGACCCCAGGAAGGCCATCCGCAAGCACGACGAACTGACCGCCATCCACGGCGACATGGCGCAGCTGCGCATCGAGTCGCTCAAGGCCACGATGCGGACGGCGGCCTACGACGTCGCCGAGAACTGGGCGCTCACCGCCGAGTTCTTCGACGACCAGACCGGCGAACACTGTTTTCGGGTTGGACGTCTCGCCGGCCTGCTGGCCGCCGAGATCGGCGTCGATGCGGAACAATGCGTGCGCATCGAACACGCGGCGCGCCTGCACGACATCGGCAAGATCGCGGTCAACGAGCTGATCCTCCTCAAGCCCGGACCGCTCGACACCAACGAGATCATCGCGATGCGCGCACATACCGAAGTCGGCGCCCAGCTCCTCGAACACGCCGACGATCCCACGCTGAAGATGGCGGCCGAGATCGCCAAGTACCACCACGCGTGGTGGAACGGGGCCGGTTATCCGAGCGTCGCGGGTGAAAGCATTCCGCTGTCAGCGCGCATCTGCGCCTATGCCGATGTCTACGACGCGCTGACCAATGCGCGGCCGTACAAGCGGCCGTGGCCGCACAAGCTGGCCGTCGAGCAGATGCTCTGCGAGAACGGCGTGCACTTCGATCCGCGGCTGATGCAGCCCTTCCTCAAGGTCCTGGAGCGGCACGTGGGATCGAATGCCGGCACGCCGTCGACGCGCATGCATCTGCAGGAAATGGAAGCCAACGGGCTCCTCACGTCGCGTCGCAAGCTGATGATGACCGTCCAGGGCGGG
>CAZZWS010000247.1:0-5701 GCA_964657795.1 Beijerinckiaceae bacterium
TGAACCGCGGGGCATGACAAATTTGATCCAGGAGAAGCAATGCGCGTCAGAAAAGCAGTCTTCCCGGTAGCCGGCATGGGGACCCGTTTCCTTCCCGCCACCAAGGCGAGCCCGAAGGAAATGATGCCGGTCGTCGACAAGCCGCTCATCCAGTACGCGGTCGAGGAAGCGGCCGCGGCCGGCATCCGGGACATGGTCTTCATCACCGGCCGCAACAAGCGGGCGATTGAGGACCACTTCGACAAGGCCTACGAGATGGAAGCGGAGCTCGAAGCCAAGAACAAGTCGGCGCTGCTGGAGATCGTCCGCAACACGGTGCCGCGTGGCGTCAACTGCATCTTCATCCGCCAGACCGAGGCGCTCGGTCTCGGGCACGCGGTCCTGTGCGCATTGCCGGTCGTGGGTCACGAGCCGTTCGCCGTGCTGCTGGCCGACGACCTGATGGCCGAGGCCGACGGCGGTCCCGGCATCCTCGAACAGATGGTCCGCGTGTTCGACGTCAAGCAGGCGAGCGTCCTCGCGGTGCAAGACGTTCCGCGCGAAGAGACGAAGGCCTACGGCATCGTCGGCACGAAGATGGGCTCGGCGCTCGCCGGCAACAACCAGCGGCTCGAGGAGGTGACGCACATGGTCGAGAAGCCCGATGCCGGCGACGCGCCGTCGACGCTGGCCGTCGTCGGCCGCTACATCCTCAGTGGCGCGATCTTCGATCGCCTGAAGAAGATCCGCCCCGGCTCGGGCGGCGAGCTGCAGCTCACCGACGGCATCGTCGCGTTGCTGCAGGACGAACCGGTCCTGGCCTATCGCTTCGACGGCGTGCGCTACGATTGCGGATCCAAGATCGGCTACCTCAAGGCGTCTGTCGAACTCGGCCTCAAGCATCACGAGGTCGGCGCCGAATTCGGCGACTATCTCGACGCCTTCGTGGCCGCGCGCCGCGTCGCGCATCCATCCAGCTGATCCTCTTCGCGCGTTGACATCACCGGATCGTTCCGGGAAAGGGCTGCATGTTCGGCATTCTGGGAGGCAGTGGACTCACGTCGTTCGCGGAGCTCGAGATCGAGCGGCGCGAGGTCGTACGGACGCCATGGGGCGAGCCGTCGGGTCCGGTGACCATCGGTCGCGTCGACGGCGTGCGGGTCGCGTTCCTGCCGCGCCACGGTCACGGCCACACGATTCCGCCGCACGCCATCAACTATCGCGCCAATCTGCACGCGCTCAAGACGATCGGCGTGGAAGGCGTGATCGCCGTCGCATCGGTGGGCGGCATCCGCGCCGACATGCAGCCGGGTGGCATCGCGCTGCTCGACCAGATGCTCGACTACACCTGGGGCCGCGACTCGACGTACTTCGACAGCCCCGAACATCCGGTCACGCACATCGACTTCACGCTGCCCTACGACCCCGAACTGCGGGCGCGTTTCCTCGCGGTGTCGGCGTCGTCCGGGCATCCGCTGATCGACGGCGGCTGCTATGCCTGCATGCAGGGGCCGAGGCTCGAGACCGCCGCCGAGATCGACCGGGTCGAACGCGACGGCGCCGACGTCGTCGGCATGACGCTGATGCCCGAGGCGGCGCTCGCGCGCGAACTCGACCTGCCGTACGCGGCGCTGGCCGTGATCGTCAATCACGCGGCCGGTCGCGGCGATTCGAAGCTCGCGATCTCGACCGCCGAGATCACCCGCGTGCTGGAACACGCGATGAACAACGTGCGCGCGTTGATCGCGTCGTTCGTGCGCGCCACCGGCAAGGTGGCCGCGTGATCCACGACATCCTCAGGATGGGCGACCCGCGGTTGCTGCGTATCGCGCAACCGGTCGAGGCGTTCGACACGCCCGAGCTGCACGCCCTCATCGCCGACATGTTCGAGACGATGCATCACGCCAACGGCGCGGGCCTCGCCGCGCCGCAGATCGGCGTCGACCTGCGGCTCGTGATCTTCGGCTTCGCGGCCGACCAGCAGCGGGACGAGGACGATCCGGTGCCGCGGACCATCATCCTCAATCCGGTCATCGAGACGCTCGATGACGTCGAGGAAGAAGGCTGGGAAGGCTGCCTCTCGGTGCCCGGCATGCGTGGCGTCGTGCCGCGTCCGGGCCGCATCCGCTACCACGGCGTCGACCCGTCCGGGCAGCCGATCGATCGCGTCGCGACCGGCTTCCATGCGCGCGTGGTGCAGCATGAATGCGACCATCTCGACGGCATCCTCTATCCGATGCGCGTGCGCGACTTCACGCGCTTCGGGTTTACGGAGGAGCTTTTTCCTGGACAGGCGATCGTCGACGATTGACGGGCACAGGCGAACGCGGAAACGACTCGAGAAGGTCTGGATCAGTGAGTGCGACGTCTGCCCGAAGCGTCGAAGCGATTCGCAGTCGAACAATGCGTTCGATGAAAGTGCGAGCCACGATGCATCGGATCAGAAGAAGCGATATCACTACTCCGTACACGAGATCTTGAAACGCTATCTCGTTCAACTGCACTTCGTCAGGCCTCTCTTCGCTTTGCCCTCATCCTGGTAGACGCCTTCAGAAGGTTTCGTCGCGCCGCAAGTAACGCCATTGGCCGATCGGCAGGTCGCCCAGCATCACGCCCCCCACGCGCACGCGCTTCAGGCCGACGACCCGCAGTCCGACCAGTTCGCACATGCGCCTGATCTGACGCTTCTTGCCTTCGCGCAGCACGAAACGCAACTGCTCGCGGTTCTGCCAGGCGACGCGCGCCGGCTTCAACGCGGCGCCGTCGAGCGACAGGCCGTGTTGCAAGAGGCCGAGGTCGGCCGGCGACAGCGTGCCGTCGACCCGCACCAGGTATTCCTTCTCGATCCGCGAGTCCTCGCCGATCAGATGCCGCGCGATGCGGCCGTCCTCGGTGAGCACCAGCAACCCGGTCGAGTCGATGTCGAGGCGACCGGCCGGCGCGAGACTGCGCGGCGGTCGCCACGTCGGCGGCAATTCGCGCGGATCCTCCTGCCAGTGGGTGTCGGGCACGATCAGTGTCGACGCCGGCTTGTGCCCGTCCTCGGCCTGGCCCGACACGTAGCCGATCGGCTTGTTGATCAGCACCGTCACGCGCTGGTCGCTCTCCTCCTTCGCGGCGCGCGACACGGTGATCTTCTGATGCGGCAGGACCTTGCTGCCGAGGACATCGGTCTTGATGCCGTCGACGAAGACCCAGCCGCGCGAGATCCATTCGTCCGCCTCGCGCCGCGACGCCAGGCCGAGCTCGGCCATGCGCTTCGACAGCCGCATCGGCTCGCCTTCGACAGGCGTGATTGAGTCGTTCATGCGCCGAGCACCTCCAGAAGATCGGTTTCGAGCCGGATACGAGCCTTGTCCTCGGCGAGCGATGCGCTGTCGAGCAAGAAGAAGTCCTCGACCCGTTCACCCAGCGTCGTGATCTTGGCGGCCTGGACGTTGACGTGGCGGGTGGCCAGGATGCGGAGGATGGCGTACAGCAGACCCTCGCGATCCGACGTCGACAGCGTCAGCAGAAAGAAGCGGCCGCGATCGTCGGGACGCAGGTCGACGGTCGGCGTGATGGGGAAGCTGCGCGATTGCCGCGACGGCCGCCCGGTGGCCGGCGGCGGCAGCGGCGTCGCGATCGCCAGATGCTGCGCGAGATCCCGTTCGATGTTGGCGATGCGGTCGCGATAGTGACCGCCATCGGGATCGAGCACGTGGAAGGTATCGAGCGCATGACGTTCGCCTTCGCTGCCGAGCGTCGTATGCACGCGCGCGTCGACGATCAGGAAACGCTGACGATCGAAGTATTGGCAGATGCGCGCCAGCAGGTCGGGCTGATCGGGCGTGAAGACCGCCATCTGCAGCCCCTCGCCGGCCGGGGACAGCCGCGCCCGGACCCGTGGTCGCTTGGGGTCGTGCACGAGCGCGAACGCGCGGGTGATCCACGCGATGTCCTGGGCCTCGTGCCGCAGGAACCACGCGACGTCGAGGCGCTTCCAGAAATCTTCGATGGCCGCATCGTCGAACGCGTACAGCGCGAGGATGCGGCGCGCTTCAGTGCGTCGGGCCTCGAGTTCGGTCGGAGCGCCGTGTCCCGGGTGGTCGCCGGCCACGGCCACGATCCGCAGCGTGCGGAAGAACAGATCCTCGAGCAGCTTGCCCTTCCACGCGTTCCAGACCTTCGGGCTCGTGCCGCGGATGTCCGCGACCGTCAGCAGGTAGAGCGCCGAGAGGCCGCGTTCGTCGCGCACGACACGGGCGAAGTCGGCGAGCACCTCGGGATCGCTCGAGTCTTCCTTCTGCGCGACCCGCGACATCGTCAGGTGCTGCTCCACCAGGAACGTGAGCAGCGCCACGTCTTCGGACGCGATCCCGTGGTCGCGGGCGAAGCGTCGAACGTCGCCCATGCCGAGCTGCGAGTGATCGCCACCGCGTCCCTTCGCGATGTCGTGGAAGAGGGCGGCGACGTACAGCAGCCAGGGCCGGTCGAATTCCGCGATCAGCCGCGAGCACAGGGGGTATTCGTGCGCGAACTCCGGCATCGTGAAGCGGCGGATGTTCCGGATCACCATGAGGATGTGCTGATCCACGGTGTACACGTGATACAGGTCGTGCTGCATCTGACCGACGATGCGCCTGAACACCGGCAGATAGCGACCCAGCACCGACAGTTGATTCATGCGTCGCAACGCGTGGACGATGCCGCGCGGTTGCTGCAGGATCTGCATGAACAGCGCGCGATTGTGCGGGTCGCGCCGGAACGTCGCGTCGATCAGCGTGCGGCCGTGCCAGACCGCGTTCATCAGCCGCGCCGTCATGCCCTCGATCTCCGAGTGCTGCTGCATGACGAGGAAGGCCCGCAGCAGCGCCGACGGATCGCGGAAGAACACGCCTTCATCGACGATGTCGAGCAGTCCGCCGGCATTGACGAAGTGCGCATCGATCGCGATCGGCGCGACGTGGCGCGCCGGCATCAGCGCGGACTCGATGGTCTGCAGCACGATGGTGTTGAGCTGCGTGATGACCTTGGCCGCGCGGTAGTAGTGCTGCATCAGCACTTCGCTCGCGCGTCGCGTCGAGGTCTGGACGTAACCGAACTCCTGGGCGAGCGCCGTCTGCAGGTCGAACACCAAACGATCCTCGCGACGGCGCGCGACGCGGTGGAGCCGGATGCGCAGGCGCTGCAGGAAGTTCTCGCAACGACGCAACTGCCGCGCCTCGACCGGCGTCACCAGCGAGCGGGCCTCGAGTTCGGTCCACGACGTGCCGAAGCTGGCGGCGCGCGCGGTCCACAGGATCATCTGCAGGTCGCGCAGGCCACCGGGGCTCTCCTTGATATTGGGTTCCAGCGCGTACGGCGTGTCCTGGTAGCGGGCGTGACGCTGCTGCTGCTCGAGCATCTTCGCGCGGAAGAACTGCTGCGGTTCGATCGAGACCTTCAGCGTATCCAGCATCGTGGCGCCGAGCGCGCGGTTGCCCGCGATCAGGCGAGCCTCGAGCAGAGCGGTCGCGACCGTGATGTCGCGACTCCCCTCGACGATGCAGTCGGCGGTGGTCCGCACGCTGTGCCCGACTTCGAGCCCGAGGTCCCACAACATGCCGACCAGCCCTTCGATCGCGGCGGCCTCGGCGGCGTCGGGATGGTCGGCCAGCAGGATCAGCAAATCGACGTCCGAATGCGGGTAATGCTCGCCACGACCGTAACCGCCGACGGCCATCAACGCCGCGGACGAAGG
>CAZZWS010000248.1:0-5495 GCA_964657795.1 Beijerinckiaceae bacterium
TCAATCGTTCAATCCGCGGGGCGGACGCTTGGGGAACATCGGGCCGAGCATGCCGACCAGTTGCCCGAAGATTTTCGGCGTGCCGGCGAGCATGTCGCCGGTGTGCAGGAAATCCGGGTCGCCCTGGAAGTCGCCGACCAGGCCGCCGGCTTCGGTCACGAGCAGCGAGCCGGCCGCGATATCCCACGGCATCAGCCCGATCTCGAAGAAGCCGTCGAGCCGTCCCGCCGCGACGTACGCGAGGTCGAGCGCCGCGGCGCCGGGTCGGCGGATACCGGCGCTCTGCCCGGTCATCAGCCGGAACATCGCGAGATAGCGATCCAGCGTTTCGAGGTTCTTGAACGGGAAGCCGGTGCCAAGCAGCGACTCGTTCATCTTGTAGCGCTTCGACACGCGGATGCGGCGATCGTTGAGGAACGCACCGCGACCCTTGGTGCCGACGAAAAGATCGTTGCGGTTCGGGTCGTAGATCACCGCCTGCGTGACGACCCCCTTCTGAGCAAGCGCGATCGACACGCAGTACTGCGGAAAGCCGTGGATGAAGTTGGTCGTCCCGTCGAGCGGATCGATGATCCATAGGTGCTCGGCCTGGTTGTCCGCGATCAGCTGCGCGGCCGCGCTCTCGGCGCCTCCGTCATCGTTCCTGCCCGGCTTCGCGGACGCGGTCCGCCCGCTCTCCTCTGCTAGTATCTTGTGGTCCGGATACGCGGTCAGCAGCACGTCGATGATGGCCTTCTCGGCCGACTGATCGACCTCGGTCACGAAGTCGTTGTGCTCCTTCCGGCTCACCTTGACGCGTTCGAGATCGAGGCTCGCCCGGTTGATGATCGAGCCGGCGCGGCGGGCGGCCTTGATGGCCGTGTTCAACATCGGATGCAGGGTCGACATGGCGCGGATGGTTACGATGCTTGAGGCGCGAGGCGCGCGGATGCTGGACGTCTCGCAGCCTCGATCGGGCCGTCGGACATCGTGCGGACGATGGTGAAAAGAACGGGTCGCATCCCGACGGACACCTGCACGAAACGATGGTCTTCGTTCGTGGCGAGGCGGCGGGCGGGGCCGGCGCGGAAGGCCTGCATTCTAGCCGAGACCGCCGCGCCGAATGACTCCTCGAGGCGTCGCGCATGACGCTCCCTTCGTGACCGCCGCATCCCCCGCGCGCGGCGACGACATCACGGCCGAACTCCTCGGTCGCATCCGTGTCGTCCTCGTCTCGACCAGCCATCCGGGCAACGTCGGCGCGACGGCGCGCGCGATGAAGGTGATGGGCCTGGCCCGCCTGGTCCTCGTCGCCCCCCGCTTCCACGACGTGCTGAGCCAGGACGACGCACGTGCCTTCGCGAGCGGCGCGGTCGACGTACTCGATCGCGCGACCGTCCATGCGACGCTCGCCGACGCGTTGGCCGACACGACACACGCCATCGCGATGACCTCGCGCGAGCGCGAGTACGCGCCGCCGTCGCGGTCGTTGCGCGAACACGCGGCAGGCGTGATCGGCATGCTCGGCTCCCGGCCCGAGGGCAACGACATCGCATTCGTGTTCGGGAGCGAACGCTACGGGCTGTCGAACGAAGATGTGCTGTGTTGCCAGGCCAACTGCCGCATCGAGACGTCGGCCACGTACGCGTCCCTCAACCTGGCGCAGGCCGTGCAACTCGTCGCCTACGAATGTCGACTCGCCGCATTGACGGCGGGACCACCGCCCGAAGCCGTCCCGTCACCCGCGGCGGCGACCCACGACGAACGCGAGGCGCTGATCGACCATCTCGAACAGGGGCTGCTCGCGATCGGCTATCTCGACCCGGACGCGCCGAAGAAGCTGATGCCGCGCCTGCGCCGTCTCTTCGCGCGCGCGGGGCTCGAACACGAGGAAGTGCAATGGCTGCGGGGCGTCGCCAAGGCCATGGCGCGCGCGGGCGTCGCGAAAGCGCGATGAGCGACCACGCCGCCGACGTCGATACGACTGCCGTCGACACCCATGCGCAAGCCATCCGCGCGACCTGGATGCGCGGCGGCACCAGCAAGGGCGTCTTCTTCGCGGACGAAGACCTCCCTGCCGGTCTGATGCAGAGACCCGGCCAGTGCGACGCGTTGCTGCTGCGGATCGTCGGCAGTCCCGATCCCTACGGCAGGCAGACCGACGGGCTCGGCGGAGCGACGTCGTCGACCAGCAAGGTCGTGATCGTGTCGCGATCGCAGCGCGCGGACTGCGACGTGGAGTTCCTGTTCGGCGCGGTCGCGATCGACCGCCCGCTGATCGACTGGTCGGGCAACTGCGGCAACCTCAGCGCCGCGATCGGGCCGTACGCGATCGCGCGGGGCTGGGTCGTCGCGAACGGATCCGATCGTGGTCGCGTCACCGTCACGACGGTCCGCATCTGGCAGCGGAACCTCGGCAAGCGCATCGTCGCGCACGTGCCGACGCGCGACGGCCGGGTCGTCGAAAGCGGCGACTTCCAGGAGGACGGCGTGCCGTTCGGCTCGGCCGAGATCCGCCTCGAATTCATCGACCCCGCCGATCACGACGGGGGCCTGCTGCCGACCGGTCGCTGCGTCGATCTGCTGCACGTCCCGGAGCTCGAAGACCTGATTCCCGCCGTCGATGACCGGCCGGCCGGCACGATCCGCGCGACGATGATCAACGCGGGCAATCCGACGGTCTTCGTCCGCGCCGCGTCGCTGAAGCTGAGCGGCCGCGAACTGCCCGACACGGTCAATCGCGACGGGAAGCTGCTCGCACGGCTCGAAGCCGTGCGCGCCCGGGCCGCGGTCGCGATGGGTCTGGCGCGCACCGTCGACGACGCGACGCGCAACCGGCTCGCGACGCCGAAGATCGCCTTCGTCGCGCCGCCGGTCGGCTATCGGACCAGCGCGGGCGTCGACATCGAGCGCAGCGGCGTCGATGTCGTCGCGCGCATCGTGTCGATGGGCAGGCTGCATCACGCATTCACGGGCACCGGCTCGATCGCGCTCGCGGTCGCTGCCGCGTTGCCGGGCACGGTGGTGTCGGAGGTCGCGCGCACCCTGCCGGGCGTGCCGACGCGCATCGGCCACGTGTCCGGCGTACTCGCGGTCGGCGCGGTGGTCGAACGACGCGGCGACGACTGGCACGTCGATCGGGCGATGATGAGTCGCAGCGCGCGCAGGTTGATGGATGGCGTGGTGTTCGCACCGCGTTGAACGTCCGACCCCGAACGCAGCGGGCTGCGCGCACGGTCGCGGGGTGACTGGCGACGCAATGACCCGGAGTCGATCGCGCTGCGCGGCCTGATCGATCACACGGCCGAGCCGACCGCGAAGGTCGAGGAGATGGCCGCGGCGCTCGACGCGTTGGGCGCGTGCCCGGTGTCCTGCAAGGAAGAGCCGCGCTTCGACGCGGAGCGGTTGAACGAGAGGGTCGATTAACCCTCTTCGTCGACCAGCGTCCCGTCCATCGCCAGCGTGACCACGCGACCATCGACGATCGCGAGTCCACCGCCGCGCGCGGCCTCGGCATCCCAGTCGGTCAACACCAGGCGCCGTCGCGAGTCGTCATCGACCGTGTGAAGATGCCGTCCCGGACGATGGGTATGCCCGTGGATCAGCGTGGTCTCCGGATGCGCGGTCAACAGCGCCTCCACGGCCGCCGCATTGACGTCCATGATGTCCGCCGACTTGACCTGCTTGGCTGCCTCGCTCTGCTGCCGCGCGCCGGCGACCATCATGCGACGCTCCGCGAGCGGCTTGGCCAGGAAGCCCTGCTGCCACGCCGGGTTGCGGACCATCGCGCGAAAGCGCTGATAGTCGACGTCGTCGGTGCACAGCGCATCGCCATGCGACAGCAGCAGGTCGATGCCACCGATCGATTCACGATACGGGTCGGATAGCAGCGTCAACCCCGCGGCCGCCGCGAAACCAGGGCCGACGAGGAAGTCGCGATTGCCCGCCATGAACGCGATCGCGACGCCGCCTTCGGCCACCCCGTGCAGACGCGCGGCGACATGCGCGGCGAGCGTATCGTCGGCATCGTCGTCGCCGACCCAGTATTCGAAGAGGTCGCCGAGAATGAAGAAGCGATCGGTGCGACCGACGACGGCCGCGTCGACGAACGCGAGGAACGCTTCGGTCGTGGCCGGATGCGCGGCCGACAGATGGACGTCGGACGCGAACACCGCGTCGTAGCGTCGCACGCCGTTCATGCCTTCGACCCCCTGCGACGCGATCAGACGACCTCGGCCTTCTCGATCACGACGTCCTCGACCGGCACGTCCTGATGACCGCCGGAGCGGCCGGTCTTCACGGCCTTGATCTTGTCGACGACATCCGTGCCGTCGACGACCTTCCCGAAGACCGCGTAACCCCAGCCGCTGGACGTCGGCGCCGTGTGATTGAGGAACGCGTTGTCGCCGACGTTGATGAAGAACTGCGCGCTGGCCGAATGGGGATCGTTGGTGCGCGCCATCGCCACCGTGTAGAGCTCGTTCTTGAGGCCGTTGTTCGCTTCGTTGTCGATGGTCGCGTCGGTGGGCTTCTGCTTCATGCCCGGCGCGAAACCGCCGCCCTGGACCATGAAACCGTTGATGACGCGATGGAACACCGTGCCGTCGTAGTGACCCTTCTTCACGTACTCGATGAAGTTGGCGGCGGTCTTCGGCGCCTTGGCCTCGTCGAGCTCGATCGTGATGACGCCGTGGTTGGTGTGCAGCTTGACCATATCTGTTCGGTTCCCTGTTGGAAGTTGAGGATTCAGCTTAAGGATTGAGCAGCGTGGCTTTGCGAAGGACGACCGGATCGACCGGCACGTTCTCGAAAGTCTCGCCGTGTTCGACGGTGTGGACCGGCACGTGACGGATGCGTTCGACGACGTCCTGGCCTTCGACGACATGCCCGAAGACCGCGTACCCGAAGACGCGACTCGCGTCCGCCGGCATCACATGCATGGGCTGCCCGCGGCGCATCACGGTCGTGCCTTCGGGCGGCACGTCGACGTGGTCCAACCGGACGTTGTCGGCGACGTTGATGAAGAACTGCGACGTCGCCGAATCGGGCGCGTCTTCACGCGCCATGGCGATCGTGCCGATCAAGTTCGACAGTCCGTTGGCCGCTTCGTTGACGACGGGCTCGTGGGTCTTGCGTTCGTCGAGGTCGGGGCCGAGGCCGCCGCCCTGGATGACGAAGTCCTCGACGACGCGATGGAACAGCGTGCCGTCGTAGTGACCTTCACCGACGTAGCGCATGAAGTTGCGGCTGGTGGCGGGCGCGTGGTCGAGGTCGAGCTCGACGACGATGCGACCCATCGTCGTATCCAGCGCGACGCGTGGGCCGGCCGCCGAAGCGAGAGCCGACCACAGGGAAGCGATCGAAGCGAGCGCGACGAGCACGCACCGAAGAATGGACGGCCTGGCGCGCATCACGACCCTTCGTCCGTAACGGCCCACGTCTCGCCGTTCCTGTGCAACGTCAGCGAACGATCGCTCGTGGCCGGCTTGCCGGCCCGCACGTCGACCGCACGGAAG
>CAZZWS010000249.1:0-5461 GCA_964657795.1 Beijerinckiaceae bacterium
CGAGCTGCTTGCCGAGCGAGCGCACGAAGTTGGTCGTAGCCGCCTTCGTCATCGCGTAGTCGTACAGCTCGGGGGTCGGGTCGGTCGCCTGCTCCGACGTGGTGGCGATGATCGTCGCGCCCGGCGGCATGTGCGGGATCGCGGCCTTCATGATCCAGAACGGCGCGTAGATGTTGGTCTTGATGGTCCAGTCGAACGATTCGGTGGTGATGTCGAGGATCGACTCGCTCGCGTGCTGTCTTCCCGCGTTGCTGACGAGGATGTCGAGGCCGCCGAGCTGACGCACCGCCGTGTCGACCATGGACTTGCAGAAGGCCTCGTCGCGCAGGTCTCCCGGCAACGGAACGGCCTTGCGACCTTCGGCCTGGATCAGCGCGACGACCTCGCGGGCGTCGGGCTCTTCGGTGGGGTAGTAGCAGATCGCGACGTCGGCCCCTTCCCGCGCGAACGCGATCGCCGCGGCGCGGCCCATGCCGCTGTCGCCGCCGGTGATCAGCGCCTTGCGGCCGAGCAGGCGGCCCGATCCCTTGTAGCTCTTCTCGCCGTGGTCCGGCACCGGATCCATGCGGCTCGCGAGGCCGGGCCACTCCTGCGTCTGGCCCTTGAACGGCGGCCGCGGATACTTCGTGCGCGGATCGGTCAGCGGCGCGGCCGGGGCCGCCGCGGCCGCCTTGCCCGCCAGAGCCACGGCGCCGAGGCCGGCGGCCATGGTGCGGACCGCGTCGCGGCGCGAAATCTTGTCGTCGTCGTTCATCAGGTGCTCTCGCTGTGTTGATCGTCGCGCCCATGCGCGCGGTGGATGAGCATGCGGACCGGATGCCCGTCGTCGTGTCGGACGCGCTTCGGTACGCGGCGAGGACTACAGGATCGTCGACGGTCAGCGGAACACGACCGTTCGCTGTCCGTTGAGCATCACGCGATGCTCGGCATGCCACTGCACGGCGCGCGCGAGGACCACGTTCTCGATGTCCTTGCCGAGCCGCACGAAGGCATCGGCACTCATCGCGTGATCGACGCGTACGGTCTCCTGCTCGATGATCTGCCCTTCGTCGAGGTCGGCCGTCACGTAGTGCGCGGTCGCGCCGATCACCTTGACGCCGCGCTCGTGCGCCTGGTGGTAAGGGCGCGCGCCCTTGAAGCTCGGCAGGAACGAGTGATGGATGTTGATGCAGCGGCCTTCGAGTTTGCCGCACAGGTCGTCGCTCAGCACCTGCATGTAGCGTGCGAGGACCAGCAGCTCGGTGCCCGACGACGAGAACAGGTCGAAGAGCTTCGCTTCCTGCGCGGCCTTGCCGTCGCCGGCCGGCAGCAGGTGATACGGCAGGCCGTACCACTCGACGAGGCGTCGCATCTCGTCATGATTGGAGACCACGCCGACGACGTCGATCGGCAGCTCGCCGGCCTGCCAGCGATGCAGCAGATGGTTGAGGCAGTGGCCGTGCTTCGAGACGGCCAGCATCACCTGCATGCGCCGTCGCTCCTCGTGCAGGTCCATCCGCATCGCGAAGCGCTGGCGGACCGGTTCGAGCGTGGCCCGCAGGTCGGCGAGCGAACCCGGCATGCGGAACACCGTGCGCATGAAGAACAGCTTCGTCCCGTCGTCGCCGAAGTGGGACGACTCGGTGATGAACGCAGCGCTGGCCGCGAGCGCGGACGACACCGCCGCGACGATGCCGATGCCGTCGGGACAACGGATCGTGAGGACGTAGTGCGGAACGTCGGGTGTCGTGGTCATCGTCAGTCCAGCATCAGCGACATGCCGGGATCGCCCTTCGCCATCGCGCGGCGGTATGCCGGACGCTCGCCGACCCGAACGAGATAGGCGCGGATGCGCGGCCACGGTGCGAGGTCGAGCGGATAGAAGTTGCGCATCGTCGTCAGCGAGAAGACCGTCATGATGTCCGCGGCCGTGAAATCGTTACCGGCCAGCCACGGCACGGTCGACAGCCGCTCGTCCATGAAGTCCAGCGCCTTGTCGAGCCGGGCTCGCGTCGCGACCAGCGTCGCGTTGTCGGCCGGCAGATCGAGCCGACGCAGGATCATGTTGCGGCCCATCAGCGGCTGCAGGTTGCCGTTGGCGAAGTTGAGCCAGTAGAGATATCGCGGGTAGTCCGGATGATCGGGTGCCAGCGCGAGACGGCCGCCGCCGTGCTTGACGACGATGTACTCGACCACCGCCTGCGACTCCGCGAGCCTCAGGTCGTCGTCGTCGATCACCGGCGCGATGCCCATCGGATGCAGCGCCTTGTATTCGGCGGGCGCGAGGATCGTCACCGGGTCGCGGTCGTAGGTCTTCAGCGTGTAGTCGAGTCCGAGCTCCTCGCAGAGCCAGACGATGCGTTCGGACTGCGACTTGTGCAGGTGGTGTACGGTCAACATCGAGGCGTCCTGATCGTGAAGGTCCGGTAGTGTCTCTCAGCTTCGGGCGACGCGAATCGAACGACCGGTGCTGCCTCGTCCGCACCGATCAAGGTGGAGTGCTGGCCGACGAGATCCTGGCGGTCGGCGGTGAAGCCGTTCCAGGTGAAGTGCATGGAGCGCATACCGATCCGCATGCGCGGCACGACGCCGATCCTCGTTACGCGTTCACGCGGACCAGCGCGATGCTTCTGCTCCCGTGATGTCCAGCGCGAGCGCGGCCGCATCGGGGCGGGGAGACGCTTCGACGCGGTCGAATGAAAGAACACCGCGTCGCGCATCCGCGGCGCGTGATGCCGGCGGTCGTGTCCGCTCTTGCCTCGTCCGCGCGCCGGTCCGCGGCGAGGCGGTTCGCTGCCGGACGACTCCCATTTCGTCCGACGACGCGGGCCTGCGGGACGTTCAGCATGAGCGTATCTCAAACCGATGGAGCGACCCATGGCCGATATCGCCACCCTGCAGGAACTGTACGTCGATGAACTGAAAGATCTCTGGTCCGCCAACGACCAGATGGCTCGCGCGCTCAAGAAGATCGCGACCAAGGCCACCCATCCGAAGCTCAAGGAGATGCTCGTGCAGTCGCAGGACGGGATCGCCGAGCACACGGCCACGCTCAAGGAATTGATCGAGGGCCAGGACGAGAAGGTGTCGAAGGAACACTGCAAGGGGATGGAGGGCCTCGTCGCGGAAGCGCTCAAGCACACCATCGAAGAGGCGCCGGAGAAAGGGCCGGTGCTGGATGCCGCGATCATCGCGCAGTATCAGCGGCTGACGCATTACGGCATCACGGGCTTCGGTACCGTGGGCGCCTTCGCCAAGGCCCTCAAGTTGAAGGACGACGTCAAGAAGTTGACGGCGTCGGTCGCCGACATGAAGGGCGCCGACAAACTGGTGAGCGAGCTCGCGGAATCGGCAGTCAACACCGAAGCAGCCGCGAAGTAACGGCGCGGAATGTGAAACGGGCCCGACTGCGCAGTGCGGAGTCGGGCCCGTTGCACCGGTCGCGGACCGGCGCTGCGTCGCGATTACTTGCCGATGTTCTTGGCGGCGTCCTTGGCGGCGGTCGCTTCTTCGGCTGCCTTGGCCTTGTGATACTTGGCCTTGGCCTTGTGGACGGTCTTGTTCGGCTCGCTGGTCACGGCGCCGGCCGTGGCTTGCGCGCCTTGCTCGATCTTGTCGCCGGTGGCCTTGGCGCCTTCCTTGAGGGTCGTACCGACTTGAGCGAATGCGGCGCCCGAGATGAGTAGGGCGGCGGCAGCGGCGAGGAACTTGTTCATGTGATTCTCCATTCTCGAGTTGAAATGCGTCGTGCGGTGTTCGGATTCAGACAGTCTGACTGCAACGCAAGGCGATACGAAGTCGCGCATCGCCCGCTGCGGATTACTGGACGGCGGCCTTCGCGGCTTCCTTCGACGCGGTCGCATCGCTCTTCGCCTTGGCCTTGTGCACCTCGGCCTTGACCTTGTGGATCGTCTTCTCCGGCTGGCCGCTGACGGCAGCCTGGACGTTTTCCTTGCCCTGCTTGGCGGTTTCGACGGTGGCGTTGGCGCCTTCCTTCACGGCCGTGCCGGCCTGAGCGAAACACGCGCCGGAGACCAGCAATGCTGCGGTGGCCGCGATGATCTTGTTCATTCATTCTCTCCTTGGCTCGAATCACCGGCAGTGCGGCCCATCCGCGGCTGCGAGATCGAAGTCCAGATAACGCCGGACGCGACAGAAGGTTGACTGCGACGCGCTCTGCGTCGCCGAATCAGCTTTCAGCGAAGCATCGGCAACAGGTGCGCGGGCTGCCCGTTGACCACTCGCTGCGCAAGACTCAAGCAAGCGGCGCCCCGACCGATAACTTCAGGTGAGACCCTCTCGACGGCATCGCGGATTCGCTTTCCTCGTGCCCCACGTCCATGCCCGGTTCCTCCCTCGTCCTTCGTTTCCTGGGCGCCTTCAGGCGCAAGGCGTCCCCTGTGCCGCTCGACGCGGGGCAGGCGGTCGCGTCGTCGCGCGCACCGGTGCCGGCCGGAGCGCCGGAACGGCCGGTCCCGCTGCATCCGCTGGCGACATCGCACCCGCTGCACCGGGACGCGCTGATCGTCGTCCCGCCGCTGCCGCTGGCGAGCGACCCCGCGGCGGACGACGCGCTGCCGCCACCGAGCGCCGCGGTCGCCGCCTTCGTCGACGAGATCAAGCAACTGCCGCTCTTCAGCACGACGGCGATGCAGCTGATGCAAAGCGTCAGCGACGACGAGGTCTCGCCGGACCGGATCGCGCGCCTGATTGCCGCCGACGCCGGACTGGTCGCGCAACTGCTGCGGATCGTCAATTCGCCTTATTACGGGCTGCCGCAGCGCTGCTCGACCGTCGCCACGGCGATCGCGGTGCTGGGGCTCGATCGGGTGCGCCGCACGGTGCTGGCCGCCGTCACGCAGCGCCCGCTGATGGCTTATCTGCACGACACGCGTCTCGTGCAGTCCTTCTGGCGCCACCAGTTGTTGTGCGCGGCGCTGTCGCGCCATCTCGCCCTGCAGAACGGCCTCGACAGCGAAATGGCGTACACGGCCGGACTGATGCACGAGGTCGGCCGCCTGGCGATCCTGATCCGGCATCCGCACCTGACCAACGTGCTGCTCGCTGCCCAGGACGGCGACGACCGTCTGGCGCTCCGCAACGAACGATCGCATTTCGGCTTCGATCACGCCGAGGTCGGCGGCGCCCTGCTCGCGCGCTGGGGCCTGCCGCCGGCCATCGTTCGCGCGACGGCCGAACACGAGCGGGTCTGGCAACCCGAGAATCCGTTCTCCGCCGCGGTCTGGCGGGCCAACCTGCTCGCGCACGACATGGCCGCCGAAGGAGACGATGCCGACGACGTCGACGACGTCGTCGCCGGGGTACCAGGAGTTCTGGATGGCGCCGGACTGCCCGGAGATACACAGCTCGATCGCGAACGACGACCCGGCGGTGGCACGCAGGATTCCGACCACCCGTCGGAACGCAGCCACGAAGGCGGCCGGCGCGCCGAGGGCGCCCGGCCAGCGGTAGAAAATCTGGG
>CAZZWS010000250.1:0-5451 GCA_964657795.1 Beijerinckiaceae bacterium
GCTCACCAGTACCTCATCGCGGCCCGCATCCTCATCGTCGCCTGGCGCTCGCGTCCGCCCGGTCGTCCGCACGATCGGCAGGGTCTCGCTGACCTTGCTCTGCGTCGTGGCGGCCATGATCGACGCATCGGCGCAGTCTTCGGCGCCCCCGGCTCCGATCGTCATCAAATTCAGCCACGTCGTCACGGCCGACACGCCGAAGGGTCGCGGGGCCGAACGTTTCCGGCAGCTCGCGGAAGAGCGTTCGAAGGGGCGGCTCAAGGTCGAGGTCTATCCCAATTCGTCGCTCTACAAGGACAAGGAAGAACTCGAGGCGCTGCAATTGGGCGCCGTGCAGATGCTCGCGCCGTCGCTGTCGAAGTTCGGGCCGCTCGGCGTCCGCCAGTTCGAGATCTTCGACCTGCCCTACCTCTTTCCGGACGATGCCGCGTTCCAGCGGGTGACGCAGGGCGAGCCGGGCCGCCAGCTGTTCGGCCTGCTCGAGCAGCGCGGCCTCAAGGGCCTGGCGTTCTGGAGCGGCGGATTCCATGTCATCTCCGCCAACAAGCCGTTGCGGATGCCGGCCGACGTCAAGGGCCTGAAGATGCGCATCCCTTCGTCGAAGGTTCTCGAAGCCAACGAGCGATCGCTGGGAGCCCTGCCGCAGGTGATGGCTTTCTCCGAGGTGTATTCGGCGTTGCAGACGGGCGTCGTCGACGGCACCGAGAACATCCTG
Source organism: Beijerinckiaceae bacterium (assembly GCA_964657795.1). Classification (GTDB taxonomy): domain Bacteria; phylum Pseudomonadota; class Gammaproteobacteria; order Burkholderiales; family Burkholderiaceae_D; genus CAHJXF01. The sequence continues at coordinate 716 of CAZZWS010000250.1, forward strand.
TCGAGCTACACCTCGCAGAAATACATGGAAGTGCAGAAGGACATCACGCTGACGTATCACACGCACACCGGATACGCGGTCGTGATGAACAAGGCGTTCTGGGACCGGCTGCCCGCCGATCTGCAGGCCGTCGTGGCGTCGTCGATCCGCGACGCGACCGATGACGAGGCCAGGCTGGTCGTCGAAGAGAACGCGGCGGCGCTCGCGCGGATCAGGGCGTCGGGCAAGGTCCAGGTGCTCCCGCTCACCGATGCGGAGCGCGCCGAATGGAAGAAGACGATGTGGCCGGTACACAGGGAGATGGCGCCGCGCGTCGGCCAGCCGCTGCTCGACGAGGTCTACCGCATCGCGGGCAGCAACCCTCCGTGACGATGATTGCTTCCCACTTTCAAGAGACATCATGAGAAGACTCCCCGCCACTCTTGCGCTTTGGCTCGCCACTCTTGGCGTCGCGATCGCGCAGACGCCCCCGATCGTCATCAAGTTCAGCCACGTGGTCGCCGCCGACGCGCCCAAGGGCAAGATGGCCGAGCAGTTCAGGAAGCTCGTCGAGGAGCGCACGGGAGGTCGCGTGAAGGTCGAGGTCTATCCGAATTCGACGCTCTACAAGGACAAGGAAGAGGTCGAAGCGCTGCAGCTCGGCGCCGTTCAGATGCTGGCCCCGTCGCTGGCCAAGTTCGGTCCGTTGGGCGTCAGGGAGTTCGAAGTCTTCGACCTGCCGTACGTGTTTCCCGACGAGGCCGCGTTCCATCGGGTGTCGGACGGCCCGATCGGCAAGTCGTTGCTGGCGAAGCTCGAGCCCAAGGGCATCAAGGGCCTCGGCTTCATCGACAACGGCTTCCACGCGATGGCCGGCAACCGGCCGATGAAGAAGCCGGCCGACTTCAAGGGTATGAAGATGCGCATCCAGTCGTCGAAGGTGCTCGACGCGCAGATGCGCGCGCTCGGCGCCATGCCGCAGGTGATGGCCGCGTCCGAGGTCTATCAGTCGCTGCAGACCGGCGTGGTGGACGGGACCGAAGGCGCGCCGTCGGGCCTCTACACGCAGAAGCTCAACGAGGTCGCGAAGTACATGACCCTGTCGGACCACGGTCACCTGGCTTACGCCGTGATCGCCAACCGGAAGTTCTGGGACGGCCTGCCACCGGACGTGCGCGTCGAGCTCGAAGGCGCGTTGAAGGATGCGATCTTCTACGGCAACGCTGCCGCGAAGAAGGACAACGCGGACGCGGTGGCCGCGATCCGCGCGACCGGCAAGACGGAGGTCACGGCGCTGACGCCCGAGCAGAAGGAGGAGTGGCGGCAGGTGCTGCTGCCGGTCCACAAGGAAGTCGAAGGCCGCATCGGCAAGGACCTGATCCAGCAGGTCTATGCGACGACCGGATTCGGGGCCACAGGGGTCGCGAGTCTCGGCAGCGCCAGGTGAGCAGCGTGCGACGCACGTCTCTTCGTCGGTCCCGCGCCGTCGGGACCGACGGCAACAACAACATCGTCAACGAAGGAATGGAATCATGAAGTCGAAAACAATCTCTCGCCTGGCCGGCGGCCTGTTCGCGATCGTCGCTTTCGCTGCGTCGGCCCAGACGCCCGCGCCCATCGTCATCAAGTTCAGTCACGTGGTCGCCGCCGACACCCCGAAGGGCAAGGGCGCCGAGATGTTCAAGAAACTGGCCGAGGAGCGGACCAAGGGACGCGTGAAGATCGAGGTCTACGCCAACTCCGTGCTCTACAAGGACAAGGAAGAGGTGGAGGCGCTGCAGCTGGGCGCGGTCCAGATGCTCGCCCCGTCGCTGGCCAAGTTCGGTCCCCTGGGCGTCAAGGAGTTCGAGGTGTTCGACCTCCCGTACATCTTTCCGGATCGCGCCGCGCTCGAGAAGGTCGAGGAAGGTCCGGTCGGCGCGATGCTCTTCAAGAAGCTCGAGAACAAGGGCATCAAGGGGCTGGCCTATTGGGACAACGGCTTCAAGGTGATGAGCGCCAACAAGCCGCTGCACATGCCCGACGACTTCAAGGGCTTGAAGATGCGCATCCAGTCGTCGAAGGTGCTCGAGTCGCAGATGCGTGCGCTGAACGCGTTGCCGCAGGTGCTGGCGTTCTCCGAGGTCTACCAGGCGCTGCAGACCGGCGTCGTCGACGGCACCGAGAACCCGCCGTCGAACCTGTACACGCAGAAGATGAACGAGGTGCAGAAGTACGTGGCGATCAGCAACCACGGCTATCTGGGCTATGCGGTGATCGTCAACAAGAAGTTCTGGGACGAGCTGCCCGCGGATGTCCGCACCACGCTCGAAGGCGCGATGAAGGATGCGACGCAGTACACCAACGACATCGCGCAGAAGGAGAACGAGGACGCGCTGGCCAAGGTCAGGGCGACCGGCAAGACGCAGGTCTACGAGCTGACGCCGGCCGAGACGGCGGCGTGGAAGAAGGTGCTGATCCCGGTCCAGGAAGAGATGAAGTCGCGGATCGGCAAGGACACCGTCGAGGCCGTGCAGAAGGAAACCGGCGTGCTGAAGTAAGCAGGGCACCGGTTGTCGTCCCGGCGCAGGCCGGGACCCGATTCGACGGTTGGTGAACGAGTGACCAGACCCCGGCCCGCGCCGGAGTGACATGAATGGCTGCGCCGGACCGGCGCACGGAGAACGCATTGATCAACAGATTTCTCAACCACCTCGAAGAATGGATCATCGCGTCGTTGATGGGCGCGGCGACGCTGCTGATCTTCGTGGCGGTCATCCATCGCTACGCGTCGGGCATTCCGCATCTTCAGGACTACGCGCTCAGGCTCAACCTGTCGTGGGCGCAGGAACTGTGCATCTACATGTTCGTGTGGATGGCCAAGTTCGGCGCGGCCTACGGCGTGCGTGAAGGCGTGCACGTCGGGGTCGACGTACTGATCGCGCGGCTGCCGACCGAGTGGCGGAAAGCCGGCGTCTACATCGCCATCCTCGGCGGCATGTTCTTCACGGCGATCATCGGCACGCTGGGTCTGCGCTTCGTGTGGGAGAACGGCATGCACTACGCGGTGTTCCATCTGCTCGGCTGGGACACCGGCGACCTGCCGGAAGGTCCGACCACGCCGGACCTCGAATGGCCGACGTGGTGCATCTACTCGGCCGTGTGGATGGGCTCGTACCTGATGTGCTACCGCTTCGTCCAGGTCGGCATCGTGTTCTGGAAGACCGGCGAGATGCCCAAGCACGACGAGGCCGCCGTCGAAGGACTCGACGATCTCGAGATGGAGGAGTTTCCCGGTTACGGCAAGGACGCCAACCTGCGGGGTGCGGCATGACCAGCGACGTCCTGACCCCGCCGCTGGGTCCCACCGGCAAGCCCGTCGTGCTGACGTCGGCCATCGACAATCCCTACGGCTACGAGCCGTGGAGCAAGAAGAAGGCGACGATCTGGCTGGTCTGCATCGCCACGGCGCTGATCGGCATCTCGATCGGCTTCGGCAAGGTCGCCATCGTCTTCTGCCTGCTGATCGCGCTGATGCTGACCGGCATCCCGGTGTCGATCGCGCTCGGCCTGACGGTGCTGATGTTCCTCTACATCCTCACCGAGGTGCCGGTCGAGGCGGTGGCGCTGAAGCTGTTCACCGGCATCGAGAAGTTCGAGATCATGGCGATCCCGTTCTTCATCCTGGCCGGCAACTTCCTCACGCACGGCGGCGTCGCGCGCCGCATGATCAAGTTCGCGACGACGCTGGTCGGTCACTGGCACGGCGGGCTCGCGCTGGCCGGCATCATCGCGTGCGCGATGTTCGCGCTGGTGTGCGGCTCGTCGGTCGCGACGGTGGTCGCGATCGGCTCGATCATCCTGCCGGCGATGGTCAAGCAGGGTTATCCGAAGCGCTTCGGTGCGGGCGTGATCATCACGGCCGGCTCGCTCGGCATCCTGATGCTGCCGTCGATCCCCAAGGTGATCTACGCGATCTCCACCGGCACGTCGATCGGCGCGCTGTTCGTGGCGGGCCTCCTCCCCGGCATGCTGCTGACGGCGATGCTGATGAGCACGACGTGGTTCCTGGCCTGGAAGAACGGCTACCCGCGGATGAAGAAGGCGACGTGGCTGCAGAAGTGGCAGGCGTTCCGCGACAGCATCTGGGGGCTGGCGCTGGTCGTCATCATCATCGGCGGCATCTACACGGGCATCTTCACGGCGACCGAAGCCGCGGCGATGAGCGCGGTGTACTCGTTCATCATCTCGGTGTTCGTCTACAAGGACATGCCGCTGTCGAAGACGCCGAAGGTGCTGCTGACCTCGGCCGCCTTGAGCGCGATGCTGCTGTACATCATCACCAACGCGACGTTGTTCTCGTTCCTGATGGCGCACGAGAACATCCCGCAGGCGATGGCCGACTGGATGCTCGGCCAGCACCTCGGTCAGATCGAGTTCCTGGCGATCACCAACGTGCTGCTGCTGCTGGCCGGCAACGTGATGGAGCCGTCGTCGATCATCCTGGTGTTCGCGCCGATCCTGCACCCGACCGCGATCCGCCTGGGCATCGACTCGGTCCACTTCGGCATCCTGATCGACGCCAACATGGAGGTCGGCCTCTGCCATCCGCCGGTGGGGCTCAACCTCTACGTGGCGAGCGGCATCAGCAAGATGCGCATCACGGAGCTGACGGTGGCGGTGCTGCCGTGGCTCGCGACGATGATCGTGTTCCTGATCATCGTGACGTACTGGCCGGACCTGTCGCTCTGGCTGCCGCGACAGATGGGCATGATGAA
>CAZZWS010000251.1:0-5420 GCA_964657795.1 Beijerinckiaceae bacterium
ATCTGGCAAGGTCGAATACGACTGCCACGTCGTCGGACTGTCCGCGGGCACCGGCAGCGCGTTCTCGTTGCTGCCGGCGCAGAACGCGACCGGCAACTGGATCAAGGTCGTGCAACGCGTGCCGGTGCGGATCGGATGCGATCAGAAGCAGCTCGCGGAGCATCCGCTGCGGATCGGTCTGTCGGTCGTCGCCAAGGTCGACACGTCGAACCAGCAGGGTCAGCAGCTCGCGGGCGCCGGCGCAAGCAACGGCGCGCGCGGCGAACCACGCGCGGACACCTCGTACCAGACCAAGGCCTTCGCGCCCGACACCCGTGCCGCCGACGCGCTGATCGATCGCATCGTCGCCGCGAATCTGGGCAGTTCGAAAGGAGCGTCGAAGGGCGCCGACGGCAAGGCTGCGGCGAGTCGTGCGATGCCGATCGCGCGCGCCGACTGATCCGCGTCCTGTCGCACCCGCAGCGCGTCGTCGTGACATCCTCGTTCGCATGAGTACGCTCGCCGCCGATTCCGCGATGGAGGCCGCGCCGACGAAGCCATCGCGGCCGCCGGCGGCGGCGAGCTATCCGCCGCTCGAAGGCCCCGCCAAGATCATCGGCACGATCTCGCTCGCGCTGGCCACGTTCATGAACGTGCTCGACACGTCGATCGCCAACGTGTCGTTGTCGTCGATCGCCGGCGACCTCGGCGTGTCGAGCTCGCAGGCCACCTGGGTCATCACGTCGTTCGCGGTCGCCAACGCCATCGCGCTGCCGCTGACCGGCTGGCTGACGCAGCGCTTCGGCGCGGTCAAGCTGTTCACGATGTCGGTGCTGCTGTTCGTGGTTTCGTCGTGGCTCTGCGGGCTGGCCACGTCGTTGCCGATGCTGATCTTCTTCCGCGTCGTCCAGGGCTTCGTCGCGGGCCCGATGATCCCGCTGTCGCAGTCGCTGCTGCTGTCGAGCTACCCGAAGGCGCAGGCCGGCATGGCGCTCGCCGTGTGGGCCATCACGACGCTGGTCGCGCCCGTGATGGGCCCGATCGTCGGCGGCTGGATCACCGACAACATCTCGTGGCCGTGGATCTTCTACATCAACATCCCGGTCGGCATCATCGCCGCGTGGACGACGTGGACGATCTTCAAGTCGCGCGAGACGGTGATCCGCAAGTTGCCGATCGACGGCGTCGGTCTCGGGCTCCTCGTGCTGTGGGTCGGCGCGCTGCAGATCATGCTCGACAAGGGCAAGGAGCTCGACTGGTTCAGCTCGGGCGTGATCGTCGCGCTGGCATCCGTGGCGGCGATCGCGTTCGCCTGCTTCCTGGTCTGGGAACTGGTCGACAACGATCATCCGGTCGTTGACCTGCGGCTCTTCGCCGGCCGCAACTTCTGGACCGGCGCGCTGACGATGGCGCTCGGCTACGGCGTGTTCTTCGGCAACGTCGTCCTGATGCCGCTCTGGCTGCAGCAGTACATGGGCTACACCGCGACCGATGCGGGTCTGCTGACGGCGCCGGTCGGCCTGTTCGCGATCATCCTGTCGCCGGTCGTCGGCAAGCTCATCGGCAAGGTCGATCCGCGCATCTTCGCGACGATCGCTTTCGCGATCTTCGGGGCCGCGCTGTACTGGCGGACGTTCTACAACACGCAGGCGAGCTTCGGCGTCCTGGTGCGGCCGATCGTGCTGCAGGGCGCGGCGATGGCGTTCTTCTTCGTGCCGCTCGTGACGCTGACGCTGTCGGGGCTGCCGCCCGATCGCATTCCGGCCGCGTCGGGGCTGTCCAATTTCCTGCGCATCACCGCAGGCGCGTTCGGCACGTCGATCGCGACGACCATGTGGGAAGACCGGTCGATCCTGCATCACTCGCAGCTCACCGAAGCGGTCAATCACGGCAGCGGCGCCACCACGCAGTACCTGCAGAACATGCAGGCGAGCGGCTTCTCGGCGGACCAGGCGATGCTGGCGCTCAATCGGACCATCGACGTGCAGGCCTACATGCTCGGCGCCAACGACATTTTCTACGCGTCGGCGCTGCTGTTCGTGGCGCTGATCGGCGTCGTCTGGCTGGCGCGCCCGGTCAAGACCGGCGGCGCCGGCGCGAGCGAAGCGGCAGCTGGCGCGCACTAGGACCGGCTTCGCTCGACGGCTCGACCCGTCGGCCCGCCTGTTTGCACAAACAGGTCGCGCGCTCCGCCCCAAGACGGCCGCGATGCACCGAATCCAGTCATCGCGCGCGTCAAGATCGCGCAAATTCGATGGCACGGGATTTGCGACTTGTCGTCTCCCACACTCACGGAGTCGTCGATGAAAACCCGCGCATCAGCTAGCTGGACCAGCCTAGCTTTGCTCGCCATCACTGCCATGCTTTCCGTTCAAGCCGAAGCGCAGACCACCGTCGCTCCGGCTGCAGCTTCGGAAACCGCGGCGCCGACGGCACCGGCTTCGGACTACACGTTGACCGGCAACGCCAACCTGTTCTCCGACTATCGCTTCCGCGGTTTCACCCAGACGGGCTACAAGCCGGCCTTTCAAGGGGGCGTCGACCTCTCGCACGTCAGTGGCTTCTATATCGGCAACTGGAATTCCAATGTCGAGCAGGGCCTGTATCGCGGCGCGTCGCTCGAGATGGACTTCTACGGCGGCTACAAGTACACGTTCAACGAAGACCTCATCCTCGACGTCGGCGCCTACTACTACTACTACCCGACCAAGCGCTCGTCGGGCGGCGGTTACGCGGGCTATGGCAAGAAAGCCGAGGAAGGCGAGGTCTATGCCGGCCTGTCGTACAAGACCGTGTCGATCAAGTACTGGTACGCGGTCACCAACTACTTCGGGCTCGGCGATTCTTTCCAGGGCAGCCGAGAGATCGATACCAACGGCTCCGGCTATCTGGAGGCCAACGGGACCTACGACTTCGGTGGTGGCTGGGGATTGGCGGCACACGCCGGTTACCAGTACGTCAAGAACGCGAGCCAGTTCGTCGACGTCACCGGCCGCACGCTGCCGCGCGGCGTCGTCGACTACAAGCTTGGCGCCACCAAGGATCTGTCCGGCTGGGTGGTCGCGCTCGGCGTCGTGGGCACGTCGAAGAAGAACTACTTCGGGACGGCCACGTCGCTCGAGGCCGGCGGCAAGGTCCGTCCGCTCGCTTCCGTTTCCAAGACTTTCTGATCCATCGACATGAATCGGATGGGACCATCCGATTCGCATTGGCGATTCACCGATGACCGGTCTCCGGTTCATCTCCACGATTTGCAGAGGAGCGCATGAAACTGATATCGGCCATCATCAAACCCTTCAAGCTCGATGAGGTGCGCGAAGCGCTTTCGGCGATCGGGGTCCAGGGCATCACCGTCACCGAGGTCAAGGGGTTCGGCCGTCAGAAGGGCCACACGGAGCTCTATCGGGGGGCCGAGTACGTGGTCGATTTCCTGCCGAAGGTGAAGATCGAAGCCGCCGTCGTCGAGGAACTGGTCGAGCGCGCGATCGAGGCCATCGAAGCCTCGGCACGCACCGGCAAGATCGGGGACGGCAAGGTCTTCGTGTACGACCTCGAACAGGTCGTTCGGATCCGGACCGGTGAGACCGGCAAGGACGCTCTCTAAGCACGTGCGCCGCGGCGCTCCATGGAATCAAGGGGAAGTTGAGATGAAGAAGATTTTGCTGATCGCGCTGGCCTGGGTCGCTCTCGCGTGTCCCGCGGTCTCGGCGTTCGCGCACGACTCGAAGGGCGCTGTCGATGCGGCGCGGGTTCTGATCGCGCAGGCGCCCGTCACGACGGACAACCCGGGCACGGTCCCGGTCGCTCCCGTCGGCGCACCGCTGCCGGGCGCCTCCGCGACGGCGGCTCCCGCGGCTGTTGCGCCTGCCGACGCTCCGGCCGTCGTCGCGCCCGTTCCCAACAAGGGCGATACGGCGTGGATGCTGACGTCGACGGCGCTCGTGCTGCTGATGACGGTGCCCGCGCTCGGCCTGTTCTACGGCGGCCTGGTCCGCAGCAAGAACATGCTGTCGGTGCTGATGCAGGTGTTCGTGGGCTTCTCGCTGATCACGGTGCTGTGGTGTGTGTATGGCTACACACTGGCGTTCACCGAAGGCAACGCGTTCATGGGCGGCTTCAGCCGGCTGTTCCTCAACGGGATGTTCAATCCGGTCGACGGCAGCTTCTCGATGGCGGCGACCTTCAGCAAGGGCACGCCGATGTACGAGCTGGTCTACGCGGCGTTCCAGTGCACGTTCGCGGCCATCACGTGCTGCCTGATCCTGGGATCGCTCGTCGAGCGCGTGAAGTTCTCGGCGATCCTGCTGTTCCTCGTGATCTGGTTCACGTTCAGCTATCTGCCGATCGCGCACATGGTCTGGTTCTGGGCCGGTCCCGACGCCTACACCGCCGGCATGGACGCGGCCGGGGTCGACAAGGTCAACGCCACCGCCGGCTACATCTGGCAGATGGGCGCGCTCGACTTCGCCGGCGGCACCGTGGTGCACATCAACGCAGGGATCTCGGGCCTGATCGGCGCGATCTTCCTCGGCAAGCGGCTCGGTCTCGGCCGTGAGTCGATGGCGCCGCACAGCCTGACGATGACGATGATCGGCGCGTCGCTGCTGTGGTTCGGCTGGTTCGGCTTCAACGCCGGCTCGGCGCTCGAAGCGAACGGCTCCGCCGCCCTCGCGTTCATGAACACGTTCCTCGCGACGGCCTGCGCGGTGCTGTCCTGGACCGCGCTCGAATGGTTGATCAAGGGCAAGCCGTCGATGCTCGGCGCAGCTTCCGGTGCGGTCGCGGGCCTGGTAGCCATCACGCCGGCCGCCGGCAACGTGGGCATCCCGGGCGCCTTCGCGATCGGCCTGATCTCCGGCGGCGTCTGCCTGTGGGGCGTGACCGGTCTGAAGAAGATGATCGGCGTCGACGACTCGCTGGACGTCTTCGGCGTCCACGCGCTGGGCGGTATCCTGGGCGCACTGCTGACCGGTGTGTTCAACTCGCCGTCGCTCGGTGGTCCCGGCTTCGTCACCGACTGGGTCACCGGCAAGACCGGCTACACCAGCATCGGCGAGCAACTGCTGATCCAGGCCAAGGCCGTCGGCATCGTCGTGGTCTGGACGTCGGTGGTCTCGCTGGTCGCGTACTTCATCGTCAACCTCGTCATCGGCTTGCGGGTGACCGAGGAAGAGGAGCGCGAAGGCCTCGACATCTCGTCGCACGGCGAGTTGGCCTATCACCCTTAGGCTTCCGGACTCACGGGCGACAGCCCATCGAACGGCGCCTGCGGGCGCCGTTTTTCATCGTGGTCGCACCGTGGCGTGACGCCGGTCCGAGTCACGGCCGGGATCGCTGTTTGCCATTACAATTCGCGACCCGCTCCCGCGGAATGTCGCGACGTCTTCCTGCCTCCGGCGTTCCGTCCCCAGCGTTGTCGTCTTGCGCGTTGTCGTCTTACG
>CAZZWS010000252.1:0-5397 GCA_964657795.1 Beijerinckiaceae bacterium
GCGGAGCCGAGCACGCCATGAACATATCCGCAGGCTTCATCCGTCGGCCGATCGGCACCACGCTGCTGGCGATCGCACTCATCCTGATCGGTGCGGCCCTGTGGCCGCAACTGCCGGTCGCGCCGTTGCCGCAGGTCGACTTCCCGACCATCCAGGTCTCGGCCAATCTGCCGGGCGCGAGCTCCGAGATCATGGCGTCCAACGTGGCGCAGCCGCTGGAACGCCAGTTCTCGCAGATCGCCGGGCTGTCGCAGATGACGTCGCAGAGCGCGCTCGGCACGACGCAGATCACCGTGCAGTTCGATCTCAACCGCAACATCGACGGCGCCGCACTCGACATCCAGGCCGCCATCAACGCCGCCAGCGGCCAGCTGCCGACCAACCTGCCGAGCCCGCCGACCTTCCGCAAGATCAACCCGGCCGATTCGCCGATTCTGGTCATGTCGGTCCAGTCGGACACGCTGCCGCTGACGCAGGTCAACGACTTCGCCGACAACATCCTCGCGCAGCAGATCTCGCAGATCACCGGCGTCGGCCTCGTCAATATCGGCGGCGCGCAGAAGCCCGCGATCCGCATCCAGGTCGATCCGACCAAGCTGTCGGCGCTCGGCATCTCGCTGGAAGACGTCCGCGGTGTCATCGCGGTCACCACCGTCAACCAGCCGACCGGCAACATCGACGGCAAGAGCCAGAGCTTCACCGTCTACACGAACGACCAGGTGCTGGGCGCCGGGCCGTGGAACGACGTGGTGCTGGCCTATCGCCACGGCGCGCCGGTCCGCGTGCGCGACATCGGCACGGCCGTCGACGGACCCGAGAACGTCAAGGTGGCCGCATGGGCCTATCGCGGCGCCGCCGCGCCCGCCGACAACGAGCTGCGCAACGATCGCACCATCATCCTGGCCATCACCAAGCAGCCGGGCGCCAATGTGCTGGAGACCGTCGACCGGATCGAAGCGGCCCTGCCCAAGCTGCGCGCGGCCATCCCGCCGACGGTCACGGTCAGCAACGTCAGCGACCGCTCGCAGAACATCAGGGCGTCGGTCAAGGACGTGGAGTTCACGCTGATCCTGACGATCTTCGCGGTCGTGCTGATCATCTTCGTGTTCCTCCGCGACATCGCCGCCACGATCATTCCGGGCATCACCGTGCCGCTCGCCATCCTGGGCACCGCGGCGGTCATGTACATCGTGGGCTACAGCCTCGACAACCTGTCGCTGATGGCGCTGACGATCGCGGTCGGCTTCGTCGTCGACGACGCCATCGTGATGCTCGAGAACATCTATCGACACGTCGAGGACGGCATGTCGCCGATGGACGCGGCGCTCAAGGGCGCCGGCGAGATCGGCTTCACGATCATCTCGATCTCGGTGTCGCTGGTCGCGGTCTTCATCCCGCTGCTGCTGATGGGCGGCATCGTCGGCCGCCTGTTCCGCGAGTTCGCGGTCACGGTCACGCTGACCATCGTGGTCTCGGTGCTGGTGTCGCTGTCGCTCACGCCGATGCTGTGCTCGCGCTTCCTGCGCAACACGCACGAAAAGAAGCACGGCCGCATGTATCAGCTCTTCGAGCGCGGTTTCGACGGGCTGCTCGCGGGCTACAAGCGCGGCCTCGACGTCGTGCTGCGTCACTCGTTCATCACGTTGTGCGTGTTCCTCGGGACCGTGGTGCTGACCGTGTTCATGTTCGTCTGGGCCCCGAAGGGGTTCTTCCCGCAGCAGGACACCGGGTTCATCTTCGGATTCGTCGAGTCGTCGCAGGACTCCTCGTTCAAGGCGATGGCCGTCCGGATGCAGGAGATCGCCGACGTCGTCCGCCAGGATCCCGACGTGTCGGGATTCGCCATGACCGTGGGCCAGACCACGGCCAACACCGGCAACATGTTCATCGGGCTGAAACCGAAGGACGAGGGTCGCGAGGTCAGCTCGGACGAGATCATCGGACGCCTGCGGCCCAAGCTCGCGCGTATCGAGGGGGTCACCGCCTTCCTGCAGTCGGGACAGGACATCAACGTCGGAGGACGCCTGTCGCGGACGCAGTACCAGTACACGTTGACCGATGCCAATCTCGACGAGCTGAACGTCTGGGCCCCGCGCATCCTCGACCGCTTCAGGCAGCTCAAGGAGTTGACCGACGTCGCGTCCGACCAGCAGAACGCGGCCGCGGCGGCGACGCTGACGATCGATCGAGCGCGGGCTTCGAGCTTCGGCATCACGCCGTCGCTGATCGACTCGACGCTGTACGACGCGATCGGCCAGCGGCAGGTGGCGCAGTACTTCACGCAGCTCAACAGCTATCACGTCGTCCTCGAGACCACGCCGGCGATGCAGGAGGACCCGGACCTGTTCAACAAGCTCTACGTCACCTCGCCGATCACACAGCAGCAGGTGCCGCTGTCGTCGTTCGTGAAGGTCGACACGACGAAGACGGCCTACCTGTCGATCGGACACCAGGGCCAGTTCCCGGCCGTGACGATCTCGTTCAATCTCGCGCCCGGCTACGCGCTCGGCGACGCGACCAAGGCGATCGACGCGGCGCAGCGGCAGATGGATTCCCCGCTGGCGCTGATCGGCAGCTTCCAGGGCACGGCCAAGGCGTTCGGCGATTCGTTGTCTTCGCAACCATTGCTGATCGCCGCGGCACTGATCGCCGTGTACATCGTGCTCGGACTGCTCTACGAGAGCTACATCCATCCGCTGACGATCCTCTCGACGCTGCCATCGGCGGGCCTCGGCGCCCTGCTGATCCTGCGGCTCGGCGGCTATGACCTCAGCGTGATCGCGCTGATCGGCATCATCCTGCTGATCGGCATCGTCAAGAAGAACGGTATCATGATGGTCGACTTCGCGCTGTCGGCGGAACGCGAGCGCGGGTTGTCGTCGCGCGATGCCATCTACGAGGCGTGCCTGCTGCGGTTCCGGCCGATCATGATGACCACGATGTGCGCGCTGATCAGCGGGCTGCCGCTGATGCTCGGCCACGGCGCCGGCTCCGAGCTGCGCCGACCGCTCGGCTACGCGATGGTCGGCGGGTTGATCCTGTCGCAGGCGCTGACGCTGTTCACGACGCCGGTGATCTATCTCTACCTCGATGGCGCGCATCACTGGTACGTGAGGCGCAAGCAGGCCAAGCGCGACCGTAAGCACCATCGGCGCGCGGCGCTGTTGCGGCCCGCGCCCGAGTCGACGTCTTCCTGAGAGCGTCGGGCCACGATGAACACGCAGCGATGAAGATCCTGGTCGTCGAGGACGAACTCAAGATGGCGGGTTATCTGACGCGCGGCCTGACCGAGCAGGGCTACACGGTCGACCACGCGCACGACGGCATCGACGGCCAGCATCTGGCGCTCGAGTTCGACTACGACGTCATCGTGCTCGACGTCATGCTGCCGGGCCAGGACGGCTTCGCGGTGCTGCGCTCGCTGCGAGCCGTCAAGGACACGCCGGTCATCATGCTGACCGCACGCGACCGCATCGAGGACCGCGTGCACGGATTGCGCGAGGGTGCCGACGACTATCTCGTCAAGCCGTTCTCGTTCCTGGAACTGGTCGCGCGCCTGCAGGCGCTGGCGCGGCGCGGTCGCGCGCAGGAGCGCCTGTACGACTCGTCGCAGCTGCGCGTCGGCGAACTGCAGATCGACATGCTGTCGCGGAAAGTCGTGCGCGGCACGACCCGCATCGACCTGACCGCGAAGGAATTCGCGTTGCTGTCGGTGCTCGCGCGTCGGCGCGGCGAGGTGCTGTCGAAGACCGCCATCGCCGAACTGGTCTGGGACATGAACTTCGACAGCAACACCAACGTCGTCGAGGTCGCCATCAAGCGCCTGCGCGCGAAGATCGACGGACCCTACGCGAACAACCTGTTGCACACGATCCGCGGCATGGGCTACGTGCTCGAAGACCGCAGTGACGCGTCCGCCGCCGCGCAGCCCGCGATCGAACGCGAGGCGTGACAACGCATCGCCCGATGATCACGACGCGCTCGATCGCGATCCGTCTCGCGGCCCTCTTCGCCGCCGCGGCGCTCGGGGTCTTCACGCTGATCGGGATCGCGCTGCATCGCGTCTACGACCAGGCCATCGAGGCGCATCAGTACGAGGAGCTCGACACCAAGTTTCGCGACATCGAATACTTCCTGAAGCGCGTCACCATGCCGGAGCAGTGGGCCCGCATCCACGCCAAGCTCGACGCGCTGACGCCGCCGGACGGCAGCACGCGTTACTGGATCTGGAGCGACGATCCCCTGGTCCAGTACGGCGCGTCGCGCGCGGAGATCGCGACCATGACGGGAAGGACCCCGGGGAGCACGTCGGGTCGCGGCGTCGCCACCATCGAGCAGCACGCCGCGCCGATCATCACCCGCAACGAATACTTTCCGGCGAACGCCAACCACCCTGCCCTGCGCTTCATGGTGGGCATCGACTCGGAGCCGTTCCTGCGGACCGAACGCGAGTTCGAGCAGGCGCTGATCGCGTGGTCGGCGCTCGGCGTCGTGCTGGTCGCGGTCCTCGGTTACTGGGCAGCCCGCTTCGGCCTGCTGCCGCTGCAACGCATCTCGCAGGACGCGCAGAGCATCGGGGCGACCCAGCGCTCGAAGCGCCTCGACACGAGTCGGCTGCCGAGCGAGCTGTCCGACCTCGGCCTGTCGTTCAACGGCGCGCTCGATCGTTTCGAGGATGCCTATCAGAAGCTGGATGCCTTCAACGCCGATGTGACCCACGAACTGCGGACGCCGCTCGCGAACCTGATCGGGCAGACCCAGGTGGCGCTGTCACGCGAGCGCACGGCGGCCGAACTCGAAGAGACGCTGCAGTCCAACCTCGAGGAGTTCGAGCGGCTGCGCAGCATCATCGCCGACATGCTGTTCCTCGCGCGGGCCGACCAGGGGGAACAGGCGCTGAGCCTCGCGCCGGCGTCGCTCGCCGAGGAGGTCCACAAGACGGTGGAATTCCTCGACCTGATCACCGACGAGGCCGGTGTGACCGTGCGGGTCGAAGGCGATGCCAGCGCGTCGGTCGAGCGCTCGTTGCTGCGCCGGGCGATCACCAACCTGCTGCACAACGCCATCCGCCACACGCGCCGCCGCGACGAGATCGTGGTCACGCTGTCGCAGACCGACCTGACGGCCCGCATCGCCATCTCGAACCCCGGCCCGGAGATCCCGCGTGAACACATCGGCCGGATCTTCGACCGCTTCTACCGCGTCGATTCCGCACGGCCCAACAGCGGCGAGAACCACGGCCTCGGTCTGTCGATCGTCAAGGCCGTGGCATCGATGCACGCGGGAACGGTGTTCGCGGCGAGCGACGCCGGCATGACGACCGTCGGCTTCACGGTCGCCAGGACCGCGCGACGCTGAGCGCGGCTCGCACTGTCAGTGCGTGAGTGTCAGTGCGGG
>CAZZWS010000253.1:0-5391 GCA_964657795.1 Beijerinckiaceae bacterium
AAGCGGTTGAAGCGGCGGGGCGGCGAGCGAACGACGGAGGAGGTCGTCCGACGCGAAGGCGCTATGATAGCCGTAACCTTCACCAGCCCGATCCCGTCCGCGTCGCGTCGCCCGTTCGCCGCGCACGCCGGTCACGGTCACGAGGACGTGTATGTCGAATCCCATCGAACTCAAGACCATCGGCCTCAAGGCGACGCTGCCGCGTCTGAAGATCCTCGAGATCTTCCAGACGACCAACCAGCGGCACATGAGCGCCGAAGACGTGTACAAGCAGCTGCTGACGGATCACATGGACATCGGTCTGGCCACGGTCTACCGCGTGCTCACGCAGTTCGAACAGGCCGGGCTGCTGGCGCGCAACCATTTCGACAACGGCAAGGCGGTCTTCGAGCTCAACCAGGGGACGCATCACGATCATCTGGTCTGCCTGACGTGCGGCAAGGTCGAAGAGTTCTACGATCCGGAAATCGAGAAGCGCCAGCAGCGGATCGCGAAGGAGCGCGGCTTCGTCCTGCAGGATCACGCGCTGTCGATGTACGGCGTCTGCACGAAGGTCAACTGCGAGCATCGGGTCAACACGCAAGGGGTCAACGCGCAGGGGCAGGGCGGCTCGCCGCCTCTTCAGCATTCGCACATCTCGGCCGTCTGATCGGGCCTCCCGCGAGATGCAGGGTGACGCGGCGGTGAGCGGTTTGCGGATCGGCCAGGGCTTCGACGTCCACGCGCTCGTGGAGGGACGGCTGCTGATCATCGGCGGCGTGACCATTCCGTTCGACAAGGGCCTGCTCGGCCATTCCGATGCCGACGTACTGCTGCACGCTATCACCGACGCGCTGCTCGGCGCGGCGGGGCTGGGTGACATCGGCCGGCACTTTCCCGACACGTCGCAGGATTACGCCGGTGCGGATTCACGCGCGCTGTTGCGCCGGGCCTACGCGCTCGTGACCGAAGCCGGCTATGCGCTCGGCAACCTCGACGCGACCATCATCGCGCAACGGCCGAAGATGGCGCCGCACATTCCGGCGATGGTCGCCAACCTCGCCGCCGACCTCGCGGTCGACATCGACCGCGTCAACGTCAAGGCCAAGACCACGGAACAGCTCGGCTTCACCGGTCGCGGCGAAGGCATCGCGGCCGAAGCCGTGGCGCTGCTCGTGCGCGTCTGACGATGGACTGATCAGGCCTTCTTCGCGAAGACGATGCGGGCGACGAGTCCGCCGCCGTCGCGGGGCCCGAGTTCGAAGCGCGCGCGATGGCGCTGCGCGATGCGGTCGATGATCGCCAGCCCGAGCCCCGCGCCGTTGGCCTGACCGCGCGCCTCGTCCAGTCGCGTGAACGGCTGCTTCATCCGCTTGATGGCTTCGGCCGGAATGCCCCGACCGCGGTCGGCGACCTCGATCCGTGGGGGATGGTCGAGCGTGCGCACGATCAGCTCGACGACCCCGGTCTCCGGGGTCTGTCCGTAGCGCCGCGCGTTCTCGATCAGGTTGAACAGCACGCGGCGGATCTCGGTCGGATGCGCCCGCACCGGCGCGGTCGCCTGGAGATCGCGCTCGATCACGAGCTGCTCGTCGGGCGCGATGTCCGACAACGTGTCGCGGACCAGGGCCGTGAGATCGATCGCCTCGAACGCGTGATCGGCGTCCTGCGGGCGCGCGTAGTCGAGGAACTGGTTGATGATCGCGTTCATCTGCTCGATGTCCGACGCGATCGCCTGACGCGCGTCCTCGTCGGTGATCGCGAGTTCGGCCTCGAGCCGCAGGCGCGTCAACGGCGTGCGCAGGTCGTGCGAGATGCCCGCCAGCAGCAGGACCCGATCGGCCTCGATGCGTGCGAGGTCGTCGACCATCGTGTTGAAGCTCGCGTTGGCGTCGCGGATCTCGCGCGGTCCCTTCTCCGGCAAAGGCTGCGGCCGACCGCCTTCGCCGACGACCACTGCGGCGCTCGCGAGCCGCTTGAGCGGCAGGTTGATCAGTCGGCTCATCACGATCGCGCCCACCAGCGACAGGCCGAGGGCGACGGCGCCCCAGCCCAGCCACTGCAGCCCCTGGACGGCTTCGATCCGGTCGCGCTCGAACGCGACCCAGTAGTCGTCGTCTTCGATCGAGAAGCTGACCCACAGCCCTTCGCGACCGTCGACGCTGCGGACCATCCGCGTGTCCCGGCCGAGCCGCGCACGGACGTAGTCGACCATCAGCGCGTTCGACGCGGTGTCGCGCAGCGGCTCCACGACGTCCGATGGCTCGAGCGGGTAGATGCGGATGCTCTCGTTGTTGGCGAGATCGGCGAGCAGGTCGGGGCGCTTGTTCGTGTCGGAGTGGATCAACGCCGAGCGCGTGACGTTGACGACCGACACGATGGTCTGCGCGATCTGCTGCGCGCGCGGGGTGCGCTCGAAAATGCGGAAGCTCTGGTACCACGCCGTGAGACTAGCGCCCATCAGCAGCGCCAGCAGCAGGAAGGTGCGCCAGAAGACGCCACCGGGCATGTCGCGGACGCCTTCGACGGCGCGGAATCAGGCGCGCGGTTCGCTGGCCGGCGGCATGGCGGCGTCGAGGACATCGGCCGGCATCTGCGCATCGTCCTGGCCGGTTGCTGCGTCGGGCTTGACCTCGGTCGGGGGCGGGCCGTCCGGCACGAACACGTAGCCGAGGCCCCACACGGTCTGGATGTAGCGCGGACTCGAAGGATCGGGCTCGATCAGCTTCCGCAGCCGCGAGATCTGCACGTCGAGGCTGCGATCGAACACCTCGTATTCGCGTCCTCGCGCCAGCTCCATCAGCTTCTCGCGCGACAGCGGCTGGCGCGGATGGCGCGCGAAGGTCTTCATGACCGCGAACTCGCCGGTGGTCAGCGCCTTCGACTGACCGTCCTTCGTCAACGTACGCGTCTGCAGGTTGAGGTCGTACGGCCCGAAGATGAAATGCTCGACATCGGCAACGGGCGCACCCGGCGCCTCCGGTGCGGTGCGCCGCCGCAGCACCGCGTGGATGCGGGCGACGAGTTCGCGCGGATTGAACGGCTTGGGCAGGTAGTCGTCGGCGCCCAGTTCCAGACCGATGATGCGATCGACCTCGTCGCCTCGCGCGGTCAGCATGATGATCGGCGTCGTGTCGCCGGTGCCGCGCAGCTTGCGGCAGATGGCGAGTCCGTCATCGCCCGGCAGCATGAGATCGAGCACCAGCAGATCGAAGCGCTCGCGCGTCCACAGCTTGGTCATCGCCGTCGCGTTCTCGGCGAGAAAGACGTTGAAGCCCTGCTCGGCCAGATAACGACGCAGCAGATCGCGCAGGCGCTGGTCGTCGTCGACCACCAGGATTTTGTTGGGGAGGGGAGCGGTCATGTGCCGATGGTAATGCGCGGGCGCGGCGACTGTCACGCCGGGCCGATCGACTCGGCCGGACAGTGATTACGAAACATGACCACCGATCTCACGACGAGCCGCCGCGCGTGCGGCGTGAGGAGCGCGGTCGTCCTGCAACAGGTACACAACTCGTTACAACAAGAAGAGGGCCCTGAACGTGTCGCGTCGCCGATCCCCCTAACATCATGCGATGCGCGACATGTCGATCGGGCACGAACCTCGCCACTCCTTCCACGATGTCGTTCTTTCCGAACCAGTCCTCGTTGCGGTCGCGTGCCCGGATGCCGTTGCTCGCATGCGTGGCCTGCATGGCCTGCATCGTCGCGGACGTGGCCGACGCGCGCGCAGGTCCGCAAGCCCGGCGGACGGCCGCGCCGCGCATGGCGTTCGAGAATCGTGGCGCGCGGCAGGCAGAACGCGCACAGCAGCGTGCGCAGCAGCGGCAGGCGCAGGAACGTCCTCCCGAAGCGGCGCCTGCGCCCGTTGAACCTCCAAGCCAGCCGCCCGCCGGCAGACCGGGCCGCCTGACGCCCGACGAGCGCCGCGCGTTGCGTCAGCAGATCAACGATGCGGGACGCGAGATCTATCGACCGGGCCGGCCCTGACGGTACGCAGCGTCCGACGCGATGTTCATCGCTGATGCACCGTCGCCAGCAGATCGCGGCGTGAGACGAGCAGGCCGTTCGCGTCCATATCCTTCAGGTGCAGCCGGTTCGAGGGCGGCGTGGCATTGGAGCCGACGTGGCGTTCCAGGACGTGCAGGAACGGCGTCATGAGTCGCGGATCGAAGTGCACGCCGGCCTCGCACATCATCTGCTCGATCGTGGTCCGGTGCGGCCATGCGCGCTTGTCGGGCCGCACGTTGGTCAACGCGTCGTACACGTCCGCGAGCGCGCAGATGCGCGCCTCGAGCGGAATGCGGTCACCGGCGAGGGCATACGGGTATCCGGTGCCGTTCCACCATTCCTGATGATGCCGCGCGATGACGGCGGCCATCTGCAGCGTCGGATCCTTCGCATGCTGCAGAAGGGCGCCGCCCGCTTCGGCGTGCGCGCGCATCGCCGTCAGTTCGCCCGGGTCGAGCGGGCCGGGCTTCAGCAGGATCGGTTCGTCGACGTTGATCTTGCCGATGTCGTGCAGGCGCGCCGCGTGCTCGATGCGCAGGCAGTAATCGGCATCCATGCCGATCTCCGCGGCCAGCAGGCCGGCGAGCCGCCCGACGCGAAAGCAATGCTGTCCTGTCCGGTCGTCCGGAAACTCGGCGGCCAGCGCCCAGCTCTCGGCGATTTCGTAAGCGACGGTGCGGATCGTGCAATTCGACGACGCGGTGCGGATCGCCGCGCGATCCTCTTGGAAGGCCGTCGGTTCGTCATGCGTGCGGACGTCGCGTGAAGGAAGGGTTGCCGCCCCATCGGCCGCGCCATCCGCTGCGACATCGAGCTCCTGCGTTGCCGGGATCCGGTCGTCTGCTGAACTCCGACCGGTGACGACGAACACGTCGCGCGGCACGGACTCTCCGAACGATGCAGGCTCTTCGTCGTCGTCGACGGAGCGCGAGGCGACACCTCGGTCGCTCATCTGCCGATTGAACATGGCGTGCTTGACACGGGTCGTGTGTTCGACGAGTTCCCGGGCGTAAGCCACGCCGAGCGCGGCATCCTCGCGCGACGTCGGACGGCCGTGGACCCGCATCAGCGCCCGCAGCACGTCGTCGTGGTGCAAGCGCGTCCGGCGGCTGCGGCGATGGAGGTCGTGCAGCTGCCTGCGGGCATCGGCCTGGCGCGCGGGCACATGCGACGCCCAGTCGCAGAGCGCCGCCGCGGTCTTCAGCGGAATCCTGACGCGCGCATCGCGCGTGCGCGCATGACGCTCGAGTGCCGCGTCGATCAGTCCTTCGGCGGTCTCGCCGTCGTCCTGCGACAGCAGGAACAGCGCCCGGTTGTATTCGAAGGTCGCGTGCGTGACCGCATCGATCAGTGGATTGTCGAACGCGGCCGTGCCGATCGCCATGTAGCGCAGGGCCGCCT
>CAZZWS010000254.1:0-5355 GCA_964657795.1 Beijerinckiaceae bacterium
TGGCCGATCGCCATCCTCGGGGCGGCGCTCCCCCACGCGCTGCTGGCAGGCAACGCGGCGGCCGTCCGGGCCAACGCGACGGCGATCGGCGGCAACAAGTCGGCGCTGGCGGCCAACTCGGCCAAGCTCGAAGCCAACAGCGAAGCGATCCTCGGCAACAAGGCGATGCTGGTGTCCAATCACGCCGTGCTGGTCGACAACGCGGAGAGCCTCACGCTCAATCACGCGCTGCTCGAGAGCAACAAGGGTTTGATGGTCGGCAACAAGAAGACCATCGAGTCCAACGCGTCGACGCTGGTCTCCAATCACACGCTGCTCGAGTCCAACAAGGGCGTGCTGGTCGA
The DNA here is from genome assembly GCA_964657795.1 of Beijerinckiaceae bacterium. Classification (GTDB taxonomy): domain Bacteria; phylum Pseudomonadota; class Gammaproteobacteria; order Burkholderiales; family Burkholderiaceae_D; genus CAHJXF01. Next base: position 345 of record CAZZWS010000254.1, read on the forward strand.
CAACAAGGCCATGCTGGCGTCGAACGCGGATGCGCTCGGCTCCAACCATGCGCTGCTCGAAGGCAACCACGAACTGATGCTGTCCAACGCCGGCAAGATCGGCTCGAACGCCGACACGCTCGCGAAGAACTTCGCGCTGCTCAAGGGCAACAGCGACGTGGTGAACGGCAATTCGGAGTCGCTCGCCACCAACCACGCGCTGCTCGAAGCCAACAGCCGCCTGTTGAAGAGCAACGCCGCCCTGTTGTCGGCCAATCACGACGTGCTGATGAAGATCGCCGCCAAGCTCGGCGTGTAACCGACGTCGGAAAGAACTGCCGGCGGCTCGCGCCGCTGGCAGACGGTCGGGCGACCGACCCCGTGCCGAATCGCCAAAGTTCAGGAGTCCTCCATGCTGTTTCCCGCATCCCTCATCGACGCGACGGCGCCCAAAGCCGCCCGCATCCACCTGTTCAGCCTGTCGACGCCGCAGATGAAGGCGTTCCACGTGACGTGGCTGGCGTTCTTCGTGTGCTTCTTCGCGTGGTTCGCGGCCGCGCCGCTGATGCCGCTGATCAAGACCGAGTTCGGCCTGACGAAGGACCAGATCGCCAACATCAACATCGCCGCGGTGGCAGTGACGATCCTCGTGCGCCTGCTGGTCGGACCGCTGTGCGACAAGTACGGCCCGCGCCGCACCTACACGTGGCTGCTGTTCATCGGCGCCATCCCGGTCCTCGGCCTCGCGCTCGCGAAGAGCTACGCGGTGTTCCTGTTCCTGCGCCTCGCCATCGGTGCGATCGGCGCGTCGTTCGTCATCACGCAGTACCACACCAGCGTGATGTTCGCGCCCAACGTCGTCGGCACCGCCAACGCGACCGTCGGCGGCTGGGGCAACGCGGGCGGCGGTGTCACGCAGACGCTGATGCCGCTCATCGTCGCCGCGGTGGTCTCGCTCGGGGTCGAGCAGGCCTACGGCTGGCGCGTCGCCATGCTGGTGCCGGGCATCGCGATGATCATCATGGGCTTCGTCTATGCGCGCTACACGCAGGACACGCCTCAGGGCGACATCATCGATCTGCGCGCGCGCGGCATGGCGGTCGACTCGGGCAAGAAGGGCGGCTGGGCGGTGTTTGTCGAAGCCAGCAAGAACTACCGCGTCTGGATGCTCGCCGCGACCTACGGCGCGTGCTTCGGCATCGAGATCTTCATCCACAACATCGCGGCGAGCTACTACGTCGACAGCTACGGCCTGACGCTGCAGAGCGCGGGTCTCGCGGCCGGCATCTTCGGCGGGCTGGCGTTGTTCGCACGCGCGCTGGGCGGCATCTTCAGCGACCGCATCGCTCGCGGCAAGGGACTCGACGGCCGCACGACGCTGCTGTTCGGATGCATGGTCGGCGAAGGGATCGGCCTGCTGCTGTTCAGCAAGGCGCCATCGGTGGGCCTGGCCATCGCGGCGATGTCGTTCTTCGGCCTCTTCACGCACATGGCCTGCGGCGCGACCTACGCGCTGATGCCGTTCATCGACCGCAAGGCGCTGGGCGGCGTGGCGGGCATCATCGGCGCCGGCGGCAACGTCGGCGCGGTGATCGCCGGCTTCATCAACAAGGCGTCGCCGTCGGCGTCGCAGACGCTGTGGGTGCTCGGGCTGATCGTGCTCGCGACCGGTCTGTGCGCGATGTCGGTGCGCTTCTCGCCGGCCAAGAAGGCGGCCGAACAGAAGCTGCTCGACGAGGCGGTGGCCCAGCGCGACAGCGGTCGTGGCGACGGCAACTACGGCGTCGCGATGGCCTGAACCCGGGACGGCGGGCGTTGCGGGCGCGAGCGTTTCGCAGCATTCTGTCCGGCCCTGTCGGGTGGCTCCGCCATGATCCTGCCTCCGGGATTCAATACCGTCACCCCGTACTGCTTCGTCGACGACGCCGAGGCGTTCATCGCCTTTCTCGTCGATGGGCTCGGCGGCTCGGAGACCGGGCGCTCGATGCGACCCGATGGCCGCGTCGCCAACGTCCGGGTCCGCCTCGGCACGTCGACCGTGATGGTCAGCGAGGCGTCGTCGGCCTTTCCGGCGATGTGCTCGTCGTATTATTTCTACGTCGACGACGCTCATGCGGCGATGGCGCGCGCACGTGACCATGGCGCCTCGCTGGTCATGGCCGTCGACGACATGCCTTATGGCGATCGACAGGGTGGCGTCCGCGATGCGCACGGCAACCTCTGGTGGATCTCGCAGCGCCTGGTGGACGGATCGTACGAGGACTGAGGCACGTCCGCGTCGAGGTCATGCGGGGAACCGGGAGCAGTTGTCCAAAGGTATCTGCCGACCTCGATCGCCTCGAGCGCGCCTCGAGCGCGATTCGTGCGCGTATCGCTGCCGCCGACGTTCAATGCGTCGGCGGATGCAGTCCGAAGACCGCGCCGAACGCGTCCTCCATCTCGTCCTCGCCGAGTCGCAGGCTGTTGTTGTGCGTCCCCTCCGCCACGACGACGAGCCGCTTCGGCTGCGGCGCCGCTTCGTAGAGTTCCTTGCCGAGCGCCACGGGGACATAGCGATCCGCGCCGCCGTGCAGAACGACCACCGGCATCCGGACCTCCCTGATCTTGTCGACCGAGTCGAACTTCTGCGTCAGGACCAGCTGGATCGGCAGCCACCGGTACGAAAACGCGCGTGCGATGTCGGCGAGCGTCGTGAACGACGACTCGACGACGAGGCCGGCCGCGGGCACGGCGGTATCGGTCTTCTTCGCCTCGTTCGACAGCGTCGCGGCCAGGTCCACCGCGATCACACCGCCGAGCGAGTGACCGTAGATGTAGCGACGCTTAGGGTCCGGCACCAGCCCGGCCAGCGCGTCCCAGCCGATCCGTGCATCGGCATAGACGGCCTTCTCGGACGGCAGGTCGCCCGCGCTCTGGCCGAAGCCCCGGTAGTCGATCGCGAACACCGAGAAGCCGAGGTCGTACAGCTCGCGGATGCGGAACAGTTGCCCGGTGAGGTTCCAGCGCGAGCCATGCAGATAGAGGACGGCCGGCGCATCGCTTCGTACCGACGGCCACCACCACGCGTGCACCGATTGCGGCTTCGCGGCCGACGACGTCGTCCGCACCGGCAGGTCGAACTCCTGCAAGCCCTGCGGCAGGCCGTCGTACCAGCGCGCGACGCCGGGCTCGATGCGGAAGACCAGCTCGCGTTCCTTCTCGGCGAGGCTGGTGCAGCCGAACAGCGTGAGCGCGGTGCCGCACGCCGCCGCCGCCAGCGCGATCCACGTGCGCGGCGCCTTCATGCGATCGATCATGGGAAACGAGAGCAACAGACGAAGCAACGCAGGTCGTGGCCGCTCGCCGGAAACACAAGCGCGCCCGCGATTTTGTGACGGACCCGGTCCCGCGACCGTGACGTCAGGCGGGGTTGCCGCGACGGACCGCAGCCAGGCTCTTCTTCAGCGACCTGGCCAATGCATCCGGCGCCGCCGCCTTCTTCGCGGCCGACGCCACGGCGCGCGACTCGGCGCGCAGGAACGCGAGCGCGACCTTCTCGGCCTTGCGGGGTGCGCTCCTGAGATCGCCGGACACGGTCTTGTGCAACGAACCGCTGCGCCACGCCGTGAAGACGATCGGGTTGATGTAGGACTTCTTCGCGACCGTCGGCGTGTTGCGCAACTCGGCGGCGACGGCCTTGATCGCCGTCGTGATCGCGAGCTTGAACGCGCGTTCGGTCGGGGCGTCCGGCAGCGGCGTCGCGGCCATCAGGCCGATGGCCGACATCGTCGCGCCCCAGGTCCGGAAGTCCTTGGCGGTGAAGTCCTCGCCCATCGCGTCCTGCAGATACGCGTTGACGAGATCCGACGTGATCGGGTGACGGGCGCCGTCGTCGTCGACGTACTGGAACAGCTGCTGACCCGGCAGGTGCTGGCAACTGCGCACGATCTTCGACAGTCGCTTGTCGTCGACGGTGACGTCGTGGTCCAGACCGCCCTTGCCGCGAAACGAGAAGCGGGCGCGACCGTCCTTCACGAAGCGCACGTGCCTGTCCTTCAACGTCGTCAGCCCGAAGCTCGCGTTGTCGCGGGCGTACTCGGCGTTGCCGATGCGGATGCGCGTCGCGTCGAGTAGGCTGACGACGACGGCGAGCACCTTCTCGCGCGGCAGGCCCGGCAACGCCAGGTCGCGCGACAGTCGACGACGCAGCCTCGGCAGCGCGTCGCCGAACGCGATCATCCGCTCGAACTTCGCGCCGTCGCGCGCGGTGCGCCACTCCGGGTGATAGCGGTATTGCTTGCGGCCGCGCGCGTCGTAACCGGTGGCCTGCAAGTGGCCGCGGTCTTTCATGCAGATCCAGACCTGCTCGTAGGCCGGCGGGATCGCGAGGCTCGCGATGCGTTGCAGGACTTTCGCATCGCGCAGGGTCCTGCCGTCGGTACCCAGATACGCGAAGCGCTCGCCCCGTTTCACGCGATGGATGCCGGTATCGCTGTCCGAAACGTAGACGAGTCCCACCGACGCGGACAGCTCGATCGCTTCCGCGACCGACGCGAGGGTGGCCGATGTCTCTGCGGCTTCGCTGGCTGAACGGGTGTGGGCGAGCGACATGGCGATCGATGTCGAGGAAATGCTGCCATCGTGCCCGACCCGAGACCCCGTGGCAGCGTCACTTTTCGCGAGATGGGATCAGCCGAACGCCGATCAGGGGTCGACGGTACGCAGCCGCGGTCCGGTGAGGGGCCGCGTCATGCGCACCAGCGATGCGCGCACATCGTCGGCGAGCGTCACATCGATGCGCTCGTCCGCGACGAAGTCGAACGTGAGATAGAGCGGCACGCCGGGGAGCGTCGCGACCAGCGTCAGCGTGCGGAAGCCGGCGTGCCACGCGGCGGCGGCGCAGTGTTCCATCAGCCGCGACCCCAGGCCACGCCGCGCATGAGACGACGCGACGAAGAACGCGCGGATGCGGGCCGCATCGACGGCGGGATCCAGGGCGTCGTCGAATGCGGGCGCGATGGGCGGCCCGGTGCCCGAGCCGGTGTTCGACTCG
>CAZZWS010000255.1:0-5302 GCA_964657795.1 Beijerinckiaceae bacterium
GCGCGCCTGCCATGCGTCCGACCATCGGCCGCCGACGATCAGCCCGAGCGCCGCCATCACGGCGGTCGGTAGCCCGATCGCCATACCGACCGCCTCCTTGTCGATGCCGTAGGTTCGCAGCGCATACGGCGCGACCCAGAACAGGAACGATACGGTCAGCAGCGCGAGCAGGCCGAAGCCGCCGATCGCGAGGGTGACCGTCGGCGAGCCCCAGATCAGCCGATAGATCTCGGGCTCGCGCGCGCGCAACAGCAGCACCCACGAAGTTACCGCGTAGACGCCGGTCCCGTAGGTCACCCATTGCGCGACGTCGCCGGTGCCCGCGATCAGTAGCGCGACGCCCGCGGCGATCACGCCCAGCGCGAGCAGGTTGCGACGCAGGCCGCCGGGGACCAGAGCAGCGCTCCACAACGTCAGCGGCGGAAGGATGCGCGTCAGTTCGATCACGAAGCCGCGCCACGCGCCGGGTCGTCGAGCGACGTCGATCTCGGCATCCATGTCCGCGTCGCTGGCGCCGCGCGCAGGCTCGCGCAGGCAGGCGACCACGATCGCCAGCACGAGTCCCGGCATGCCTACCGCGATGAAGGCCGCCTGCCAGCCCGAAAGGCCGAGCGGCGCGCCCGAGGGCGCATGGGCGCGCGTCCAGCTCGACGCGATCCATCCGCCGATCGGCAGGCTCAAGGAACCGCCGATGATCGAGGCCGACGCGTAGAGCGCGTTGACCAGCGCGCGGCGATCCTTCGGAAACAGATCGGCGAGCATCGACCATGCCGCCGGCGTGGCACTGGACTCGCCGATCGCGACGCCCATGCGTGCCGCGCTCAGCATCGGGTACGACGTCGCAAGTCCGGACAGGGTCGTCATCGTCGACCAGAACGCGAGTCCGATCGCGATCAGCCGGCCGCGATACCAGTTGTCCGAGAGACGGCCGAAGGGGATGCCGAACAGCGAAAAGAAGATCGCGAACGCCGTCCCGTACAGATAGCCGAGGTCGGCATCGCTGATGCCGAGGTCGTGCTTGATGTCCTGCGCCAGGATCGACAGGATCTGCCGATCGATCACGTTCACGATGTAGACGAGCATCAACACGCCGAGCGTGAACCAGGCCATCGGGCCCCCGAGTCTCGATGCTCGGTCATTCACGGCCGGGGCTGCCTCATGGCGGTCATGGCGAGGGGAAGCCGCCTTCCATCGTGATCGTGGACAGTTCCTCGCGCGTGCTGGGTGTCTCCCGGTCCTGGAGGCGCTCGGCCAGCATGGAGCGATCGCCCTGTCGACCGATCGCCACTGCCGCCTCGATGCGATATTCGTCGGGAATGTTCAGTTCCTTCCGGGCGCGCTCGTGGTCGAACCCGGCCATCGCATGGGCCCGCCAGCCCGACCGCGTCGCCTGCAATCCGAGTTGCGCCCACGCCGCGCCGGCATCGAACGTGTGTGACGGCGAAACCGTGCGTTGGCCTGTCGCCGGGTCCGTCATCGTCGTGTTGGACACGATGAACACCAGTGCCGAAGCGTTCTTGGCCCAGCTCTGGTTGAAGGAGATCAGCAAGGGCAGGAAGCGATCCCACTGCGGCGTATGGCGGCGCGCGTAAAGAAAGCGCCACGGTTGCGAGTTGAAGCACGATGGCGCCCATCGTGCGGCCTCGAACAAGGTCATGAGCTCGTCTTCGGGAATCGTCTCGTCGGTGAACGCGCGCGGTGACCAGCGGTTCAGGAAGAGCGCATCGATCGCATAGTCCGAGATGCGCGTCGACGCGGCGTACTGGCCGTCTTGATAGAGCAGGGGCGACACCCGCTCCGACATGCGCACCGCATCGACCTTCGCGACGAACACCGTGTGCGTGCCGTAGGGGATGGCGACATCGATCGTGCCGAAGAAATTGGCTTGCGCGTCGCTGAGGTGGGGCGCGTTGCCCGCGGTTCCTTCCCAGGCGCCGTTCGCGAAACGCGCGGCACCGGTGATCTTCCGTGTGCTGAAGGCGCCGGCCAGCGAAGCCTGCGAACTCTTCAACAGGTTCACGCACAGTCGCGCGCCCGGCCGCAGCGTGTCGTGCATCGACGCCGACGTGTTGACGCAGACAAGCATCGATGGCGGGTCCATCGACACCGATGTCACGGCCGTGGCTGTCATGCCGTTCCACTCGCCGTCGTCGTCGATCGTGACGATACAAACGGTAGCGGCTAGACAACGCATTGCGTTGCGAAATTCGTCCTGGAGCGAATCCGGCATAGCTGGAAATGAACCGCGTTGGAGAAAAGAAATCGACGGTAGCAGTGCCGGTTTCATCGAGTTGCGGATCTCGCGTTCCTATCCGCCCAGCGATAGCGGACTTGCCATTCGTTGCAGGAAAGCTGAAACGACGTTAGGCGCTTATCGCGTGATGGATAAGTGTTTTGGATGCGGTTGCAAAGCGAAAGTCCGATGAGTAAACCGGAAGAGTCGTCTGGTCGATGACGCATCGATCACCGCGTCGAAGGTCCAGCCACCGTCGCCGTGCGAGCAACGAAACGAGTCTATTCAACTATCCGAGCAAGAGGAAATGACCATGGCCATTCAGCGCGAATCATCCAGAACACGTCGATTGCCGCAGAATGCTGCGCCTGTGGGAACGGCATCTTCTCCGCTTCATTCGTCGCGCCATGTCGCGGCTGCTTTCGAGCCGGCGAAGCTGAATCTGCTGACGAGCCTGGTTCTCGGATGTTTCTCGATCGGCGTCGCATTGGCATCCGGCAACGCTTCGGCGCAGGCCGCGGCAACGCCCACCGACCCGACGACTCCGGCGACCGACTCGGTGGCCGCCGCACCCACCGCGGGCGTTCAATCGCTCGACGCCGTACAGGTCACCGCGCGTCGCCGCAACGAGTCGCTGGTCGACGTCCCGCTCGCCATTTCGGTCGTCACGCAAGACAAGATCCAGAAGCTGGGGCTGCAAAGCACCACCGACATCGCCAATTTCGTGCCGAGTCTCGAATTCAACAGTTTCACGCCGGGCAATTCGCGCAACGATCGCGGCTCGGGCCGTAACGTCGCGTTCCGCGGCCTCCTGCTCACGACCGGCGGGGGCAATGCCGCGAGCGTGTTCCTAGATGGCGCGGCCGTCGTCGGCAACGAAATTCCGGTATCGCTCGACGTCGGTCAGGTCGAAGTGGTTCGCGGCCCGCAAAGCGTGTATTTCGGCCGATCGACGATGACCGGTGCGATCGCGTACACGACGCGTGCCATCCCCGATCAACTCACCGGCGAGGTCGTGCTGGAAGGCGCCCAGCGCAACGATAAGAGCCTCACGGCGTCGATCGCCGGCCCGATCGTGCCGGGTCTGCTCGGCGCGCGATTCACGGTGCTCGACCAGTCGACCGACGGCTACGTGACCAACTCGTACAACAACACCACGTTGGGCGACCAGTCGCGCAAGTCGTATTCGACGACCGTCGAATTCACGCCGTTCGATAAGCTCTCCTTCAAAGGCTACTACAACCGCTTCAAGGACGACGACGGCCCATCCGCGACTGCGTTCGTTCCTGCCTCGCTCGACAACTGCAAACTGGGCACCACGCAGACCACGTTCTGCGGCGAGATTCCGGATCGCCGCTACTCGATCAACTACATCAACACGACGGTCCCGACCAGCGTGGTCACCGCCGGCGTCAATGGTCCCCGCACCACCATTTCAAACCTGATCTTCTCGTCGCCGCTGATCGCCGGCACCGGCTTCGAACCGAAAATCGGCCAGCAGCGCGTTGCGGAGAACTCGGACCTGGTGACGAATTGGGATATCAACAGTTATCTGCGATTCCAGGCCATCACGGCCTATCACACCAACGTCACGATGGCTGCTCTGGACGGCTTCGGCCAAGCGGTTCAGCCGACCTTCGGCAACCAGGCCTACTTCTACACGTTGACCCAAAAGTTTCGCGACTTCGACCAGGAGATTCGGCTGTCGTCGGACCCGAACCGACGCATCAGCTGGACGGTCGGCGCCAATTACATCCATAGCGACACCTTCGTCGACGCGATCGTCGCGCAGCAAGCGCAAGGCACCACGCGGATCGGAACAGCCGGCGCGCAGTCGATCGGTGACCAGATCAGCCGGACGCTAGGCGTGTTTGCCGGTGCCTACATCAAGGTCGTTCCGCAGCTGACCCTGAGCCTCGAGGCCCGCGAGCAGGAAGACCGCCGCGAGGCTTCGGCCTATGCAGGCACGACCAACGGGGGCGCGACGGCCGGCTACGGAGCGCTGCTCTCCGACCTCTCCCAGACCTACAAATCGTTCAGCCCGCGTGCGTCGTTGTCGTACGACCTCGGCAACCGGCAGACGTTGTACACGTCGTATGCGAGCGGCAATCGTCCGGGCGGTTTCAATACCGGCATCGCCGGGCAGGCCAACAACCCGACGGCGCTCGCGCAGATCGGCCAGTTGTTGGCGGGCGGCGGCAGCGTCGCATATCGTGAGGAGAAGCTCAAGGTCGTCGAGGTCGGATACAAGGGCGAAGTCCCCGACGGTCGCGGCTTCTTCGACGTCAACGTCTATGCGGGCAAGCTGAGCAATCAGCAGATCACGGTCGCCGCTCTGATCCCGACGCTCGGATACAGCGTTTCCGGAACGACGAACGCGGGCGAGGCCAAGATCCACGGCGTCGAGTTTCAAGGCGACTATGCATTCACGCGACAGTTCTCCGTCGCCACGACGGCAGCATGGAACTACACGGACCGCACGAGCTTCCTCAACACGGCCGGAGTCCCCGAGTTCGGCACCACCGATTTCTCGGGCAAGAAGTTCGCGTTCGTTCCCGAGTATTCGGCCTCCGTGGTCGGCACCTACACGTATGCGCTTCCGTCCGCCTGGCAGGGCTACTCGACGGTCGCCGTGGTCTATCGAGGCAAGGAGTACGCCGACGTGTTCAACGCTTCGTACATCAAGGGTCGCGTACAGACCGACCTGCGGACCGGCGCCACGCACGGCAACTACACGGTCGAGGCGTTTGTGAGGAACGTGTTCAACAATCAGGACTACACCGGCGGCAACGTCGCGCCGGACTACGGCACCGTGAGCTACAACGCGTTCTTCGGCGGATGGGCGCCACCGCGTCAGGTCGGCGTGCGTCTGCTCGCCAAGTTCTGATGCGGGCACGCGACGACGCTCGCGCACGCTACACCGGACGATCGCAGCGACCCACCGTCCTGCCATATCGTCGGGTGGCGAGGTGCGGCGACGTCGCGCTCCGTGGGCGGAGCCGTATTGGTCGGCGATCTCTCCGTGAGCTCGCCGACGGCCGATGTCGCCGAGGCGCGTGCGTTGTGCAC
>CAZZWS010000256.1:0-5248 GCA_964657795.1 Beijerinckiaceae bacterium
CCAAGTACGCCAATTTAATGGCTCGGAAGCGTCTAGCAAACTGGGGGCGATTCAGACCATGCTTGGCGAGGCAATTCGGCGTGCCCGTGAGGCGAATGGCATCTCTCAGGAAGAACTTGCGGAGCGCGCCGGGATCGATCGCTCGTACATGAGCAGCATCGAGCGCGGCGTCCAGAGCACTGGCGTTTTGCTACTGGTTCGAGTCGCTGAAGCGCTTCAGACCTCGCTGTCCGTCATCTTTGCTGACGCAAACCTGTAAGTTTGTTCGGCGACTCGTGTTCACGCGATTCCTGCGCTTCTCCCGGCCGCCTGATCGCTTTTCTGTTGTCCTTGTGCTTGTATCCGTCGCAGGTGCCTGCAAGAGGTGCGCATTATGTTTCTGCGGTCGAGCATAACGCCGTCACCGTCATGCAACTTCGTCGCGCGAATCGACCCCAACTTGGGACACGGCCAACGGTAAGTGCGACCCGGCAAGGGCCCCGCTCAACCCACTCTCGGCTTTGCTCGAAGGCGTCGATCTTGGAGCATCTTGACGTCCGGCTACGCCTCGGCGACCGGCATAAGACCTAACACCGCAATGCGCTCGACCAGCAACTTGCGTGTCTCATAGGGCGTTCTGACGTTCGTGAGACTGTTCATTCGGTCGATCTCCTGGCAGATTTGGGAGAACCAAGTCTCTCAGAACCTTTCGGCTGAACAACCTTTTGCAACATCACATCTAGCTGACGGTGATGGAGCGGCTCTCTCCATCGACCAAGTTCGAAAACGAATTCGCGACCGTAAAAAAAGCAGACCGCAAAGCGTAATGCCAAGATCGCTGTTCGATAAAGCGCTTACCGCAAAGGCGAACCAGCTCGAGTTCGATCGCGGTAAGCTGGCCGCGCGCACAGCGCGACTTTGCAGGGCGAAGTTCGCGCGTGAGATACGACTCCTCAAGGTGATGAAACGCCGTGGTGCGAAACAGGATCCTCGCGACAAACGGAAGCGGGACACGGCCGCGGGCCGCATCTCGGCTTATCATATTGCAGCCTCGGCGACCTCCCTGCAGCTGGCTGGTTCGTACGTCGTGCGTTAGGTGACATCACGCCTTTGTCGTCCGCCGGACGGTGAACTCGTCACCGTGCAGCGTTCGAGGAAGGATCTTCGGATCCGCTCGATGAAAGTAATCGATCACGGACGAATTGCCCATCTCGAGACCTACAAGGCTGGACGGCGTCAGTCGCGGATCGACCCGACCGACGTCTTGGGCGACGTCGAACGCATCAACATTAGTCTCTTCCAAAGCGTGTCATTCGCCGGCTCGATGCGCAGGCTGAACGAACACGGATCAATCGATCGGCTTCCATCGCCCGGCTCGCACTCCGACAAACCCGAAGGGCTTCACCAGCACGCGGCTCGGCCGATCGCCCGTGAAGCGCACAAGCTCCTCTGACTCATTCCATGAACTACATCTCGACCCGCGGCGGTCCGTTCGCGAACGACGGCCGTGCCCCAGGCTTCCTCGACATCCTGCTCGAAGGGCTCGCGCCCGACGGTGGACTCGCGATGCCCGACCACTATCCGCAGGTCGCGCGCGACGTGCTTGAGGCTTGGCGCTACCTGTCGTATGCAGAGCTGGCGTTCGAGGTCGTGCGCTTGTACGTCACCGACATCCCGCATGCCGACCTGCGCACGATCGTCATGAAGACCTATACGCCCGAAGTCTTTGGTGGCCGGGCAATCGTGCCGATGACGTCGCTCGCGAAGCTGCAGCCGGGCCTGCATCTGCTCGGCCTGTCCGAAGGTCCGACGCTCGCGTTCAAGGACATTGCGATGCAGTTGCTCGGCCACCTGTTCGAGTACGCGCTGACGAAGACTGGCCAGCCGCTCAACATCGTCGGTGCGACCTCGGGCGACACCGGCAGCGCCGCCGAATACGCGATGCGTGGCAAGGCCGGCGTCGCGGTCTTCATGTTGTCGCCGGCGGGACGCATGAGCGCGTTCCAGACCGCGCAGATGTTCTCGCTGACCGATCCCAACATCCACAACCTGGCGATCGACGGCGTCTTCGACGACTGCCAGGACATCGTCAAGGCGATCAGCGCCGACGCCGCATTCAAGCGCGCGCATCACATCGGTACGGTCAACTCGATCAACTGGGCGCGCGTCGTCGCGCAGGTGGTCTATTACTTCCGCGGCTACTTCCTCGCGACGCAAAGCAACGACGAGCGCGTGTCGTTCACGGTGCCGTCCGGCAACTTCGGCAACATCTGCGCGGGCCACATCGCGCGGATGATGGGCCTGCCGATCGACCGCCTGGTGTGCGCGACGAACGAGAACGACGTGCTTGACGAGTTCTTCCGCACCGGCGTCTATCGCGTGCGCAGTGCGGCCGAGACGCATGAGACCAGTAGTCCCAGCATGGACATCAGCAAGGCGTCCAACTTCGAGCGCTTCGTGTTCGATCTGGTCGGCCGCGATGCGGATACGTTGACCAAGCTGTGGAGGCGGGTAGAGAGCGACGGTCGCTTCGACCTGTCGACTTCGCCACTGTTCGCCGACGTGTCGCAACGCTTCGGCTTCGCGTCGGGCCGTGCGTCGCACGACGACTGCATCGCGACGATCCGTGACGTGGATGCGCACCTGGGGATCGTCGTGGATCCCCACACGGCGGTCGCGGTGAAGGTCGCGCGCGAGCATGTCGTGCCGGGTGTGCCGATGGTCGTGCTCGAGACCGCCAAGCCGGCGAAGTTCGCGGAGACGATCCGCGAGGCGCTGGGTCGCGATGCCGATGTTCCCGCACGATTCGTCGGTCTACTCGACCGACCGCAGAAGTCATCGCATCTCGTCGCGGACCCGTCGGCGGTCAAGGACTACATCGTGGCGCGCACGCGGTCGGTTTGACGCCGGATTCCGCTCAATCACCGACCGTCGTCGGCATCGCCTGGGCCGACGACCCGTCCGGCACACGCATCGCCGCCGTCGCCTGCGCCGCCTCGAGCAATTGCCCGCAGGTATCGAGATAAGCCACGAGCATGTTCAGCAGTCGATGCGCGGCGGGCGGCAGGTGGCGACCCAGTCGGCTGACGAGCTGCACCGACGTGTCGCGCAGCACCGCGCTTTTGAACGGCACCGCCGCGAACTCGCCGCGCGACACTTCCTTGCTGACCGCGAGGATCGGCAGCAGCGTGACGAACTCGCCGGCGCGCATCAGGTCCTTTAGCAGCACGAGCGAGTTGGCCGTGATCGCGGGCTGCAGCGTGACGCGCTCAGCGGCTTCCGCGACCTTCAGCAGTTGCCGCGTGCGGAACGACGACTGCGGCAGGCAGAGCGCCTGTCCGACGAGGTCGGCGAGTCCGAGGCTGGCCTTTCGCGCGAGCCGGTGATCAGCGCGCATCGCGACCACGATCGGCTGGCGCATCGTGGCGCGCACGCGGATGCGCGGATCGTCGGACGACTGGAACGCGAGGCCGAGATGCGCTTCGTCGTCGACGACGAGCTGCGTGACCTCGTTGGACGAGGCCGCCATGTGCACGTCGATCTGCACGCCTTCGTGACGCGCCGCGAAGCGGCTGAGCACGCCCGACAGCGCCTCGCCGACGAAGCCTTCCCCGATCACCAGCTTGACCTGTCCCGATCGCAAGCCCTTGAGGTCGGACAGGCGCAGATCGAACGCTTCGCGGTGGGCGAGATGCTCGCAGTAGTAGGCGACCATCAGGCCGCCGGCTTCCGTCAACTTGACGCTGCGTCGGCCGTGCTCAATGAGGGCGATGCCCGCTTCGGCTTCGAGCTGGGCGATCTGCCGGCTGATCGACGACACGGCGACGCCGAGCCGGTCGGCGGCCGCGCGCATCGAGCCGAGCTTAGCGGCTTCGTGCAGATAACGCAGGCTGAGATCATGCATGGGCGTCGGTTCCGATCGGCGTCGCTTCACGAGAGGATGCTCGGCGACCTCGATTTGATGCAAGCGACGTGCCATCGTCAAGGCATCAGCAACAGCTTGCCGATGCTGGCCCGACTTTCGAGCTGGCGATGAGCGTCGGCGGCGCGTGCGAGCGGGAAGCGTCCGCCGACATGGACGCGCAGTCGTCCAGCGACGTGGAAGCCGATCATCGTATGCCACGCCGCCCTCATCGCCGGCGCTCGATGCGCGAAGAGCACACTGAGGTTCAGCGTCGTCAGGCTCGCGCAACGATCGAGCAGGAGGCCGACGTCGGGCACGGGCGACTCGCCGCCCGCCGCGCCTGCGACGACGATGCGCCCGAGCGGGGCGAGCGCTCTCGTCGCCTGGGCGAACAGTGCACCACCGACCATCTCGACCACGAGGTCGGCGCCGCGACCGTGCGTGGTCGCGAGGACGGCGTCGTCGAGTGCCTTGGCGCCATAGTCGACGACGGTATCGAGGCCGCGGATCAGCAATGCGCGACGCTTCGCGGCAGACCCTACGGCCGCGATGACGCGCATGCCCAGCGCGGCGCCGAGCTCGCACAGCATGCCGCCGAGGCCGCCCGCCGCGGCGGTCACGAGGAGCGTCGTACCCGGCACGACCGGCGCGTCCGCGTGCAATGCGGCGTGGGCCGTCAACGCGATGTGCGTGAAGGCCGCGCCTTCTTCGAAAGACATCGTCGCGGGCAGCGGCAGCGCGTAGTCGGCGGGTACGACGACCCACTGCGCATAGGCACCGCCGAAAGGCGTGTAGACGCCCACGCGTTCGCCGACTTGGCGATGCACGACGTCCGGACCGCAGGCATCGACGACGCCGGCGCCCTCGCATCCGCAGATCAACGGCGGCGGTCGCATGCTGCGATGGGTCGCGCGGCGCGCGAGCACGTCGGCGAAGTTGACGCCGATGAACTCGAGCCTGATGCGCACTTCGCCTGCGCCCGGCTCGGGCATCGGCACATCGACGATGCGCAACACGTCCGGCCCGCCGGGCCGCTCGACGAGGACGGCCTTCAAACGACTGCGTCGAACAGCGCGATCAGTTCGTCGACCGGACGCACGTCCGCGAAGATCTGCACGACCGAACGCATCGCTGCGAGGTGGCCGTCGTAGTAGGGCGCGACGACGGCGTCGTGCGGCATCCAGGTCTCGAAATCGCGCATCATCGCGTCGCGTACCGTCGACTCGACGCCGACGTTGGTCGCGGTGCCGACGACGATCACCGAGACGATGCCCGCGTCTTTCAGCAGCGACTCGAGATCGATGCTGTTGCGGACGAACGGACTGAAGCGATACTTCAACATCCGCAGGTCGACGCCGTCGATGG
>CAZZWS010000257.1:0-5242 GCA_964657795.1 Beijerinckiaceae bacterium
GAAGGGATCTCGGTCGCCATGCCGACCGCGATGCCCGACGCGCCGTTGAGCAGCACGAACGGCAGCCGGCCGGGCAGCAGGGCCGGCTCTTCCGACGACCCGTCGTAGTTGGGCCGGAAGTCGACCGTGCCTTCGTCGATCTCGTCGAGCAGCAGGCGGGCGATCGGGGCGAGCCGCGCCTCGGTGTAACGCATGGCCGCGGCGCCGTCGCCGTCGCGCGAGCCGAAGTTGCCCTGCCCGTCGATCAACGGATACCGCAGACTGAAGTCCTGCGCCATCCGCACCAGCGCGTCGTAGACCGACTGGTCGCCGTGCGGATGCAGCTTGCCGAGCACGTCGCCGACGACCGCGGCGCTCTTGCGCGGCTTGGCGTCGGACGCGAGGCCGAGCTGGTTCATCGCGTGCAGGATGCGTCGCTGCACGGGCTTCTGACCGTCGCGCACGTCGGGCAGCGCGCGGCCCTTGACGACGCTGACCGCGTAGTCGAGATAGGCGCGCTCCGCGTAGTCGCCGAGCGTCAGGGCATCGTCCGGAAGCTCGGGGACGGATGGCGGGAACAGCAGGGACTGGTCGGTCATGGATTCAGATGATGGTAGACGGGGCGCACGCGGCAAGCCGGTGCGAAATGCACCGATCCCGTCGTTCCCGCGCAGGCGGGAACCCAGCGTCGTCGTGCGGTCGACCCGTCACGTCAAGAGGATGGAACGACCGCGGAACCGGTCGGCGCCGGCACGACGACCGAGGCCGCTTCGTCCGCGTCGACCACGGGGGCCGGCAGCCGCAACGGCACGTTGGGATCGGGCAGGTTGCGACGGGCCGGGATCACCACATGGATGCGATCGTTCTGCGCCAGGTCGCGGCCTCGCGCATGCGGGTCCGGTGCCGGACCGTAGAACACGTGGAACTGTTCGACCAGCCTGACGTACGCCTGCGTCTCCGGAAAGGGCGGGATCGCGTTGCGGAAGCGGATCACCGCGTTCTCGCCCGCGTTGTAGGCGGCCAGCGCGAGGTCAATACGATCGACGAACATCCGGCGGAGGTCGGACAGATAGCGCGTGCCGATCTCGAGGTTGAGCGCCGGATCGGCGAGCTTGGCCTCGATGCTCTTCTTCGCGTCGGCCCTCACGCCGTAGCGTTCACCGGTCGCGGGCAACACCTGCATCAGGCCGATCGCGCCCTTGTCCGAGACCGCCGACGACGAGAAGCCGGACTCCACGGCGATGACGGCCTTGACCAGTCGCGGGTCGAGGTCGTGGCGCTTCGCAGCTGCGACGATGAGGGGCTCGTAGCGGATCGTGTCGGGATTGCCGACGAGGCGCTGGAACAGGCGCGTGCGCGTCAACGCCGGATCGGCCGCCGTCGGCGCCGCGGGTAAAGACTCTTTACTCGTGACGACCTTGATCGGTCCGTTGCCATCGCCGCTACGCAGGAACAGCGCGTAGCGCGGGTCGAGCTGCTCGGTCGCGAGATGGAGCGTTCCGTCAGGGTCCACGTAGCCGTAGACGTCGGCTCGCGCGGCGATCGACACGACGAGCAGCAGCAAGCCGCAGAGGAGCCGGCCGATCACGTCAGTGCCTTTCGCATCCGCGCACGTCGGAAGATCAGGCTGCGGTGCTCGACCTCTTCCCACTCGATGAGGTCGTAGCCCGCAGCGACGAACAGCGGATAGGAGATCAGGCTCGCATCCGCGGCGAGCGATGCCACGCCCTCGTCACGCGCTTCGTCGGCCGCGGCCGCGAGCAGGGCGCCGCCGAGACCGCGACGATGGAAGGCCGGGTCCACGAAGAGCAGGTCGAGGCAGTCGGCCGGCAACCGCATGGCGAAGCCGACCGGATGATCCGGCGCGTCGCGCGTGGCGGCGATCCAGGTGATCCCGTCGGTGAAGCGCGGCGTCCATCGCTCGAGGTTGTCGGCCGAAGCGGCCCACGCCACGACCTGTTCCGGTGAATAGAGGCCGGGCGCCGCGACGAGCACGGCATCACGAAAGATGGCCCGGAGCCGGTCGCCGTGGAACCGTGCCTCGCCCACGCCGAGCCTGCGCAGCACGAAGCCGTCGACCGTGATGACGCGCTCAGGCATCGTCGCAATCGATGAAGGACCGGATCAGCGCCAGCGCCGGTGCCGGCTCGTCACGCCAGACGCCATGCCCGCAACCGTCCATGCAGACGAAGCGTTCTTCGGCCGGCGTGCTCGAAGACACCAGCGCATCGGACAGTTCGCGCGACAGCTCCCAAGGAATCACCGGATCCTCGCGACCCGCGAGCACGAGCGTCGGACACGTGATCGCGGCCAGCGATGCCCGCAGGTCCATCGTCTGGAAGAAGCCGCCGGGCGCCAGGAAGTGACGCAGCACGTCTTCCTTGTTGAGGCTCATCGCGCGCGCGTCCTCGGGGTCGACCCGCGCGGCATAGAGCGGCAGGCAGACCTTGCGGTACTCGATGAAGTCGTCATGATCCATCCGTCCCCAGAAGTTTCGCGCCACGCGTTCGGCCTCGGGGCCGCCGCGCTCGCGAAAGCGCCGCATCGACGCCTCGAAATCCCAGCGCGCACCGATCGACGAGATGATCAGCTTGCTCGCATGGTCCGGATGACGCGCGCCGTAGCCCTGCGTGACGGTGCCTCCGAACGACTGCCCGAGCACGACCGGTTTGACGATGCCGACCGCGTCGCAGAAGCCGACGATGTCGTCGGACCACTGGTCGAGGGTCCACTCCGTCGGATCCGTCCCGCCCGAGCGACCGTTGCCGCGATGGTCGATCCACACGAGCTGATAGCGATCGGCCAGCGGCAGGAACGGCGCCTTGACGGCGCTGTGATCGGAGCCGGGACCGCCGTGGAGGATCAGCAGCGTGGGCACCTCCGCGAGCACCCCGTCGCTTGGGCGCAAACCGGGGCCGGCGACGTCGAAGAACAAGCGGGCCCCGTTGACCTGTACGTACATGCGCGATCTCCTTCAGACGTCCGCTTCGACCTCGTTGCCGTGTTCTTCGAGCCAGCTCTTACGCGCCGCGGCTTCGCCCTTGCCCATCAGCATGGTCATCCGCGCGACCGTGGCCGCGACGTCGAGCGCGCCGAGCGAGACCTGCGACAGCCGTCGCGTGTCGGGATTCATCGTCGTCTCCCACAGCTGCTCGGCGTTCATCTCGCCCAGACCCTTGAAGCGCGAGATGCCCCAGGACTTGGCGGACAGCCCTTCCTTCGTCAACTTGTCTTCGATCGCTTCCAGCTCCCCTTCGTCGAGCGCGTACAGCTTCTGCGCGGGCTTCTTGCCCCGTGCGGCGACGTCGACGCGATAGAGCGGCGGCCGCGCGACGTAGAGATGGCCGTGGTCCACGAGCTTGGGAAAGTGGCGGAAGAACAGCGTCAGCAGCAGCACCTGGATGTGCGAGCCATCCACGTCCGCGTCGGACAGGATGCAGACCTTGCCGTACCGCAGGTTGGACAGGTCGACGACGTCGTCGCGGCCGTGCGGGTCGATGCCGATGGCCACCGCGATGTCGTGGATCTCGTTGTTGGCGAACAGCCGGTCGCGCTCGGTCTCCCACGCGTTGAGGACTTTGCCGCGCAACGGCAGGATCGCCTGGAAGACCTTGTCGCGACCCATCTTCGCCGAACCCCCGGCCGAGTCGCCTTCGACGAGGAAGACCTCGTTTCGCGCGAGGTCGGTCGACTCGCAGTCGGTCAGCTTGCCCGGCAGCACCGCCACGCCGGACCCTTTCTTCTTCTCGACCTTCTGCGCCGAACGTTGCCGCGACTGCGCCTGCCGGATGACGAGATCGGCCAGCTTGCGGCCCTGGTCGACGTGCTGGTTGAGCCACAGCTCGAGGCCGGGCCGCACGCAGCCGGCCACGAGCCGCAGCGCGTCGCGGCTGTTGAGCCGCTCCTTGATCTGACCCTGGAACTGGGGGTCGAGGACCTTGGCCGACAACACGAACGACACGCGCGCGAAGACGTCCTCGGACAACAGTCGCACGCCCTTCGGCAGGAGCCCGTGCAGATCGATGAACGTCTTGATGGCGTCGAACAGGCCTTCGCGCAAGCCCGACTCGTGCGTGCCGCCGGCCGGCGTCGGGATCAGGTTGACGTACGACTCGCGCAGCAGCGGCCCTTCCTCGGTCCACGCCACGACCCAGTCGGCGCCCTCGCCTTCGGCGAAGTTGTCGGCGCCGTCGGAATGGCGCTTGCCTTCGTACAGCGGTATCAACGGATCGCTCGCGCCGGACTGCGCGAAGGCGTCCGTGAGATAGCCGCGCAGGCCGTGCTCGAAGCGCCACGTCTTCGTGGCGGCCTTCGCGGCGTCGATCCCTTTGCGCGCATCGGTGAGCGTGACCGTCACGCCGGGCAGCAGCACCGCCTTGCTGCGCAGCAGACGTTCGAGATCGGCGAGGGAGACGGCCTCGGAGTCGAAGTATTTCGGGTCGGGCCTGACCGAGACGCGCGTGCCGGTGCTGCGCACGCCGCGCTCGTCGTGGCGTTCCAGCGGCCGCGAATGCAACGGCCTGACCACGTCGCCGTTCGCGAAGCCGATGACGTGGACGCCGCCGTCGCGCCACACCGTGACGTCGAGCGCGCGCGACAGCGCGTTGGTGACCGAGACGCCGACGCCGTGCAGCCCGCCCGAGAAGCTGTACGCGCCGCCCACGCCCTTGTCGAACTTGCCGCCGGCGTGCAGGCGCGTGAACACGATCTCGACGACCGGTACGCCTTCGTCGGGATGCAGTCCGACCGGGATGCCGCGGCCGTCGTCCTCCACGACGAAGCGACCGTCGGTCTCGAGCGTCACGGCGATGGTGGATGCGAAGCCGCCGAGCGCCTCGTCGGCCGCGTTGTCGATCACCTCCTGCACGATGTGCAGCGGGCTCTCGGTCCGCGTGTACATGCCGGGGCGCTGACGCACCGGCTCCAGTCCCTTGAGGACGCGGATCGATGCTTCGGAGTAGGTCGCCGGACGAGGGCTCGTCGTCGACCTTGCAGCGATGGACTTTGTCAAATGAAATTCCGTATGCGTTGGCGGGAGGGGGTGACCGTCCTGCGAACAGACTTATCCCCACTTTCTGTGGAAAAAGAGTCCCTCGAACGGCGTAGACCCTTCAACGACGCGGCTTCGTGGGCGGTGGTGAAAAAAGAGGCAGTGCCGTGGGCGCGTCGATCAGGTAACGCCTCGCACCCGCCGCAGGTCATCGCCGCATGTCCGCTCTCCACATCTCCGCCTCGCATCCCCCGCTTCACATCCCACTTCACA
>CAZZWS010000258.1:0-5225 GCA_964657795.1 Beijerinckiaceae bacterium
GCCATGGATAACGTGTCGTATCTGGCCAGCGCGATCGCCGCTGCAGCTCTCGTTGCGGCCTTGCCCCGCGCCCGTCGACGACTGCGACTGTCGAACGCGAAGCACCGCTCGCTCGCAGGGCATTCGCGGATGGCCAAGCGGCTCGCGCGGCTGATTCCCGGCTATGCGTACGAGCCCGGGCGGATCTTCGCCGTCGACGGCGCGCCGGCCGACGTGGTCCATCGTCGTCAGGCCGCGTTCACCGCCTTGTCGGCCTTGTTCACCGCGCGCTACCCGCGCACCGTCGCGATGACGAAGCAGGCGCGTGACGGGTTGTCCGACCTGCAGTTCACCAGCAGCTATCGCGTCCCGTTCCAGTTCCGCGACTACGTTCGCGAGCACCTGGCGGTCGGCGCGTTCCTGCAGGCGGCCGAGGGCGTGCAGGTCGAGGACCTCGACGGTAACCGCTTCTTCGACCTGACCGGCTCGTACGGCGTCAACGTGCTCGGCGTCGACGCGTATAAGGCATGCATCGCCGAAGCGGTCGCGATGGCCGGAGCGCTCGGTCCCGTGCTCGGCGCCTATCACCCGTGCGTGCTCGACAACGTCTCGCGCCTGCAGACGATCTCCGGACTCGACGAGGTCTCGTTCCACATGTCGGGTACCGAGGCCGTCATGCAGGCGGTGCGGCTCGCGCGCTATCACACCGGCAAGCGTCATCTGGTGCGCTTCTGCGGCGCGTATCACGGCTGGTGGGAAGACGTGCAGCCCGGCCCCGGCAATCCGTTGCCGCCGCGCGAGACCTACACGCTGAGCGACCTGGACGAGCGCAGCCTGCGGGTGCTGGCCACGCGCAACGACATCGCCTGCGTGCTGGTCAATCCGTTGCAGGCGCTGCATCCCAATCGCAACGCGCCGGGCGACTCGTCGCTCGTGGCGCAACGTACCGGCGCTCGCTTCGATCGGGCGACCTATACCAAATGGCTGCAGCGCTTGCGCGAGGTCTGCGATCGCCGTGGCATCGCGTTGATCTTCGACGAAGTCTTCGTCGGCTTCCGGCTCGCAGCCGGCGGCGCGCAGGAATACTTCGGCGTCCAGGCCGACCTCGTGACCTACGGCAAGACGCTGGGCGGCGGCCTGCCGGTCGGCGTGGTCTGCGGCAAGCGCGCGTGGATGAAGCGTTTCCGCGAGGACCGGCCGGCCGACCTCTGCTTCGCGCGCGGCACGTTCAACGCGCACCCGTACGTGATGGCCGCGATGAACGCATTCCTGCGCCGCATGGATTGCGACGAAGTAAAGAGTCTTTACGTGGGGATCGACGAGCGCTGGAACGGGCGTGCCGCACGGTTCAACGCGGCGCTCGAAGCGGCCGGCGTCCCGGTCCGCGTTGCCCATCTCTCGAGCATCTGGACCGTCGAATTCATCGAGCCGTCGCGCTATCACTGGATGCTGCAGTTCTATCTGCGGGCGCACGGGCTGGCTCTGAGCTGGGTGGGCACCGGCCGCCTGATCTTCAGCCTCAATTACGACGATGCGCAGTTCGATGCGGTCCTCGCGGCGTTCGTCGCCGCCACGGGCGAGATGCACGCCGCTGGCTGGTGGTGGACCGACGGATCGTCAACGCCGCGCAGCATCGGCCGCGGTCTTGCGCGCGAATTCCTGCGAGCCCGATTCCGCTGAAGTGATCTCGTGGCGGATGTGCCACATCGGGTCGATCAACTCGCCGCGCAGCAAGGCGAACGGCGCCTTCCAATACAGCAACACGTCGTGGAAGGGGTCCGTGCAGATCTTCGACATCCACGCGAACGACGTCATCACGTCCTGCTGGATCACCAGCTGCATGCCGCGAAACAGCAACCCCGCCACGCCGAGCGCGAGCCAGGCGATGCCGACGTCGTGCGCGTAGCCCGCGAGACCGACATACGGCTCGATCAGACCGAACAGCGACGGTTGCAGCCTGACGACGACGGGGATCGCGATCCACGCCGCGACGAGAACGATCTTGCGACGGATGTTGTAGCCGACCTTGATCGCTTCCTTGTGTTCGTCGGTGGCCTGGTTGACCTCGTCGTACCCGCGCGGCTCGAAGAAGAAGTGCCCGGTCTGGCGCGTCGTCATCGACACGCACCAAGCAAGGATGGCCGCGGCCGCCGGCTCGATGAACAGCAGCACGTACGACGCGATGAAGCAGAGCGCACTGACGAGATGCAGCGACTGGTTGATCCGGCTGTGATGGTAGTAGCGATGATCGTCGTAGCGCTGTTGCGCCAGGGTCTCGAAAAAAGGATTCACGCCGTGCCTCGCGATGGGTCGATGGAGCCGATGAGCGGTGCGGATGCTGACTCACCTCGATGACGATCCGTTGACGTGGATGTTTCGTTTGCGTGTCCGCCACTGTCACGGACGCGTCGCGACTCTTGTTCAGCATGCGGCGCATGAACGCTCCGCGCGATGCCCTCATCCGGGTCGACGACTATCCAGCGACGGTTCGATCGCTGCGGATCGCCGTCGTGACTGAAACCTATCCGCCCGAAGTCAATGGCGTGTCGCTGACGATCGCGCGGATGATCGACGGCTTGCACGCGCGCAATCACGACCTGCAGCTGATCCGGCCGCGGCAGACGCCCGACGACGAAGCGGCCTTGACGCCACGCTTTCACGAAGTCCTGATGCGTGGCTTGCCGATTCCACGTTATCCGCATCTCAAGATGGGCCTACCCGCCAAGAAGGCTCTGGTACGGCTATGGTCGCTGGAGCGGCCCGACGTGGTGCACGTAGCCACAGAAGGGCCGCTCGGCTATTCCGCGCTGCGAGCGGCGCGCCAGCTGAAGCTGCCGGTCACGTCGGACTTTAGGACCAACTTCCACGCCTACAGCGAGCACTACGGCGTCGGCTGGATGCGCGCGCCGATCATGGTCTACCTGCGGCGCTTCCACAACGCGACGCTGGGGACCATGGTTCCGACCGAGCCGCTCCGCGCGGAACTCACCGCGATCGGCTTCCACAACGTGTCGGTGGTCTCGCGCGGTGTCGATACGACGTTGTTCGATCCCGCACGGCGCGACGAGGGACTGCGACGATCCTGGGGGGTCGCAGCGGACGATCTCGTCGTGGTGTGCGTGGGCCGTCTCGCGCCGGAGAAGAATCTCGGCGTGCTGCTGGAGGCGTTCCGCGAGATCCGCGAGTCCGATCCGCGTGCCCGGCTGCTGCTCGTCGGCGACGGCCCGCTGCAGGCCCAACTCGCACGCGAGATGCCCGAGGCCATCATCACCGGGCGACGCGGCGGCACCGATCTCGCGGCCCACTACGCGTCGGCAGACCTGTTCCTGTTCCCCAGCCTCACCGAGACCTTCGGCAACGTGACCTGCGAGGCGATGGCCAGCGGCCTGCCGGTGGTGGCCTTCGACTACGCCGCGGCGGCCGAACTGATCGAACCCGGCGGCAACGGCATTCTCGTCGAGCGCGGCGACACGAGGGACTTCGTCGCGGCCGCTCGTCGCGTCGCTGCCGATCCGCACCGCCGTCGTATCCTCGGCACCGCGGCGCGCACGCGAGCGCTCACGCAGGACTGGGACGCGGTGATCGCGCGCTTCGAAGGTGTGCTCGCGAGCGCGGTCCAGCCCCGGCGAACGAGCGAGATCTTCGACATGCCGGTCGCCGCGAGCGTGAGCGCCTGAGCCGTTTGGACGGGACGGCCGCAGTCACGAGCCTGTCATCGGCGACGATGACCATCCGACGCTCGCATCTCCGACGCTGACATCGAGGTATTCATGAGCGACATGGCATTGCCGGGCCGTAATGCACCGGCGTTCGACGGGTCGGGCCATCAACCTTCTCGATCCGCCGCGGGTGGTCTGATCTCGGGCCACAAGAGCCGTGCCACCGTAATCGCCGTGCTGATCGGCATCGTCTTCTGCCTAGCCTATGCCGGCTACAGCGTCCATCACGACGTGACCGAGAGCGGTGAGCCGAGTCACGCGCTGCTGCCGTGGGTGCTGCTCGCAACCGCGCTGGTCATCGCCTTGGCTTTCGAGTTCGTCAACGGCTTCCACGACACCGCCAACGCCGTCGCGACGGTCATCTACACGCACTCGCTGCCGCCGACGTTCGCAGTCGTGTGGTCGGGTGCGTTCAACTTCCTCGGCGTGCTGCTTTCGAGCGGCGCGGTCGCGTACAGCATCATCACGCTGCTGCCGGTCGAACTGATCCTGCAGGTCGGGTCGGGTGCCGGTTTCGCGATGGTCTTCGCGCTGTTGATCGCGGCCATCATCTGGAACCTCGGCACGTGGTCGCTGGGGCTGCCGGCCTCGAGTTCGCACACGCTGATCGGATCGGTGATCGGGGTCGGTCTCGCCAATCAGTTGTTCGCGACCGCGAGCGGCACGAGCGGCGTCGACTGGTCGCAGGCCACCAAGATCGGCTGGTCGCTGCTGCTGTCGCCGCTGATCGGCTTCGTTGGCTCCGCCGTGCTGCTGCTGGTCATGAAAGCGTTGGTCAAGAAGCCCGAGCTGTACACGGAGCCGAAGGGCAATGCCGCGCCGCCGTGGTGGATTCGCGGTTTGCTGATCTTCACGTGCAGCGGCGTCAGCTTCGCGCACGGGTCCAACGACGGGCAGAAGGGCATGGGTCTGATCATGCTGATCCTGATCGGCACGGTGCCGACCGCCTATGCGCTCAACCGCGCGTTGCCGGACAGCGAAGTCGGTGTCTACAAAGCCGTATTCGAGCAGGCCGCGCAGACGATGGACCGGATCGTACCGTCAGCGATGCCAGCCCCGAAACCCGCCGATGCGCGCGCCACGGTGGGCGACTACCTGAAAACCAAGCAATACACACCCGCCGTCGTGCCGGCGCTGGCCACGTTGACGCGTGACCTCGAGAAGCGCATCGATCGCGTCGCCAACCTGCGCGACGTGCCGGCCGAACAGACCAAGAACGTCCGCAACGACATGTACATGGTGTCCGACAGCCTGTCGCAACTCGGCAAGGTGCCGGCCTTCACGCCCGACGACGATCAGAAGAAAACGCTGAAGACCTATCGCGACAAGCTCGACGAATCGACCAAGTTCATCCCGACCTGGGTCAAGATCGCCGTGGCCTTCGCACTGGGTCTCGGCACGATGGTGGGCTGGAAGCGCATCGTGGTCACGGTGGGCGAGAAGATCGGCAAGACGCATCTGACGTACGGACAAGGCGCCTCGGCGGAGCTGATCGCCGCGGCGACGATCGCCGCCGCAGATATGTAT
>CAZZWS010000259.1:0-5184 GCA_964657795.1 Beijerinckiaceae bacterium
CAGGGGTCCGGCGGCGTGATGCGCATCTTCCGGCTCTTCATCATCGCGCGCGTGTTGTGGCGCTTCGGCCTCGACGAGATCGTCGCCGGCGGCATCGCCAATCCTTTCCTGTCGCGGTCGATCGGCTACCTGCGCTTCGGCCGCGACTTCACCACGCCGCGCGCACGACGGCTGCGCGAAGCGCTCGAAGCGCTCGGCCCGATCTTCGTCAAGTTCGGGCAGATGCTGTCGACCCGCCGGGACCTGCTGCCGGCCGAGTACGCCGACGAGCTCGCGCACCTGCAGGACCGCGTGCCACCGTTCGATCCCGAGCTGGCCATCCGGCAGATCAGGAAGTCGCTCGGCAAGGACCCCGACGAACTGTTCGCGACGTTCGATCGCGTGCCGGTCGCCTCGGCCTCGATCGCGCAGGTGCATTTCGCGACGCTGCGGGCTGATGCCCATGGCGTCGAACGCGAGGTCGCCGTCAAGGTCCTGCGGCCCAACATGCATCAGGCGATCGAGCGCGACCTCGCGCTGCTGCGCACGCTGGCCGGTCTGGTCGAACGCCTGTCGGCCGACGGCAAGCGACTGCGCCCGCGCGACGTCGTCGGCGAGTTCGACAAGTATCTGCACGACGAGCTGGACCTGATGCGGGAAGCCGCCAACGGCAGCCAGCTGCGTCGCAACTTCGCGGGCTCGAAGCTGCTGCACGTCCCCGAGATGTTCTGGGACTACTGCAGCGAGGCCGTGATCGTGATGGAGCGGGTCTCGGGCATTCCGGTCGGTCGCATCGACCAGTTGCGCGCCGCCGGCATCAACCTGAAGAAATTGTCGCGCGACGGCGTCGAGATCTTCTTCACGCAGGTCTTCAAGCACGGCTTCTTCCATGCCGACATGCACCCCGGCAACATCTACGTCGGCGACTCCGGCGTCGACTTCAACAAGTACATCGCGATCGACTTCGGCATCGTCGGCACGCTGACCGACGTCGACAAGAACTACCTCGCGCAGAACTTCCTGGCGTTCTTCCATCGCGACTACAAGCGCGTGGCGGTGCTGCACGTCGAGTCGGGCTGGGTACCGAAGGGCACGCGCATCGACGAGCTCGAGTCGGCCATCCGCGCGACCTGCGAGCCGGTGTTCGACCTGCCGCTCGCGCGCATCTCGCTCGGCCAGGTCCTGTTGCGCCTGTTCCAGACGTCGCGCCGCTTCAACGTCGAGATCCAGCCGCAACTCGTGCTGCTGCAGAAGACGCTGCTCAACATCGAAGGGCTTGGCCGCCAGCTCGATCCAGAGCTCGACCTGTGGTCGACCGCGCAGCCTTTCCTCGAACGCTGGATGCAGGACCAGCTCGGCTGGCGCGGCTTCCGCGATCGCCTCGCGCAGGAAGCCACTCAGTTCGCGACCTTCGTGCCGCAGATGCCGCGGCTCTTGCATCGGGTGCTGGCTAACGAGGCGGAGAACCCGTTGGCTCTTGCGGTCGCGGAACTCACGCACGCGCAGCGACGCACGCGCCACGCGCTGGTCGTCGGCTTCGGACTGGTCGCTGTGATGCTCGCCGCGTTGATCGGCATCGCGTTGACGGTGCTTTGGCACCACGGCATCTGGTGGTGATGGGACGTATGCAACAGAACGGCTGAAAGCCTGCGGCTCGCTGTCGCGCGAACGGACGCGACTCTTATAATTTGCAGTGACGATCGCACTCGATCGGCCGCGCAGAGCCTCTTCCTTTCACGTCTTCCTCCGCCCGCCGCATGAGCAATCTCTTCTGGTTCGTGATCATCTATTGGGTGATCTCCGTCGGCATCGGCCTCTACGCCGGCAAGTTCGTGAAGGATTCGAGCGGTTATGCGAACGCCGGGCGCGCATTGCCGATGTACGTCGTCACCGCCACCGTGTTCGCGACCTGGTTCGGATCGGAGACCGTGCTCGGCATCCCCGCGAGCTTCTTGAAGGACGGGCTCGGCGGCGTCGTGACCGACCCGTTCGGCGCGTCGTTGTGCCTGATCCTCGTCGGTCTGTTCTTCGCGCGGAAGCTGTACCGCATGAACCTGCTGACGCTCGGCGATTTCTATCGCAACAAGTACGGCCGCATCGTCGAGGTGCTGACCGCCCTCGCGATCGTGATCTCGTACCTCGGCTGGGTCGGCGCGCAGATCTCTGCTCTCGGCCTCGTGTTCAACGTCGTGTCGGGCGGCGCCATCAGCGAGAGCTGGGGCAAGATCATCGGCGCGTCAACCGTGATGATCTACACGATCTACGGCGGCATGTGGTCTGTGGCCATCACCGACTTCATCCAGATGATCATCATCGTCGTCGGCATGCTCTACATCGGCGGCGAGGTGAGCGGGCAGGCCGGCGGGGTTGGGGTCGTCGTGCGGCATGCGATCGACGCCGGCAAGTTCGCCAACTTCTGGCCGGGGTCGAGCATGGTCAACATCCTGGGCTTCGTGGCCGCACTGTTCACGATGATGCTGGGCTCGATCCCGCAGCAGGACGTCTTCCAGCGCGTGGCGTCGGCGAAGAACGAGAAGATCGCCGGACGGGCTTCGGTGCTGGGCGGCGTCATGTACTTCTGCTTCGCGTTCATCCCGATGTTCCTCGCCTACGCGGCTACGCTGATCGACCCGCAGATGGTCGCGCCGCTGCTCGCCAGCGACGACAAGAAGGCGTCGCAGCAGATCCTGCCGCAGCTCATCCTCACGCATGCGCCGTTCTTCGCACAGGTGATGTTCTTCGGCGCGCTGTTGTCGGCCATCAAGAGCTGCGCGTCGGCGACGCTGCTCGCGCCGTCGGTGACCTTTGCCGAGAACATCCTGAAGCCCGCGTTCAGGAACGTGACGGACGCCAACCTGCTGCGCACGATGCGCATCGTCGTGCTGTGCTTCACGGTGCTCGTCACGCTGTACTCGCTCGGCTCTGATCTGCCGATCTACAGCATGGTCGAGAACGCGTACAAGGTGACGCTGGTCGTGGCGTTCGTGCCGCTCGCATTCGGTCTCTACTGGAAGCGCGCCAACACGCAGGGCGCGATGCTGTCGATCGGCCTCGGCCTCGTGTCGTGGATCGGCATGGAGATCACCAACCCCGAGGCGACGCTACCGCCGCAACTGCTCGGGCTGATCATGAGCCTGCTCGGGATGATCGTCGGCTCGCTGGTGCCGGCGATGGGCCTGGTCCGCGAGAACGAGATCGCCGGCGAACGTGTATCGTCGGCTGGCGAGGTCGGCGCGGACGCGCGTCGCTCGACATGACTTCCGGGAGAAAGCGATGAAACTGCAAGCCAAGCAACCGAATCGTTGGGTGATGATCGTCCTTGCCGCCGCTTTCGCGGCCGCGACGACGTTCGCCGTGCACGAGAGCCACGCGCAGAGCACGCCACCGGTGAAGAAGCACGCCATCCCGCCGGGCCCGCTGCCGTACGACACGTCGGCCGATCCGCAAAGCGATCTGACGGCGGCGATGGCCGAAGCGCGCAAGAGCGGCAAGCGTGTGCTGGTGGTGTTCGGCGCCAACTGGTGCCCGGACTGCCGCATCCTCGACAAGGAGTTCCATTCCGGCAGCAAGACCGCCGAACTGGTCGCGAGCCGCTATGAAGTCGTGAAGGTCGACGTCGGCGACTTCGACAAGAACCTCGACTTCGCCAGTCTCTACGGTGAGCCGATCAAGAAGGGCATTCCGTCGGTGGTGATCGTGACGCCGACCAACGAGGTGGTCTACCAGACGAAGGCCGGCGAGCTGGCCGATGCGCGCACGATGGGCAGCGACGGGCTGTACGAGTTCTTCAGGGGCAAGGCCGATCGGCCGCTCGGGTCCTGAACGCGCCGTCGCAAGCCGCTACCGACGCGGACGACAGCTCAGCCGACGTCCGGATTCTCGATCAGCAGCGCGATGCCCTGACCCCCGCCGATGCAGGCCGACGCCACGCCCCAGCGCGCCCCGATCGCCTTGAGTTGACGCGCGACGGTGCTCGTC
This sequence comes from Beijerinckiaceae bacterium, assembly GCA_964657795.1. Classification (GTDB taxonomy): domain Bacteria; phylum Pseudomonadota; class Gammaproteobacteria; order Burkholderiales; family Burkholderiaceae_D; genus CAHJXF01. The sequence goes on from CAZZWS010000259.1 coordinate 3,958, forward strand.
AGGCGCACGCCGGTGGCCGCGAGAGGGTGGCCTAGCGCGATCGCGCCGCCGTGCACGTTGAGCTTCGCTGGATCGAGACCGAGTTCGCGCGATACCGCGACGGTCTGCGCCCCCTGCGCCTCGTTGATCTCGAAGCGCGCGATGTCGTCCAGCGATAGCCCGGTTCGCTCGAGCAGCAGCCGGATCGCGGGCGCCGGGCCGATGCCCATGATCTCGGGCGGGACGCCGACGACGGCCGCGGCGGCGAGACGGGCCAGCGGGGAACGGCCGGTCTTCGCGCGCCATTCATCCGCCGCCGCGCGCGAGGCCACGATGGCCGCCGCGGCCGCATCGGTCAGCGCCGAGCTGTTGCCGCCGGTCTGGACGCCATCGGGAAACACCGTGCGCAGTCGCGCGAGGACCTCGGCCGACGTGGGACGCGGATGCGTGTCGTGCGCGACGACTTCGGTCTTGCCCGCGAGCCGCAACGACCGCGATCGATAGCCGGGCAATGCGAAGGTCTGGCTGCGGACCGGCACGATCTCGCCGTCGAACCAGCCTTCGGCCTGCGCGGCCACGGCCCGTTCGAACGACAGCGCCGCGAACGCGTCCACCGTCGCGCGATCGATGCCGTAGCGCGTGGCGAGATTCTCGGCGGTGCGAATCATCGACAGGTCGGCGGCCGGATCGGTCAGCGCCTCCCACATGAAGTCCTTGAAGCCGACCGGCGCGCCGAGCCGGAAGCCCTGGCGATGATCGAACGCGGCGATCGGATTGCGCGTCATCGATTCGGTGCCCACCACCAGCACGCGGCTCGCGACGTCGAGCGTGATCTGTTCGCCGGCCTGTCGAAACACTTCGAAGCCGGTGCCGCAGATACGCTGGACCATCAGTCCCGGCACCGCGATCGGCACGCCGGCATAGAGCCCGACGTGCCGCGGCACGTAGAACTGGTCGAAGCCGCCCGGCGCCATGTTGCCGGCCACGACCGAATCGATCGTCGTCGGGTCGATCGCGCTGCGCTCGAGCACGGCACGCGCGGCCACGATGCCGAGGTCGATCGGGTTGGCATCCGCGAAGACGCCGTTGTAGTCGGCCTGCGGCGTACGGACGCCGTCGAGGACGAAGACGTCGTCGAAGCGGTTGAAGTGACCCTGCGACTTCGCCTGCGTCGTCACTTGCGTCGTCACTGGGGTCATCAGTCATTCACCCTCGGTTCATTGACCTTGCCACCGCGCTTTTCCAGGA
>CAZZWS010000260.1:0-5180 GCA_964657795.1 Beijerinckiaceae bacterium
CATGCCCGTCGATCACTACGAGAACTTTCCCGTCGCATCGCTGCTGCTGCCGCGTCGCCTGCGCCGACCGATCGAAGCGATCTACCGTTTCGCGCGGCAATCCGACGACCTGGCCGACGAAGGGGACGCGACGCCCGAGCAACGCAGGGCCGCGCTCGCCGCGTTCGACGCCCAGCTATTGCGGATCGCCGCCGGTCGGCCGCCGTCGCCCGAGCCTGCCGGCGCGATGTTCACGGCGCTCGCACTCGAGATCCGCGAGCACCGGTTGCCGATCGACCTGTTTCGCGACCTGCTGTCGGCGTTCTCGCAGGACTGTGTCGTGAGCCGCTATCGCGACGACGCCGGCCTGCTCGACTACTGCCGGCGCTCCGCCGACCCGGTGGGGCGCCTGCTGCTCGTGCTGTATCACGCCGACAGCGACACGAACCGATGGCGGTCGGATCGCATCTGCACCGCGCTGCAGTGGATCAACTTCTGGCAGGACGTCGCCGTCGACCGCGACAAGGACCGGGTCTATCTGCCGCTCGCGGACCTCGCGAGCTTCGGGCTCACGGAAGCGATGCTCTTCGGCGATCCGCGCGCGCTCGTCGCCGACGCGGGCTGGAAGGCATTGATGCGCCATGAAGTGACGCGGACGCGCGCGATGATGCTCGAAGGGGCGCCGCTGGCCGTCGCCCTGCCCGGCCGCATCGGCCTCGAACTGCGGATGATCGTGCAGGGCGGACTGCGCATCCTCGAACGCATCGAAGCGGTCGACTACGATGTCTTTTTCCGCCGCCCGCAGCTGACGCGCCTCGATGCAGGTCTCATCGCCGCACGCGCGCTCGCGATGCCGCTGCGCCGCGGTCGTGTCGCGCGAGCGGCGACCGTCTCTACAATCATCGACTGATTCCGGCCTCGACGGCCCCACCTTGCAACACGTTATTCCAGCATGACGTCCGAAGCCCCGCATGACGCCTGAAGCCTATTGCCAGGAGAAGGCCGCCAAGAGCGGATCGAGTTTCTATTACGCGTTCCTCTTCCTGCCGCGCGAGCGACGCGCCGCGATCACCGCGCTGTACGCGTTCTGTCGCGAGGTCGACGACGTGGTCGACGAGAGCACCGATCCTTCGCTCGCCGCCCGTACGCTGGACTGGTGGCGCGAAGAGATCGATCGCCTGTATCACGGCACGCCGACGCATCCGGTGACGCGCGCGCTCAAGCCGCACGTCGAGCCTTTCTCGATCACCCAGCCGCGCCTGCTGGAGATCATCGCCGGCATGGAGATGGACCTGCACCAGACGCGCTACCTCGACTTCCCCGGTCTCGCGCACTACTGCCATCACGTCGCCGGCGTCGTCGGCCTGCTGTCGGCCAACATCTTCGGCGCGAGCGATCCGCGCACGCCGGCCTATGCCGAGAAGCTGGGCCTCGCGGTGCAGTTGATCAACATCATCCGCGACGTCGGCGAGGACGCGCGGATGGGCCGCATCTATCTGCCGGTCGACGAGCTGCAACGCTTCGGCGTGCCGGCATCGGACCTGCTCAACGGCAAGTCGAGCCCGGCGTTCATCGAGCTGATGCGCTTTCAGGCGGAGCGCGCGAAGTCGATCTACGCGGAGGCCCTGGCCATGCTGCCGGCGGCCGATCGACGGCCGCAGCGGACCGGACTGATCATGGGTGGCATCTATCGCGTGCTGCTCGACGAGATCGAACGCGAGCACTTCGCGGTGCTCAATCAGCGCATCTCGCTGACGCCCATCCGGAAGCTCTGGATCGCATGGCGGACCTGGGTCGGAGCGAAGACTTGAACGCCACGTCGTCGTTGCGCGCAGCGTGAAGACCGTCGCGGTCATCGGCGGCGGGTGGGCCGGTCTCGCGGCCGCCGCGCGGCTCGCGCGGGCCGGCATCGGCTGCACCATCTTCGAGGCCGCGCGAACCGCGGGTGGTCGCGCGCGCCGCGTGCCGTGGGTCGCCGAGGACGGCCGGGAGATCGCGCTCGACAACGGCCAGCACATCCTGATCGGCGCCTACCACGCCACGCTCGCGTTGCTGCAACGACTCGGCGTCGACCTGGACCATGCGTTCGATCGTGCGCCGATGCATCTGGTCAGCACCAAGGGGCTCGATCTGCAGGCGTCGAAGCAGAAGGCACCGTGGCATCTGGTCGCGATGATCCTGAGGGCGCGCGGCCTGTCGATCGACGAACGCTGGTCGGTCGCCGCGTTCATGCTGCGCGCGAAGCGCGCGCGCTGGACATTGGCGGAGGACTGTCCGGTCGCCACGCTGCTCGCGACGTGGCAGCAGCCGATCCTGCTGACGCACAAGCTGTGGGAGCCGCTGTGCGTGGCCGCGCTCAACACGCCGACCGACATCGCATCGGCCCAGGTCTTCCTCAACGTGCTGCGCGACAGCCTCGGCGCCGACGCCCGCGACTCGGACCTGCTGCTGCCCCGCGTCGATCTCGGCAGCATGCTGCCCGATGCCACGGCCGCCCTGTTCGACGAGCATCCCGACCTGCGATCGTCGATGCGACTCGGCACGCGCATCCAGAACCTCAACGTCGACGACCATGGCATCGCGCTCGCGGCCGGCACCGCGACCGACCTCGGCGCGCCCGAACGCTTCGATGCCGCGGTGCTCGCCGTTCCGCCACCTGAGGCGGCACGACTGATGGCGCCGATGGCATTGCGCGACCCACGTTACCGCGACGTCATCGAGGGTTGCGGGCGCTTCGTCTTCCAGCCGATCGTCACCGTCTACCTGCGCTATCGCGAAGCGCCGCGCTGGCCCAACCGCATGCTCGCGCTCGAATCCGCGCCGCATGTCGACCACTTCGTGCAGTGGGCCTTCGACCGGTCCGAGTGCCTGTCGACCGACCTGCGTCACGTTACGCCGACCTCGGGGCGCGGACTGGTGGCGGCCGTGATCAGCGCCGAGGGCGTGCATCGCGAACTGGAGTCCGACGTGCTGGTCGCCGCGATCGCCCGGCAGCTCGCGACCGAATGCGGCATGTCGAGCCAGCCGCTCGAGTCGCGCATCATCATCGAGAAGCGCGCGACGTTCGCCTGCACGCCGTCGTTGGCGCGGCAGGACGTCGGTACGCCGCACGCACGCCTGGTCCTGGCCGGCGACTACGTCGGCGAAGCGGACCCGACGTGCCATTACCCGGCGACGATCGAGGCGGCGGTCCTCAGCGGCGAACGCGCAGCCGATCGCCTGATCGCGTTGCTCGACGAGTGAGGCGCTAGCGCCCGCGCAGCGCTTCCAGCGCCTCGTCGATGCGCGACACCGCGATGATCTCCATGCCCTCCACGCGCTGATGCGATGCGGAGCCCTTGCCCTTCGGCGCATTGGCCGCCGGCACCAGCGCCATGCCGAAACCCAGCTTGGCCGCTTCGCGCAATCGTTCCTGACCGCGCGGCGCGGGCCTGATCTCACCGGCGAGGCCGACCTCGCCGAACACCACCATGCCGCGCGGCATCGGCTTGCCGCGCAGCGACGATTGAATGGCGCACAACACGGCGAGGTCGGCGGCGGGTTCCACGATCTTGACGCCGCCCACCGCGTTGACGAAGACGTCCTGGTCGTAGCACGCGATGCCCGCGTGACGATGCAGGACCGCGAGCAACAGCGCGAGCCGGTTCTGTTCGAGTCCGACCGACAGCCGCCGCGGGTTGGGGTTGTGCGCGGTGTCGACCAGCGCCTGGATCTCGACCAGCAGCGGTCGCGTGCCTTCCTGCGTGACCAGCACGCACGAGCCCGGGACCGTGCCGCCCTTGCCGTCCGGTCCGTGCTGCGACAGGAACAGCGCCGACGGATTGGAGACGCCCTTCAACCCGCGCTCGGTCATCGCGAAGACGCCGAGTTCGTTGATCGCGCCGAAGCGGTTCTTGATGGCGCGCACGAGCCGGAAGCTCGAATGCGTGTCGCCTTCGAAGTACAGCACCGTGTCGACGATGTGCTCGAGCACGCGCGGACCGGCGAGCGTGCCTTCCTTCGTGACGTGGCCGACCAGGATGATCGTGGTCCCGAGCTGCTTGGCGATGCGCGTCAACTGCGCCGCGCATTCACGGACCTGTGCGACCGATCCCGGCGCCGACGTCAGGGCTTCCGAATAGAGCGTCTGGATGGAGTCGATCACCGCGACGTCGGGCCGCTCCGCGTCGATCGCCGCCTGGATCTTCTCGAGGTTGATCTCGGCGAGCAGACGAAGTCCGGCGCCCCACCCTTCCGCATCGCCCGCGAGTCGCCGGGCGCGCAACGCGATCTGGGCGCCGGACTCCTCGCCGCTGACGTAGAGCGTCTTCTTCGCCATCGACAGATGGGACAGCGCCTGCAGCAACAGCGTGGACTTGCCGATGCCGGGGTCGCCGCCGATCAGCACGACCGCGCCCGCCACGAGGCCGCCGCCGAGCACGCGATCGAATTCCTCGATGCCGCTCGGGAAGCGAGGCACCTCCGCGGCTTCGATGTCCGACAACTGGCGGACGGCCGTGGCCGGCGCGAGCGACGCGAAGCGGTGCGTCGACGGGGCGGCCTCGGCGACACCTTCGATGAGCGTGTTCCATGCCTGGCAATGCGGGCATTGCCCCTGCCACTTGGCCGTCTGACCGCCACATTCGGCGCAGACGTAAAGATTCTTTACTTTCGCCATGCGCGGTCAATCCACCGTGGTGAAGCGCACGCGTGGTGCGACAGCGCACAGCAGTTCGTAGCCCACCGTACCCGCGGCCTGGGCGACCTCGTCGACCGGAATGGACATGCCCCACAACTCGACCTCGCTGCCGACCTGCGCCTGCGGCACCGGCGACAGGTCGACCGTGATCATGTCCATCGAGACCTGACCGACCAGCGTCGTGCGCACGCCGTCTACCGCGACCGGCGTGCCCGTCGGCGCGACGCGCGGATAGCCGTCGGCGTAGCCACATGCGACCACGCCGATGCGCATCGCGCGATCGGCGACGTAGCGATGCCCGTAGCCGACGCGGTCGCCGACCTGCAACTGCTGCGTCGCGATGAGGCGACTGCGCAACGTCATGGCCGGGATCAGGCCGAACGCGGCGGCGCTGCGCCTCGCGAACGGCGTCGCGCCGTAGATCAGCACGCCCGGCCTGACCCAGTCGCGATGCGTGTCGGGGTGCAGCAACACCGCCGCGGAATTGGCGAGCGACTGCGGCCCCGGCAGGCCGCCGACCCCG
>CAZZWS010000261.1:0-5136 GCA_964657795.1 Beijerinckiaceae bacterium
GCCACCCTTGTCGCCGCGTTTATCGCCACCCTTGTCGCGACCCTTGCCCTCCTCGTTTTCGCCCGCCTTCTCGTCGCCCTTCCCCGCCTGTTTCTCCTGACGCTCCTTCGCGCGCCGCTTCTTCGCATCCGGGTCGGGCTTCGGCAGCTTCGCGCGCTCCTCGGGCGTGAGGTCCTCGACGACCGCGACGCGCAGGCCGTCGGCGCGCGCCATCACCGCTTCGCCGGGGATCAGCAATGGCGTGCCGCGCCGGGGACTCTCGAAGCCGACCTGCGCGTACATGCCGGGCACGAGACGATGCTGCGGGTTCGGGACCTGCACCTCGGTCAGCAACGTGCGCGCCGACGGGTCGAGGGACTGAGCCGTGCGCGTGACGCTGCCCTTGAAAGGCTCGTCGAAGCCCTGCACGAAGACGTTGGCCGGCGTATCCGCATCGACCGACGCCGCGTTCTCCTGCGGCACGGAGACGAACACGCGGACGCGGTCCGCTTGCGCGATGCGGAAGAGTTCGGTCGACGAACCGCCGGACATGTTCTGCGTCTCGGTGGCGCTGCTGTTCGCGGAGCCCGTACCGGAAGAAGCGCCCGACGACGTGCTCGCCGAATTCATCGTGCTGCTCGACGCCGAGTTCGCCCCCGACGCGTTGATCAGCGCGCCCACGTCCACGTTGCGCGCGGTGACGATGCCGTCGAACGGCGCGCGGACCTTCTCGTACCCCTGCAGCACGACGAGGCGCTGCAGGTTGGCCTGCGCGGAGCCCACGTTGGCCACGGCCGAGACCACACCGGCCCGCGCGGTGTCGAGGTCCTGCCGACCCTGGTCCACCTGCTGCTGCGCGACCGCCTGGTCCTTGATGAGTTGGGCCAGCCGGTCGTAGCTGACCTGGGACAACGCGACCCGGGCCTTCGCGTCGTTGACGGCGGAGCGCGTGGAATCGAGTTGCTGGCGCGCCATCGCGACCTGCTGGTCGAGATCCGGTGAGTCGATCTCGGCCAAGACCTGCCCGCGGTGCACGGCGTCGCCGATGTCGACATGGCGCGTGGCCAGATACCCGGAGGCGCGGGCGAACAGCGAAGCCTCGGTCAACGGGCTGATGCTGCCGGGCAGCCGCAGATCGCTGGTCGCCGACGACGTCCTGACATCGATGACGCCGACCGTCGGAATGAGGTTGCGCGCGTCCTCGTTGGCCTGCCTGGCCTCGCTCTCACGACGATGATGGAAGAACCAGCCGAGCAGCAACAGCAAGACGATGACGGCGACCACGATGGCGATGACACGGAAGCGCTTGCGCCGGTCGCCGCCATCGTCACGGCTCCCGGGCTTAGGCGCCGGCAGCAGCTTCGGCTGTTCCGGCGCCGGCAGCAGCTTGGTTTCCTCGGGCCGCGGTAGTGCGAGAGTCTCTTCGGTCATGTCATGCCGCCTGTGTACCGTCGGGCTGCCGCTCTTCAGCCTGGTGATATTCGTCCTCGACTTCGCGATCGCGGTCGCGCGGGGGTTCCTTGCGCAGCCAGGCGTAGAGCACCGGCACGATGAACAGCGTGCCGACGGTCGCGACCAGCAGCCCGCCGATGACCGCGCGGCCCAGCGGAGCGTTCTGCTCCCCGCCCTCGCCGAGTCCGAGCGCCATCGGCAGCATGCCCAGCACCATCGCGAGCGCTGTCATGATCACCGGACGCATGCGGGTGTAACCGGCGGCGAGCGCCGCATCGCGCGCGGACTTGAGTTCGGGCTTGCCTTCTTCCTTGGCTGGCCTGGGCGCTTCCTTCCTTGCGTCGGCGCCCTCACCTTCGTGCCTGGCCTCGTCCTCACCCGTTTCGTCCTTCTTCGGCCGCCTCTCGTCTTCCGCGAACACGATCATCAGGATCGTGTTGGACGTGGCCACGCCGATCGCCATGATCGAACCCATCAGCGACGGCACGCTGAACGTCGTCATCGTCAGGAACAGCATCCACAGCACGCCCGACAACGCGCCCGGTACCGCGGCCAGCATGATCAGCGGGTCCATCCACGACTGGAAGTTGACGACGATCAGCAGGTAGACGAAGAGGATCGCGAAGACGAGGCCGAGCTCCAGGCGCAGGAACGACTTGTTCATCGTGTCGACCTGGCCGCGCGTCGTGATCATCGTGCCCTTCGGCACCTGGTCCTTGTAGCGCGCGACGATCTTGTCGATCTCCGACGCGACGCCGCCGAGATCGCGCCGGTCGGTGCTGGCGTAGATGTCGTACACCGGCTGCACGTTGTAATGCGACACCGCAGCGGTCGATGTGGTCCGTTTCATCGTCGCGAGGTTGCCGAGAAGCTGCGGCGCCGCGCTGGTGTTTCCACTGTTGCCGGAGGCCGTGATCGGCGTGCGCCGCAGCGCGTCGAGCGAGTCGATCCGGATCTGCGGGGTCTGTACCGCGATCTGGTAGCTGACGCCGTTTTCCTGGTCGAGCCATTGCGTCGGCGCGACCTGACTCGTCGAAGCCAGCGAGATCAGCACGCTGTTGGCGACGTCCTTCTGGGTCAGGCCCGCCATCTGCGCCTTGTCGCGATCGACGTCGACGCCCATCGTCGGCGTGTCGGTCTCCTGGCCGAGGTGCACGTCGACGGCGCCCGGGATGCGACGGATCTCGTCCAGCATCCTGCGGGCGACCTCGAGATTCTTCTCCTTCTCGCGGCCCGTGACCTGCACGTCGATCGGGGCCGGCAGACCGAAGTTGAGGATCTGGTTCGTGATGTTGGCGGCCTGGAAGAAGAAGGTCTCGTCCGGGAAATGTTCGGCGAGGTCCCGGCGCAGGTCGCGTTCGTAGTCCTGCGACGGCTGGTGGTCCGGCTTCAGCGAGATCAGGATCTCGCCGTCCGAGGAGCCCAGCGTCGCGATGTCTCCGGTCGCGAGGTTGAGGCTCCCGGTCGGCAGGCCGATGTCGTCGAGGATGGTCTGCAGCTCGCTCGGCGGGATGCGCGTGCGGATCTCCTTCTCGATCGCCGCGAAAACCTGTTCGGTCTCCTCGATGCGCAGGCCCGCTGGCGCGCGCACGTGCAGCCGCAACTGCCCCGAATCGACGTACGGAAAGAAGTCGCGACCGATGAACGGAACGAGCGCGGACGACAGCAGCACGAAGATCAGGAAAGGGATCAGGACCCAGCCCCGATGATCGAGAGCCCATGCGAGAGCGCCCTTGTAACGTTCACGCATGGCCTCGAAGCGCTTCTCGAACCTTTCGTGGATGCCGCTGAAGAACGCCACGATCCGGGCGCCACGACCGCGTGGCCGGCTCGACCGATCGCTCTGCCTGTCCGCGTTTTCCTTCTGCTCGAGCTCCTTCGGCAACAGGAAACGGATCATCGTCGGGATGATCGTGCGGCTCAGCAGGTAGGACGTCGCCATCGCGAAGACCACGGCGCCGGCCAACGGAGTGAACAGGTACTTGGCCACGCCGGTCAGCAGCAGAACCGGTACGAACACGATGCAGATCGACAGCGTCGACACCAGCGCCGGCACCGCGATCTGCTGCGCTCCGTCGAGGATGGCGCGGGTCAGCGGTTTCTTATGGTCGAGATTGCGATAGGTGTTCTCGACCTCGACCGTCGCATCGTCGACCAGCACGCCGACCGCGAGCGACAGGCCACCGAGCGTCATGATGTTGATGGTCTGCCCGAGCAGCGCGAGAACGCCGAGCGACGTCAGGATGGACAGCGGAATCGTGACGAAGACGATCAGCGTACTGCGCCAACTACCGAGGAACAGCAGGATCATCAGGCCGGTCAGCAGCGCTGCGATGGCGCCTTCGCGCAGCACGCCGTTGATTGCGGCGCGCACGAAGACCGACTGGTCGAACAGTTGCTCGACGTGCAGGCCCTTCGGCATGTCGGCGCCGATGGTCGCGAGCTTCTTCTTGATGTCGCTGACGATGTCGAGCGTCGACGTCTCGCCGTGCTTCACGATGGTCAGCAGCACGCCGTGCTTGCCGTCCTGCCGCACGATGTTGGTCTGCACCGCGTGCCCGAGCTTGACCTGGGCCACGTCGCGCATGTAGACCAGCGACCCGTTGCTGAGCTTGATCGGCAGTGCGTTCAAGCCCTCCACCTTGAGCGGGCTGCTGTTGAGTTGCACCTGGTATTCGCGCGTGCCGATCTTGGCCGTGCCGGCCGGCACGATGAGGTTCTGTGCGGCCAGCGCATTGGAGACGTCGGTGGCCGACAGGCCGCGCGCGTAGAGCGACGCCGGATCGAGATCGACCATGACCTGCGGCGTCGCCCCGCCGAGCGGCAACTGGATCGACGCGCCCTGGATCGTCGCGAGCTGCGTCCGGATGAAGTTCTGCCCCTGGTCGTAGAGCTCCTGTTGCGAAAGCGTGTCGCTCTTGATCGCGAGCTGGATGATCGGCACGCTCGACGCGTCGTACTGCAGGATGTTGGGCGCGAAGATGCCGGGTGGCAGCGGTCGCAGAATGGTCTGCGACAGCGCCGTGATCTCGGCGATGGCCGTCTCGACCTTCGAGCCCGGCTGCAGATAGACCTTGATGACGGAGATTCCCGGGTACGACGTCGACTCCATGTGCTCGATGTCGTTGACGGTCGTCGTCATGGCGCGCTCGTCGATGGTGACGATGCGGTCCGCCATCTCCTGCGGCGGCATGCCGGTGTAGCTCCACACCACGCTCACGACGGGGATGTCGATGAACGGGAAGATGTCCTTTCGCATCGCGATGATGGAGCCGATGCCGAGGACGAGCATCAGCAAGGCCATCACGGCGAAGGTGTACGGACGGCGGAGGGCGAGGCGGACGATCCACATGGGGACGGGTCTTTTGGATCGGAGGCGCGATCCTGCCGCCTGACGACGCGGCTCGCAGCCTGCATCGCGGAAGACCCTGCCGGATTCGTCGCGTTAACTTAGCGACGGGGCAGGCACGCGGGTATGAGACAAGCGCTCATTGCGTTGTATTCCCGTTCGCCGAGGTGGGTAGTTTTCAGACCGCAGTGTGATCCGGGCGCTATGAGGTGCGGAGGCGTATGTTCCGCCGCGGGGGGGCTGTTACTTTCTTGAACCGCAAAGAAGGTGACCAAGGAGGAGGAAAGACGTATGTTGGAGTTGAAGTTGACTCGGTTTCGCGGACATCCGATCCTTTTGATGGGAGGTGTCCACGA
>CAZZWS010000262.1:0-5106 GCA_964657795.1 Beijerinckiaceae bacterium
AGGATCTCCCGCACGATCGTTCCGGTGTACTCCGGATAGACGTCGATGTCGCCGGCTTCGAGCGCCGCGACGAGGATGCCCGTGTTGCCGAGACCGGCCTTGTGGACCGCGGCGATGCCGCGGGCGAGCAGCGTCTGCTCGACGATCTCGCCGAGCACGTACGACTCGGTGAAGCGCTTGGAGCCGACGCGGACTTCGCGCGCGGGCGCGGCATTCGCGCCAGCGAGCCCGGACGGCAGCGCTGCCAGGAAGGCGACGACGATTGCGACGGCGACGGTTGCGACGACGACCGCGAGCACGAAGGGCTTCGCCGGCAGTCTCCACATGGTGGGTGGGTCCCCACGAGGTCGGTTCGGGCCGGACAGGGTCATCGCGTCACCTTAACCGATCGAACGGACGCTTCGTGGCGCGTCGAGATTGTTATATTTCGCCGTCCGCCCCGGCTTCGAACCGACCGCGGGCCCCGTCGCGCGGGACGCGATGCCGATTCACCCGTCAGGCGGCGCTCGTGCCTTTCCATCACAAGGATTCCCGATGATCGAAACATCCCCTCAGCCGTTGCGCCGCTCCCTGAAGAGCGCTGCGATGATCGCGGCGCTTTGCGGGCTCGCGGCCTGCGCGGACCAGAACGCCAGGCAGACCGATGCGCAGATCGCGGCCAGCGCAGCCGCGGCGGCCAAGTCGGCTGCGCCGACGCCGCAGAACGACATGTACCAGGCCGTCAACGGCGCCTGGCTGGCGAGCAACGAGATCCCGGCCGACCGATCATCATGGGGCGCGTTCCTCCAACTGCGCGACGAGGCGACGACGGCTTCGAAGACGCTGATCGACGATGCCGAAGCGGCCAGCGCCGCCAAGGGCAAGGCATCGAAGGCCACGCCCGATCAGCGCAAGATCGCGGCCCTCTACGAGAGCTTCATGGACGAGGATCGTCTGGAGAAGCTGGGCGCGAAGCCGATCGTCCCGCAGATGCGCGCCATCGACGCGATGAAGTCCAAGCGCGACCTGCCGATGGTGATCGCGCAGTTCAACGAGGTCGGCATCACGACGCCCTATGTCGCCGTCGTCGGCCAGGACGCGCGCGATCCCCAGCATTACATCCCGCTGATCTATCAGAGCGGTCTCGGTCTGCCCGATCGCGACTACTACCTGAAAGACGACGACGCGAAGCTCAAGGACACGCGCGACAAGTACTTGCTGCACGTGGCCAAGCTGCTGTCCCTCGCGGGCGACGCCGACGCCGATGCCGACGCCGCGCAGGTCCTCGAACTCGAGACACGCCTCGCCCGTGCGCAATGGACGCGGGTCGAGAACCGCGATCCGGTCAAGACCTACAACAAGGTCGCGCTGTCCGGCCTCGACGGGTTGACGCCGGGCTACGTGTGGAAGCCCTGGCTGTCCGCGTCGCGCATGGCCGGCAAGACCACAGCGGTGGTCGTCGCGCAGCCGAGCTATCTGAAGGGCTTCGGCGAAACGGTCGAAGCGATGCCGCTGACCGCGTGGAAGGCGTACTTCAAGTATCACGTCATCGCGTCGGCGTCGCCCTATCTGTCGAAGCCGTTCGCGGATGAGAACTTCGCGTTCGAAGGGGGCGTGCTGAGCGGCACGCCGGTCCAGTTGCCGCGCTGGAAGCGGGGTGTCGGCGTGGTCGAGAGCTCGATGGGTCAGGGCCTCGGCAAGCTGTATGTCGCGCGCTACTTCCCACCCGAGTACAAGGCCCGGATGGACGAGATGGTCCGCAACATCCTGGCCGCGTACAAGCAGAGCATCGACGGCCTCGACTGGATGGGCGCCGACACCAAGAAGGAAGCGCAGGCCAAGCTCGCCAGCTTCGATCCCAAGATCGCGTATCCGACGAAGTGGCGCGACTACACGGCGCTGTCGGTGCGCGAGGACGACCTGCTCGGCAACGTGATGCGCGCGCGCCGCTTCGAGTACGACCGCAACCTCGCCAAGCTCGGCAAGCCGATCGACAAGACCGAGTGGGGCATGACGCCGCAGACGGTCAACGCGTACTACAACAGCCGGCGCAACGAGATCGTGTTCCCGGCCGCGATCCTGCAGCCGCCGTTCTTCGATCCGAAAGCCGACGACGCGACCAACTACGGTGCCATCGGCGCCGTCATCGGCCACGAGATCAGCCACGGCTTCGACGACAGCGGCAGCCAGTCGGACGGGGACGGACGCCTGCGCGACTGGTGGACCGCCGACGATCGCGCGCGCTTCAATGCCAAGACCAAGGCGTTGATCGCACAGTACGACCAGTTCGAACCGGTGCCCGGCTACCACGTCAACGGCGCGTTGACGCTGGGCGAGAACATCGCCGACAACTCCGGTATCGCGATCGCGTTCAAGGCTTACAAGATTTCGCTGCACGGCCAGCCGGCGCCGGTCGTCGACGGCGCGACCGGGGAACAGCGCTTCTACCGCGGCTTCGCGACGGTCTGGCGCAACAAGATCCGCGAGCCGCAGGCGATCCGCCTCGTCAAGTCCGACCCGCATTCGCCCGGCGAATTCCGCGCCAACGGCACGCTGCGCAACCAGCCGGGGTTCTACGAGGCCTACGGCGTCAAGCCCGGCGACGGGATGTATCTCGCGCCGGATCAGCGCGTGACGATCTGGTAAGCGGCCTCATCGCGGTCGTCGAAAACGCCTCGGCTCGTCCGAGGCGTTTTTGTCTGCGGCGCATCATTCTTCACAACTTCACGTTCCGCAACCGCAGCGCGTTGACGATGACCGAGAACGAACTCAGGCTCATCGCCGCCGCCGCGACGGTCGGGCCGAAGACGATGCCCAGAACCGGGTACAGGATGCCGGCCGCGAGCGGGACGCCGACCGCGTTGTAGACGAACGCGAAGCCGAGGTTCTGGCGGATATTGGCGAGTGCGAGCCGCGCGAGGCGACGGGCCCTCACGAGCCCCGCTAGGTCGCCGTTGAGCAGCACCACGCGCGCGCTCTCCATCGCGATGTCCGTGCCGCCGCCCATCGCGATGCCGACGTCGGCCGTGGCCAGCGCCGGGGCGTCGTTGACGCCGTCGCCGGCCATCGCCACCTTGCGGCCCTCGTCGCGCAGGCGTTGCACCCAGGCCTGCTTGCCGAGCGGATCGAGGCCCGCGGCGTAGCGGACGATGCCGAGCTGCCGTGCGATCGCGGCGGCGGTGGTGTCGTGGTCGCCGGTCAGCATGACGACGTCGATGTCGTCGCTCATGAGGCTCGCGAGAGCAGCGCGCGCCGATGGCTTGATGGGGTCGGCGACGCCGATCGCGGCTGCCGCACGGCCGTCGACCGCGACCAGCAACGCGCTGTCGCCGTCGCGCCGGAGCGCGTCGGCCGGTCCCGCGAGCGTCTCGTACACGACGCCTTCGCGTTCGAGGAAAGCCGCGTTGCCGGCGAGGACGAGACGACCATCGACCCGTCCCTTGACGCCGAAGCCCGCGACCGACGCCATGCTGTTCGCGTCGCCCAGCGTGAGCATGCGCTCACTTGCCGCCGTAATGATCGCCGCCGCCAGCGGATGCGCGCTGCCGCGTTCGAGACTGGCGACGAGCCGCAGCAGCGCGTCTTCGGTCAGGTCGCCGATCTCCGGCGCCATCACGATCCGCGACACCCGCGCCCGTCCTTCGGTCAGCGTCCCGGTCTTGTCGACCACCATCGTGTCGATCGCGGCCATCCGTTCGAGCGCGTCGGCGTCCTTGATGAGGATGCCGTCGCGGGCGCCGCGGCCGATCGCGACCGTTACGGAGATCGGCGTCGCGAGGCCCAGGGCGCACGGGCAGGCGACGATCAGCACCGAGATGGCCGCGACGAGCGCATGCGGCCAGACCGGCGCTGGGCCGAGCGCGAGCCACGCGATGGCCGCCACGACCGCGGCGACCAGCACCAGCGGCACGAACCAGCCGGCGACCCGGTCCGCGAGCTTCTGGATCGGCGCACGCGACCGGCCGGCTTCGGCGACCAGCGTCGCGATGCGCGCCAGCAGCGTGTCGGCGCCGACCTTCTCGGCGCGCATCACGAAGCTGCCGGAACCGTTCAGCGAACCCGCGATGACGCGCTGGCCGACGCCTTTCTCGACCGCCAGCGACTCGCCGGTCACCAACGCTTCGTCGAGCGCACTCGACCCCGACTCGATCACGCCGTCCACCGGCACCTTGTCGCCGGGCCGCACGCGCAGCCGATCCCCCGCGACGACCTCGGCCAGCGGCACTTCGATGTCCTGGCCCGCGGCATCGATGCGCCTCGCCGTGGCCGGAGCGAGGGCCAGCAGCGCGCGCATCGCGTCGCCGGTCTTCGCGCGCGCTCGCAGTTCCAGCACCTGGCCGACCAGCGCCAGCGTGACGATGCCGGCCGCGGCTTCGAAATACAGCGGCAGATGGCCGTGCTCGCGGAAGGCCGCGGGCAGCACGTCGGGGAACAGCAAGGCGATGACGCTGAACGCCCACGACACGACGACGCCGAGTCCGATCAGGCTGAACATGTTGAGCTTGCCGGTGCGGTACGAACGCCACGCGCGCTGCAGGAACGGCCAGCCGGCGTACAGCACGACGGGCGTCGCGAGCGCCGCTTCGAGCCACGGCATCCAGGGAGCGTCCATCGAACCCGCAGCCATCGAACCCGCGATCATCGGGACCATCGCGACGATCCACAGCGGCACCGTCAACAGGGCGGCGACGACCAGCCGTCGCGTCATGTCGACGAGCTCCGGGTTGGCCGTGTCGCCGGCGACCGGCATGCGCGGTTCGAGGGCCATGCCGCACAGGGGACAGGCGCCGGGGTGATCCTGGACGACCTCCGGGTCCATCGGACAGACGTATTCGGGCTTGACGCCGGCCGGCACGATGACCGGTGCGGGCATGGTCGCGCGCGGCGCGGGCGGATGCGCGAGGTAGTGCGCGGGATCGCGGGCGAACTTGTCGCGGCAGCCCATCGAGCAGAAGTACCAGGTGGTGTCGTGTTGCGTGAACGACTTCTCCGGGTTGGTCGCGGCGCGCATGCCGCAGACGGGGTCGACATGCGGCTTGTCGACGGGTGGCGCGGCCGGGACGGGTTCTGCTGGGGTCGACATGAGGCTCGGTTCGGACGGTGGAGTGATGCGAGGTGGCGCGATCT
>CAZZWS010000263.1:0-5050 GCA_964657795.1 Beijerinckiaceae bacterium
GGCCGCCTCTTCGTCGCGCAGGCGATGCGCACTGAACAGTCCGTGGGTCGCGTTGACGAAGCGCAGGTGCTCGCCCTGCGGCGTATCGATATCGAAGCCGAGCGACTTGTCGATCATCGCCATCGCGTCGACGTGGCACCCCATCTCCTTGAAGAGCAGGGCGGTCGTCGAGCAGGCCACGCATTCCAAGAAAGGATCGCCGCTCGCGCGCGCGAGCACGAGGGATCGCTCGAGGGACCTGCAGGCGCCCTCGAAGTTGGCGCTGTCGATGTACACGCCGCCGAGAACATGGCACGCGCGGCCTTCGAGGTTCGCGAAGCCGCGTTCGGCCGCGATGGCGCAGGCCGCCGTGCCACGCGGAATGCCGTCGAAGCTGAAGCCGATGCGCTGATAGTAGACGCACGCGTCGGCCAGCAGCCGGCAGCGTCGTTCGTCCAGCGCTGCACTGTCGTGCCACCGCATGACGACGGTCGTCAGGTCGTCGACCTCCGGCTTGTGCGCGGGATCGAAGTCCGCGATCGACGCCGCGAGCCGCGTGGCGACGTCGTCGAACGTGTCGCCGATCACACCGTCGTCGCCGGCCTCGTCGGCTCGGGACGCGTCGTGACGCGAAAACAGATCGTCGTCCGGAGTGTCGTGCATGTGATCGAGCGCCCGCGGGTCTACCTGGATCTCGTTTCGCTCGACCTCGACGATCACCGCGGAGAGCATTGAATGAACATCCGACATCGAAGGCCGTGCGGATCGCAAAGCTCGGCGCCAGCGTCATCGCGAAGGCACGGAAGGGGCTCTGCGACAGGTTGTCGACCTGGAACTCGCGTTCGTCGCGGCGACTCCGCGACGGTCGCCGACCGAGCGACGAAGTTAGCACGGCGGTGCACGGCCGCAATGACGTGCGGGCTCCGATGACAAATCGTCGCTTCATCAAAATTGCCCACCCGTGTCGTGGCGGACTCGTCAACGAGGCTTCGACCCACGCCGGCTCCTGCCTGATCCTCTAAACTGAAGCCTTCGTCGGTCGTCTCATCCGCCATTTCTCCATTCCACGCATGACACCAGTCGTCCTCGGCATCGACACTTCGGGTCGCTGGTGTTCGGCCGCGCTGCTGCGCGGCGACGCGTCGCACGTGCGCCGGGCGGAAGTCGGCAACGCGCATTCGTCGCATCTGTTGGGGATGATCGACGCGGTCCTCGGCGATGCGGGGCTGCGCCTTGCCGATTGCGACGTGCTCGCGTTCGGCGCCGGGCCGGGGTCGTTCACCGGCTTGCGGGTCGCTTGCGCGGCGGCGCAGGGGCTCGCGTACGGCGCCGATCTCGGTGTGGCGGCGATCGGGACGCTGGACGCCATCGCATACTCGGCTCTCTCAAGCGAGAGCGATGGCCCCTCGACCTTGCTGGTCGCACACGATGCGCGGATGGGCGAGGTGTATTGGTCATTGTTCGCGGTCGACGGGCGATCGTCGAACCGCCTCGCGGGGCCAGCGCTCGGCACGCCGATCCGCTTGCGAGCCGCGCTCCAAGAGCTCGGCATGGCCGCGCGCGTGGACCTCGGCTGCGGCAACGCGTGGGACGTGCACGGCGCTGCGATGGAGGGCATCGCGACACGGGTCGTGAGCCGCGCCGCCGCCGATGCCGCGGACGTCGCCGCGCTCGGCCTGCAGGCGTGGCGTGACGGAAAGCTCGTGTCGCCCGAACAGGCGCGTCCCGTCTACGTGCGCAACGAGGTCGCGCAGACGACGCTCGAGCGCCTGGCGCGCAAGCAGGCCGCGGCGTTTGCGGTCGACGCATGAGTGCGCGGCCGGTCGATGCACGCGCGAGCCGGGTGAGCGGAGACGCGGGCGAGCCTTCCTTCGTGCCGATGAACCTGTCCGACGTGGCCGAGGTGGCGATGATCGAACAGAGCATCTACGCCGCGCCGTGGACCGGCGGCAATTTCGTCGACTCGCTGAACGCCGGCTACTGCGCCTGGACGCTGCGGGCCGACGCACGCGTGTCGATCCACGCCGCACCGTTGATCGGATACTTCGTGTTGATGGCGGCGGTCGACGAGGCGCATCTGCTCAACGTCAGCGTGGCCACCGCCTGGCAGGGACGCGGCCATGGGTTGTTCCTGCTGCAACGGGCCGCGGCACTCGCCCGCGACCACAAGGCGGGGGCGGTGATCCTCGAAGTCAGGCCGTCCAACACGCGGGCGCTCGGCATCTACCGGCGCTTCGGGTTTCGCGAACACGGGTTGCGGCGTCGTTACTACCCGGTCAGCGCCGACGATCAGCAGACCCGTGAGGACGCCATCGTGATGCGGCTGCAGTTGTGAGCACGACGACGCTGGAACGGCGTCGACGCGTGGTCGATGCGATGGGTCTCGGTCCCCTGTGGGTATCGCGAGCGCCGAGCGGCGTGGCCGATCGGCCCGCTGGCGACCGCGCCGCATCCATCGCCACGATGGACCTCGACGAACTCGCCGAAGCGGTGAAGACCTGTGTTGCGTGCGCGCTGTGCGCCACGCGGACGCACGCGGTATTCGGCGAGGGCGCGGATCGGCCGCAATGGCTGGTCGTGGCGGCCGCGCCGACGCGCGACGACGACATCGCCGGCGTCCCGGCGAGCGGTCAGCCAGGACGATTGCTCGACGCGATGCTGGCGGCGGTGGACCTGTCGCGGGAGCGGAACGCCTTCGTGACGACGGCCGTGAAGTGCCGGCCACCCGGAGACCGCGAGCCGCTGCCGATCGAGATCGAGACCTGCAGGCCCTACCTCGATCGGCAGGTCGCTCTGATGTCGCCGCGTCTGCTGCTGGCGGTCGGAGACGCGGCCACGCGCGCCCTGTCGGGTTCGCTCGCCGGCACGCGGGGTGAGGAACGGACCGTTCTGTCGAATCAGCGGACCGTGCCGGCCGTCGCGACGCATCACCCGTCACGACTGCTCGTCGCGCCGCATCTCAAGGCCGAAGCCTGGGCCGATCTCTGCGTGGCGCGCTCGGTCGCGGCCCGGGTCTGAGCGGGCCTCGGCGGCCCCGCCGTCAATGGCGGACGTCGTGGATCAGGGTCAGCGGATCGCGCTCGAGCCGCCGCAGGTTATGGCGATGGCGACGCATCACGAGCAGCATCGAGCCGATGACGAAGACGGCGAACAGCATGATGATGGTCTGCACCGACAGGTCGTAACGAACCAGCACCGCATAGATGCAGAGCATCATCATGACGGACAGGTTCTCGTTGAAGTTCTGGACCGCGATGGAGTGACCCGCGCTCATCAGCACGTGGCCGCGATACTGCAGCAGTGCGTTCATCGGCACCACGAAGTAGCCCGCCAGCGCCCCGATCATCGTTAGCAGCAGACTGGCGATGACGAGATACAACGGCACGTGGAGCCCGAATCCTTCGAGGATGATCGGCGGGACCGACTCGCGCCGGAAGAACGCCAACGACATCACCAGCACGCCCATCGCGACGCCGAACGGCATGACGGACAGCGCCTTCTTGAGCGGGATGCGCGACGCCATGACGGCGCCGGCCGCGATGCCGATCGCGACGACGGCCTGCAGCGTCGCGCCCTGCGTCAGGTCGAGCCCGAGCGACGATGCCGCCCAGCGCAGCACGAGCAACTGCAACGTCGCGCCGGCGCCCCAGAACAGCGTCGTGACGGCCAGAGAGATCTGGCCGAGCTTGTCGCGCCAGAGCGTCGTGAAGCACTGCGCGAAGTCGGTGATGAGCCGCGCCGGATTGCGCTCCTGATGCGCGTAGCGCACCCCGGTGTCGGGAATGCGCAGGTTGATCAGCGCGGCGATGGCGTAGATGCAGGCGATGACGCAGATCGCCGCCTGGGGCGGGGTGTCGATGCCGGTGTCGATGTACGGGATGTCGATCGACAGCATCATCGACGACAGTTTCTCGCCGACGAGCTGGCCGCCGAGGACGGTGCCGAAGATGATCGACATGACCGTCAGGCCTTCGATCCAGCCGTTGGCCTTGACGAGGTCTTCCGACGGCAGCAGTTCGGTGAGGATGCCGTACTTGGCCGGCGAATACGCGGCGGCCCCGAGTCCGACGATCGCGTACGCGAACAGCGGGTGCGCGCCGAACAGCATCACGAGGCAGCCCAGGACCTTCACGCTGTTGGTCATGAACATCACGCGCCCCTTGGGCAACGCGTCCGCGAAAGCGCCGACGAAGGCGGCGAGCAACACGTACGACAGACCGAAGAACAATTTGAGCAACGGAGTCATCCACTCCGGTGCATCGATCTCGATCAACAGCGAGATGGCCGCGATCAGCAGCGCATTGTCCGCGAGCGACGAAAAGAACTGCGCCGCCATGATGGTGTAGAAGCCACGCTTCATCCGTGAGGCCCGTCTCCAGATTGGTCGAGTCGCAGGCCGTCGCCGGGGACTGTGCCGTGAACTCGATCAGCATCGCTATCGTCGTCGACGAATACGCGATCTCGTTTCTGCGCTTGCGGCATTGGCGCCTGGTGGCGAGGCGCGCCGCGACGGGAATCATGACGTCCCCTTTGCGCGCAGGGTTATATCATGAATCGATCGGTTTACCGGTGGTCGCCACCGGTGCCGACGGGCTGATGCATTCGGCGGACGCGACGTCGTGAATGGCGCTTTATCATGGCCCGGATCGCTCGCTCTCCGGTCCTCGTCGGCATCCATCGTGCCGTGTCCATCGTCACTCGTTCTCCGCTCGCCCGTGTCCAGACCCATCGAAGCGCTGCTGTCCCGTCGTGCGATCGCCGCCAACATCGACATCGTCAAACGCGCGGCTCCCACCTCGCGTGTGTGGGCGGTGCTGAAGGCCGATGCCTACGGCCACGGTCTCATGCGCGTCGCCGACACCGACAGTCCTGCGCTGACCAACGCCGACGGCATCGCGATCCTCGACCTCAAAGCTGCCGAGCTGTTGCGCGAGCGCGGATGGACAAAGCCGATCCTGCTGCTCGAAGGCTGCTTCGACGCGGGCGACCTCGAACGCGCGATGCGGTCCGACGTGACGGTCACGGTGCATCACGACGAGCAGATCGCCATGATCGAAGCCGCGCGACCGGT
>CAZZWS010000264.1:0-5043 GCA_964657795.1 Beijerinckiaceae bacterium
AGTACACCAACCGCGGCCTGCAGTTCCTCGACCTGATCCAGGAAGGCAACATCGGGCTGATGAAGGCGGTGGACAAGTTCGAATACCGTCGCGGCTACAAGTTTTCCACGTACGCCACGTGGTGGATCCGGCAGGCCATCACGCGCTCCATCGCCGACCAGGCGCGGACCATCCGCATCCCGGTCCACATGATCGAGACGATCAACAAGATGAATCGGATCAGCCGGCAGATCCTTCAGGAGACCGGCGCCGAGCCCGATCCAGCGACGCTGGCCGAAAAGATGGAGATGCCCGAGGACAAGATCCGCAAGATCATGAAGATCTCCAAGGAGCCCATCTCCATGGAGACGCCGATCGGAGACGACGACGACTCGCATCTGGGCGACTTCATCGAGGACCAGAACACGCTGGCCCCGGCCGACGCGGCGCTCTACGCGTCTTTGCGCGACGTCACCAAGGACGTGCTCGACAGCCTGACGCCGCGCGAAGCCAAGGTGCTGCGGATGCGTTTCGGCATCGAGATGAGCACCGACCACACGCTCGAAGAGGTCGGCAAGCAGTTCGACGTGACACGCGAGCGCATCCGTCAGATCGAGGCGAAGGCGTTGCGGAAGCTGCGGCACCCGAGCCGCAGCGACAAGCTGAAGTCGTTCCTCGAAGGAAGTTGAGCGCGCAAGCGCTTGATCGGGAAGAAAAGCGCACGCCCGTGCGCTTTTTATTTGTCGTCCCGGCGCGGGCCGCGACCCAATCGTTCGCCGCATCGGCGAAAATTCTCCCTGCGGGCCGTTAGCTCAGTTGGTCAGAGCAGAGAACTCATAATTCTTTGGTCGCTGGTTCGAGCCCAGCACGGCCCACCGCTGAATCACTCGGAGGCTGCCGGGAAGCGCCGTCGAGATTCTTTACAGGCCATGGGCGCCACAGGCCGCTTTGAATTTCAAGTGATTGAAAAACAAGCAAAAATAAATCTGGCACGCCGAATGCTTATAGAGAAGGGTCCAAACCTAACCTGCTCTCCGGAGATTGTATGAAAACCACCTTTAAGAAACTTCTCTTGGCAGCCGTGACGGTCGCCACTCTCGGGGCTGCCGCCAGCGCGAACGCTCTGCCGGCATTCTCGTTCGATCCGAAGGGCACCGGCTCGAAGACGGCGCCGACGAGCGTCCGTGCTGACCAGCTCGTGTTGAGCTCGTCGGAACTGATCACGTTCGGCAACAACTTCGCAACGGCCAGCGCGACGGGTTACATCCAGGTCCTCGGCTTCCTGCTCGGCGGCAACTCGCCCCCCTTCATTTCGCCTTTCCCCGGCTACCCGAACGGTGACGGCTACGAGCTGTATTTCACGTTCACCCTGACCGACCATTTCATCGGTTCGACCGGTAACGTCAACAACTATGCGCTCGACACCTTGTCGTTCCAGTTGCATATCGACCAACACGTGCAGGGCACGACTGGCGCAGCGGTTTTCAATGCGCCGGTTGCCGCAACGGGTTCGGGCGGTACCGTCACGGCTGGTGTGGGTGATCTGGTGATCGCTTCGGGCACGCTGATCAACGGTACGGCCGCGATCATCGGCGGTACGGGAGTGAGCCTGAATTCGCAAGAGACGTTCCTGTACAACTCGGCTTACTTCACGGACCCGAACCCGTTCTACACGTTCATCCTGGACGCGTTCAACAATACGCCGGGTTCGTTCACGCAATCGGGTATTTACGGTGCCGTGAACAACACGGGCGGTGTCGCCAACTTCACCAACGTTCCTGAGCCAAGCACGGTCGCCCTGTTCGGTATCGCGCTGGTCGGCATGGGCGTCGCAGCACGTCGTCGCAAGAGCTGAATCGACTGAAACCCGCGACGATCGGTCGTCGCGGGCGGAAGCAAGAGAGAAGGGGCCGTTCGGCCCCTTTTTTCATGGCTTCGACGGATGGAATCGCACGTAACATTCGGGGTTCCGATCCCGCTGCGATTCCAACGCCCGTCGCCATGCCGCGCTTGAGCCTCTTCCCCACGCTTGTCCGCGAGACGCTTTCGAAGCGCAGCCTGCCGAGAGAACCGGAGCCGGATCTCGTGATGGAAAGCGATGAGCAGGTCCGCTCCTATGCGCATGCCGGCCGGATCGATGGCGTGATGTCCGCGTCGTATCTGTTCCACACCGCGCACATCTCCGACGTGATCCAGGGCAGCAGGACGGTGGTCGATCTGGCCTGTGGCCCGGCGACCCAACTCGCGCAGGTGGCACAACTCAACCCCGGCATCCAGTTCTGCGGCGTCGACCTCTCGGCGACGATGCTCGAAAGCGCGCGCCGGCATGCCGATTCTCTCGGGCTGACGAACCTCCGTTTCGTCCACGGCGACATCACGAAGGTCGACCTGCCGGACGGAAGCGCCGACGCGGTGATCAGCACGATGGCGCTCCATCACTTGCCGACGACGCAGCATCTCGACGCGTGCTTCGACGAGATCACGCGTTTGCTGAAGCCGGATGGCGCCGTCTACCTGACCGACTTCACGCGATTGAAGTCGCTGCACTCGGTGATCTTCTTCGCCTACATGAATGCGGATGCGCAGCCGCACATCTTCACGCTCGATTACGAACGGTCGCTGCGCGCCGCGTTCGAACTCAGCGACTTCCAGACGGCGGCGCGGGTGCGCCTGCCGCAGCACGTGACGGTCTATTCGACCTTCCTCGTGCCGATGCTGACGTCGATCCGTACTCGGGCCCGGGGTCTCGACCCGGCACTGCGCGAGCGGTTGAAGGCGATGCGCCGCGCATTGCCGCGTCGTTACCGTGCCGACCTCGACGAGATGCGTCTCTTCTTCAGGCTCAACGGGCTGACGAGCGATCCGTTCCGCTAGCGGTCATCACCCGGCCCGCTGCCGGTCGAACGTCGTCAATGGGCGACCACGTACTGTTCCACAGGCTTGCGACCGGCGATCGCCGTCGGTGCGCGTGCCAGTCCGAGGCGAAAAACGATGAGTGGAAGCGTGGTGCCCACCAGACCTTGCCAGCCCTGTCGAAGATGCCCATGAAGCTTGATGCGCGCAGGGTCGTCGCCGGGTCGTTGCCACGCCAGGATGGCCGACGCGACCATCGGCTGCAACGCGAGGCCTTCGGCATCGGCAGCGAGCCACAGCCGCTGGAAGGCACGGCCGACCGCGAGGGCCGCATCGTCCGCCGGCAATGTCGAGCTCAACGCGCCGAGGTGCGGCGCAGTCGCAGCGGGCAGGTAGCCCGCTCGCAATCCGAGCAGATGGTGCGCGCCGCCGAGGCGGGCGAGCCGCATGACTTTCGGGTGACGCAGCATCGCGAAGGCAGGCCGCATCAACGGTTCGACCTCGAGCGTCGCGGGTGCGAGATGCTCCGCCGTCGTTCCCCGCCATCCCGCCGTGAAGTCCACCGACTCGAACAACTCCGCATGCAGCGACGGACTCGCGAAGCGCGTGCTTTCCGCGAAGCGCATCAGTCGGAGCACCCCCTGCCGCCGCGGCGGGCCGTCGAACCAGTGCAGCGTCACGTCGTCGATGTCGGCGGCGGCGGCCACCGCGAGCAGCGCCTCGGCGGAAGGCCGCGTCCGCCTGAACAGGCGACGGTTGGTATGCCGGGACGCGATCCGCTTGGCCAGCGGATCCGCGGTCGCGCCTGCCCGCAGCTGCGACCAGCGGATGCGCAACAGGCACGCGCGGTCGCCATCGTCGGGAAACCAGCGCGGCTCGAACGCGTAGCCCTGCTGCGTGAGCGCGAGGCGGAGGTTTTCGGCGGCGGCGCCGAACGCGAGCAGGGTCAGCAGGCGACGATGCGGCTCGTCGCAGTCGATGAAGAATTCGTCCGCGCGCATGTCGACGCCGTCGTCGCGGACGACGAAGCGGAAGTGATGCTGGTTGTCGGCCGACGGCGCCTTGACGGCCGCTTCGAGCAGCCGAACAACCTCGGCGGAGGTCGGTCGATACGCGCCCGGCGAAGTCGTCGGGACAGCGACGTCGGGCGAGGCTTCGAGCGGCACCTGATACTCCTCTTCGCTTTCGATCGGTCTGCTGGGTCCGTCACGAAGATCCGTCGACCCGGGGACATCGATCAGGCCTTGCCGGCTTGGCACGGACGATGAACCGGCTGGCCCTTCGCAACCTGTTCCGCCACCGCGTGCGTTCGCTGGTCACGCTGGCTGCGATCGCGTTCTCGACCATTGTACTGATCGTCGCCGCCGGCTTCATCCAGCAGATCTTCCTCGACCTGCGGGTCGCGACCATCGAGACCGGCCTCGGCCACATCCAGGTCACGAAGCCCGGCTACTTCGATCGCGGCCTCGCCGATCCGTACGCCTATCTGTTGCCGAGCAAGCCGCCCGCGGTCGCGACCATCGAATCGATGCCGCATGTCGCGGCGGTCGGCGAACGACTCAACTTCAACGGCCTGATCAGTCACGACGAAGGCACGCTGTCGTTCGTCGGCATCGGCGTCGAGCCCGGCAAGGAAGCGGTCGTCAGCCGCAACCTCACGTTCCTGTCCGGCTCCAACCTCGTCGACGGCGGCGCCGATGAAGTCATCGTCGGCCAGGGTCTCGCGGCCAACCTCGGCGTCAAGGTCGGCGACCGCGTGGTCATGCTGCTCAACACCGCGAGCGGCAGCGTCAGCGCGGTCGAAGCGACGGTGCGCGGCATCTTCTCGACGCAGGTCCGCGCGTTCGACGAAGTCGCCATCCGCACCTCGCTCGCGACCGCCCGCAAGCTGATGAAGACGAAGGGCGCGCATGCATGGGTCGTGTCGCTGGACGACGAACGTCAGGTCGACGCGACCGCGGACCGCATTCGCGCGCTCGTCGAGCCGCTGCACTTCAGCGTCGTCCGCTGGGTCGATCTCGCCGACGCGTACACCAAGACGGTCACGTACATGTCTGGCCAGCTCGGCGTCATGCGCGTGATGGTCGCGGTCATCATCGTGCTCGGCGTGTCCAACATGCTGGTGATGAACGTGCTCGAACGGACCGGCGAGATCGGTACGCTGATGGCGCTCGGCATCCGCCGCCGCAAGGTGGTCGGCCTGTTCATCCT
>CAZZWS010000265.1:0-1331 GCA_964657795.1 Beijerinckiaceae bacterium
GAAGGGATGACGCGAACGGATTACGCACGGTGAGTCGCAGAGCGCGTCCGAACGAGTATAGAGCCTCGTCGCACGCGACGAAGCGACGCACGGCGCCTACGCTTTCGATTGGAGTCGGTGTCCTGCTCGGCTACAATACGCGCCGCTCGCAGGGCCCGCGTCGGGCCCGTCGCCGGCGAGTCGCGCCCTCACCGATCGCCCCGTCTTCTCCACCTTATCTCTTCGCCGATGAACGTTCAGCCGCCGTCCCGCAAGCCCTCGACCCGGGCCTGTCTCGTGGCCACCAGCCTCGCGCTCCTCACGGGCCTGATCGCTCCGTCGGTCGACGCGCAGACACCCGAGGCCAACGTATCGAAGCCCAACGATCCGCAGACGACGGCGTCCCCGGCGTCCGGCGACCCGGCCGGCGACGCGCGGCGCGGCTTCACCAAGTCCGCGACCTGCCTCGGATGCCATTCCATACCCGGATACAAGGCCGACTTTCCGGTGGTCTACAGCGTGCCGATGATCGGCGGCCAGAACGCCCAGTACATCGAGGCGGCGCTCAAGGAGTACCGCAAGGGCGAGCGACGCTTCCCGAGCATGATGGCGACGGCGCGTTCGCTGTCGGACCAGGACATCGCGGATCTGGCGGCCTACTTTTCATCGCAGCACTGAGGCAGGTCGCTGACTTACTTCTTATGACCCACTCCATTCGCAAGACCTCGCTCGGCCTCGTCGCCGTGTCCGTCGCCCTGTCGTCGTTGTTTTCCGGCGGCGCAGCGCACGCCCGCGGCAACGCCGACGCCGGCAAGGAACTCGTCACGAAGAAGTACGCGTGCGCGTCATGCCACGGCGCCAACTTCGCGACGCCGATCGACGCGAGCTATCCGAAGCTCGCCGGCCAGCACGAGGACTACCTGCGGCAGGCTCTGATCGCCTACCAGCAGGGCGACCATCCGACCTTCGGCCGCGGCAACGCGGTGATGGCGGCGCAGGCCAAGCCGTTGTCGCAAAAGGAGATCGAGGACATCGCCGCCTACCTTTCGAGCCTGCCGCCGGCGCTGGTGCTCAAGCGCTGACGGAAAGGCGCGGTCTTCGCGACCCGAATGCCGTCCCGGCGAAGGCCGGGACTGATCAGCGCTTAACGCCGGCTCTCGACACACCGCACATAAGCGGCCCCATCCGGCTGTCTGCCGGCCCGTTGCGCGGTCCACAGCATCTCGCCGAGACACTCCATCACCTCGTGATGCGCGTCGTGCAGCGAGCCCAGGCGTCTGGTCAAGCGATCGACGGCGCCGCGGATGCCCGGTGGCTGATCGATCGCGAGCTGCTCGGCGATCGACAGGTGC
>CAZZWS010000265.1:1341-5012 GCA_964657795.1 Beijerinckiaceae bacterium
GGCGCGCCTTCGCGCGGCTCGTAAGGGTCGGCCTCGTCGGCGGCCACGGGGGCGAGCGCCGGAAAATACTCGGGATGGAGTTCGATCCAGTCGCCGGCGATCGCTTCGAGCGGCGTGAGAACCGAGCCCTCGCGCTTCTTCGTCAGCAGGTCGCGAAAGAAGCCGCGGACCTCGTCGCGGGTCGGGTTGAACATGTCAGGACACCAGTCGGGCGATGAAGAACGCCGCGGCCGCGGCGAGTCCGCCGATCACGAACGTCTGCAGGCCGGACGTCAGCGGTCGCGTACCGGTGTAGCGGCCCTTCAGCCAGCCGAACGCGAAGAGCGCGGCCAACGTGACGACGATCGACGTCGTCAGCGCCGACGGCACCGAGGCTATGAAGACGTACGGCAGCAGCGGCACGAGGCCACCCACCACGTAGGCCGATGCAATGGTCGCGGCACTGCGACGGGCCCGTCGCGGGTCGGGCTTCTCGAGCCCGAGCTCGAAGCGCATCATGAAGTCGCGCCAGCGGGCGGGGTCGCGTTCGAGCGCGGCGATCAGCGGCGCGGTGTCTTCGGCCGTGACGCCGTAGGCGCTCATGATGTCGACGATCTCGCGACGTTCGTGCGCGGGCTTCTCGATGATCTCGACTTCCTCGCGACGGCTCTCGGCCTCGTAGTGCTCGCGCTCCGCCCGGGCCGACAGGTAGCCGCCGAGGCCCATCGCGATCGAGCCCGCTGCGATCTCAGCGAGGCCCGCCGTGACGATCAAGGCCGTGCCGTGGCCGAGGGCGGGGTCGATGGCCGCGCTGATGCCGGCCGCGAGTGCGAACGGCACCGTGAGCCCGTCGGCCATGCCGAGCACGATGTCGCGGACCGCCTCGCTGCCTTCGAAGTGGCGCTCGGCGTGGGGCGCCGAGGCGATGGCCTGGATGTTCGATCGCATCGGACGATTCTATCAATCGGCGACCGGTCGGCCCGCGTCCGGAATCTTCTCGCCGGGCGGCAGCGTCTTCGGCTTGTAAGGACACACGTCGGCGACGATGCAGTGCCAGCACTCGGGCTTGCGTGCCTTGCAGACGTGGCGGCCGTGCAGGATCAGCCAGTAGTGCGCGCCGAAGAGGTAGTCCTTGGGCACGACCTTCATCAGCTTCGTCTCGACGATCTCGACGGTCTTGCCCTTCGCGAGGCCGGTGCGATTGGCGACCCGGAAGACGTGCGTGTCGACGGCCAGCGTGTGCTCGCCGAACGCCACGTTGAGCACGACGTTGGCCGTCTTGCGACCGACGCCGGGCAGCGCTTCGAGCGACGCGCGATCGCGTGGCACCTCGCCGCCGTGCTGCTCGATCAGCATCCGGCTGGTCGCGACGACGTTGCGGGCCTTCGTGCGATACAGGCCGATGGTGCGGATGTACGGCTCGAGGCCTTCGACGCCGAGAGCCACGATGGCGGCCGGCGTCTTCGCCACGGGATAGAGGATCGCGGTGGCTTTGTTGACCGACAGGTCCGTCGCCTGCGCCGAAAGGATCACGGCCACCAGCAGTTCGTAGGCCGAACCGAACGTCAGCTCGGAGGCGGGGTCGGGGTTGGCTTCGCTCAAGCGGGCGAAGAAGGTCTCGCGGTCGCCCGGCTTCATCGCGAGCGACGGGCCTCGGCCAACACGCGGGCTCGTTCGATGGCGGCGGCGACGATGGCGTGCTTCTGCGACATCACGGGGGTCGCAACAGGCCCGTGGTTCGCGGCGTCGGCAGCGAGCCGCGCGAGCCGCTCGTCGCGACGCTGATGCCGGACGCGTGCCCGACTGGCATGCGCATCGTCCCAGTCGTATCCCGCGTCGACCAGCGCGATGCAGTCGACCGGGCAGGGCGGCACGCACAGTTCGCAGCCGGTGCACAGCTCGGCGACGACGACGTGCATGCGCTTCGCGCCGCCCACGATGGCATCGACGGGACAGGCCTGGATGCACAGCGTGCAGCCGATGCACGCGCTCTCGTCGATGACCGCGAGCGCGGGGGGCTTCGTCGACCCGCGCGTGATGTCGAGCGGTCGCACCGGCAGGCCGGTCACTGCCGACAGCTTGACGACCCCTGCCATGCCGCCGGGCGGGCAGCGATCGATGTCCGCCGATCCGTCGGCGATGGCTGCCGCGTACGGCATGCAGCCAGCGAAGCCGCACTGCCGGCACTGCGTCTGCGGCAGGACCGCGTCAATGCGTTCCGTCAGCGACGACACCGACGTCATGCATGCTTGCGGATGAAGTCGTGGATCTTCGGATAGACGACGTTGCGCCAGCGCGACCCGCTGAAGATGCCGTAGTGGCCGCATTCGGGCGCGGTGAAGTGCTGCTTCTTCGCCTTCGGGATGCCGCTGCAGAGAACATGCGCGGCTTCGGTCTGACCGCTGCCGGAGATGTCGTCGAGTTCGCCTTCGACGGTGAACAACGCAACCGTCCTGATGTCGGCGGGCTTCACCAGTTCGTCGCCGACCACCCACGTACCCATGGCCAGCGCGCGATCCTGGAACACGGTCCTGATCGTGTCGAGGTAGTACTCGGCCGGCATGTCGAGCACGGCGTTGTACTCGTCGTAGAACTTGCGATGCTGCTCGGCGTCCGCGTCGTCGCCGCGTACCAGTTGCAGGTAGAAGTCGTAATGCGACGTCATGTGGCGGTCGGGGTTCATCGCCACGAAGCCGGCGTGCTGCAGGAAGCCCGGATAGACCTCGCGTCCCTCGCCCGGAAAGTTGCCTGGCACCTGAAAGATGACATTGTCGCGGAACCAGGCGTAGGGCTTCGTCGTCGCGAGGTCGTTGACCTCGGTCGGGCTCTTGCTGGTGTCGATGGGGCCGCCCATCATCGTCATCGTGCGCGGCAGGCCGGGGTCCTCGGCTGTCGCCATCAACGCGATGGCCGCCAGGACCGGCACGGTCGGCTGGCACACCGAGATGACGTGGACGTCGGGCCCGAGATGCCGGATGAACTCCTGGACGTAGGCGATGTAGTCGTCGAGATGGAACGGACCTTCGGACGCCGGCACCATGCGGCCGTCGCTCCAGTCGGTGATGTAGACGTCGTGCGCCTCGATCAGCTTCCGGGCCGTGTCACGCAGCAGCGTCGCGTGATGGCCGGACAGCGGCGCGACCAGCAGCACCTTGGGGTCCGCGGCACGCTTGCTCATGGCCTTCGTGAAGAAGCGCTCGAAGTGCAGCAACCGGCAGAACGGTTTGGCGAGTTCGACCCTTTCGAGCACGGGTACCTCGACGCCGTCGACCGTCGTCGAGTGCAGGCCGAATGCGGGCTTCTCGTAGTCCTTGTTGATCCGGTAGAACAGCTCGTAGCCGGCCGCCACGCGGCTCGCGAACGGCAGGTGCGACAGCGGGCTCTGCGGGTTGGAGAACATGTCGGCGCCGGCGGCCGCGAAGGCCGTCAGTGGCGTCAACATCGCCCGTTGCATTTCGTGGAGTTGATAGAGCATCGGATCCCTCGCCGGTGGCAGCCCGGGCACGGAATCGTACCCAGCCTGCGATTATCGTTTGGTGCATCGCGGTGGCGCAAGCGAGGCTTGCCCCGATGCGGGTCGGCGACACACGCTTTCGACGCTGAGCCGTCCTCGACGCCGTCCGAAGGTCACGCCGGCCGCGACGTCGCTCGTCTACCAGAAGTTTTCGGCGATGTAGTGACCCGGCGTGTCG
>CAZZWS010000266.1:0-4994 GCA_964657795.1 Beijerinckiaceae bacterium
GTCGATCGCTTCGGCCACCTCGGCGTCCATCCGCATCGCCGGCGTGCAGAAGCGCTTCGAGACGCCGGGCCGCGAGGTCGTCGCGCTGAAGGACATCGACCTCGACATCGCGACCGGCGAGTTCGTCTGCCTGCTCGGACCGTCGGGCTGCGGCAAGTCGACGCTGCTCAACGCCATCGCCGGCTTCGCGCCGCCGTCGGCCGGCACCATCACGGTGGACGGCCGGCGCGTCACGGGACCGGGGCCCGACCGCGGCATGGTGTTCCAGGAATACGCGCTGTTTCCGTGGATGACCGTCGAGGCCAACGTCGCCTTCGGACTCGAGATCAAGGGCATGCCGAAGGCGCAACGCGTCGAGCGTGTCGCCGCGCTGCTGGCGATGCTCGGGCTGTCCGACTTCGCGGACCGCTTCCCGAAGGACCTGTCGGGCGGCATGCGCCAGCGCGTGGCCATCGCGCGCGTCCTCGCGATCGACTCGCCGATCCTGCTGATGGACGAGCCGTTCGGCGCGCTCGACGCCCTGACCCGGCGTTCGCTGCAGGACGAGCTGATCCGGATCTGGTCGCAATTCAGGAAGACCATCGTCTTCGTCACGCACAGCATCGAGGAGTCGATCTATCTGGCCGATCGCATCGTGGTGATGACCTATCGACCCGGCACCGTGAAACGCGACATCCGCGTGACGATGCCGCGACCGCGCGACGCGAGCGCCGCGGAGTTCAACGTGCTCAAGCGCGAGATCGGCGAGCTGGTCACGACCGAGCAGCAACGGCACGAGGCCGCGGAGCGCGGCTCGTTGACGACGGACTGAGCGCCGTCGTCGAGATCCCGTGTCAGCGCGGCGGCGGCGGCAACTGCTCGACGATGCGTTCGGCCAGGAGTCG
Source organism: Beijerinckiaceae bacterium (assembly GCA_964657795.1). Lineage (GTDB taxonomy): Bacteria > Pseudomonadota > Gammaproteobacteria > Burkholderiales > Burkholderiaceae_D > CAHJXF01. Next base: position 885 of record CAZZWS010000266.1, read on the forward strand.
CGCGCCCACACGCCAGCTTTCGCGGACGAGCTTCGAGTCGCTCAGCACCGCGTCGAAGTCGGCGAAGCGATAACGCGCGTCGGATTCGACGGCCCAGAATTCCTTCCGCGACGCGTTGACGCCGTAATGGAAATTCTCGTTCAGCAGCTCCTCGCCGGAACGGTGGACCGCGAGGACCACCGCGAGGTCGAGTTGCGTCATGTAGTCGCTGTCGAGGGTCTTGTTGAAGACGCCCATGTCCTTGACCCGCACGTGGACGATGCAGTCCGCGGCGGTCTTGATCTGCGGGTACTCGAAGTCTTCGGGAGCGTCCGGCGTGCGTTCGATGTCACTCAACACCGTCGCCTCGAAGCCGCGCCGCTTGGCCGCGGCCAGCAGCGCGCGGGTCAGCTCGTCGGCGACGTCGGTCCTGGATGGTTCGAAGAGCACCTCGAAGGCCTGCTGCTTGGCCATCCGGTCGCCACGCTCGATGGCCATGCCGACGACGCCGAAGAAAGGCGCGATCAGCGAATGGCGATCGAGCGTGATGATTTCGGACGGCATCACCGGGATGATCGCGACACTGCGCGGATGGGTGTCGTCGTAAGGCGGTACCGGCTTGTGTGCGCACGACGCGAGCAGGAAGGTCATCGCGACGATGGCTGGCATGACGAGACTCGCGCGACGGCTCATGCCGATGTGCGCCAAGACATGCCGCCGTGCCTTCGTTGCCAGGTAATCTCGTTGCAGCATGCGCGTCGTCAACGCCATGACCAGCCCTCTCGACAGATGTTGTTCGGAATTGCATGCTAGGCCAGGCGGCCCCCATCGCGCATCCTTCGTCGGCGTGCCTGTCGCTCGCTGACGACACGTCGCGCGTTACCGGCCGAGGCGACGGCGCCTTTTCGAACCCGGACCCGGATCATTCAAGGAACACAGGACATGGCCGACGCCTACCAGACCGCAGCACCCTCGCGTGACGACCTCGACCACCGGCCCGGCGCGACCGTCGTCGAATTCGGCACCGACTGGTGCGGTCATTGCCAGGCGGCGCAGGCGCCGATCGCGACCGCCTTCGCCGACTATCCGAACGTCGCGCACATTCGCATCGAAGACGGCAAGGGCCGCGCCACCGGCCGTTCGTTCGGCGTCAAGCTGTGGCCGACGCTGATCTTCCTGGCGAACGGCCGCGAGGTCGCGCGCGTGGTGCGGCCAACGGATGCCAAGCCGGTCAGCCAGGCGCTCGCCGAACTCAACGCGGCGACGCAGAGCGACGGTTGATGGGGAATCTGCGGACTAGCCTCTTGCCTGATGGGGCTTTCGATGAGATGCGACGATTTCGCGAGGCTCTGCTTTTGAACTTCGTGCCATTCGATGCTGCCGAGAAGAGAGTGCGCGGGGCGGATCTTTTGAGCGCCCCAGGTTCGAGCGAAGCGAGTTTGAGGCGCGGCCGCCCCGTGCACTCTCTTCTCGGGGACCGGCGTCCGCAGGACGCCGGCAGCGTCGAGGCGCGCCTTTCTTTGGTTCCTTTCTTTGGCAAGACAAAGAAAGGAACTCGCCGCAGGCGAAACGCTTTGAATGACAGCAAGAAAAACCGACCACGATGACCAAACCTGACGACGCACACGCGGAAGAATCCTCGATCGAGACGACCGAGGACGAGGAGCAGGCGATCCGCGAGCAGATGCCCCATCGCGCACCGATCCTCTTCGAGATCATCCGGCGCAGCGGTCAGGAGGAGATCGAGCGGCCGCTGCAGTCGCTGTGGTGGTCGGGCCTCGTCGCCGGGCTGAGCATCGGCTTCTCGGTGCTGACGCCCGCGATGCTGCGACGCTACCTGCCGGCGGGCGAGTGGACGACGATCGTCTCGCAGCTCGGCTACTCGGTCGGCTTCGTGATCGTCATCCTGAGCCGCCAGCAGCTCTTCACCGAGAACGTCATCACGGCGGTCGTGCCCGTCATGGCCAAGTCGCATCTGCGCAACCTGCTGCTGATGCTGCGGCTGTGGGGCGTGGTGCTGTTCGCCAACATCGTCGGCACCATCTGCTTCGCGCTGTTCCTGCGCTACAGCGGCGCCATCGACGACGCGCTGGCGAAGTCGCTGCACGACGTGTGCTCGATGATCCTCGGCCAGACGTTCATGGAGACCATGAGCCGCGCGATGGTGTCGGGCTTCCTGATCGCTTCGCTGGTGTGGATCCTCGCGGGGCTCCAAGGCGCGCAGTTCATCATCATCGTGCTGATGACCTACCTGATCGCGCTCGGACACTTCAACCACGTCGTCGCGGGTTCGGTCGAGGCCGCCTATCTCGTTCTCGAAGGCACGGCGTCCATGAGCGACGCCGTCTTCGGTTTCTTCATTCCGACGCTCCTCGGCAACCTGATCGGCGGCACGGTCATCTTCACGCTGCTGTCGTATGGACAGATTCGCGGCGAGCTCAAGAATGCCGATGGGCAGAGCAACGAGAAGGACCGGCTGGCGGCCCGGGAACGCCGAAGCGGCTGAGCCCGCCGTACGGCTTCAGGTCAAGAGGTCGCGCAACAGCCACAGGTTGGCCCCGCTGATGATGACGAACAGCGCCCACGCCGTCGTCTTCACGGGCCAGCGCAACGCGTAGCGGCCCATCGTGCGGCGGTCGCTGGTGATGCGGATCAGCGGCCAGATCGCGAACGGCAACTGCATGCTGAGCACCACCTGGCTGCCGATCAGCAGCGGGCCGACGCCGTCGTCGCCCATCCACAGCACGCCGAAGAACGCGGGCACCAGCGCCAGCGCGCGCGTGATCAGCCGACGCTGCCAGTACGGCATCCTGAAACCGAGGAAGCCCTCGAGCACGACCTGTCCAGCGATGGTCCCGGTGAAGGTCGAGCTCTGGCCCGACGCCAGCAGCGCGATGCCGAACAGCACCGACGCGAACGCGCCGCCGACCAGCGGATCGAGCAGCAGGTACGCGTCCTGGATCTGCGTCACGTCGCCGCGGCCGTTCGCGTGGAAGGCCGATGCGGCGAGCACGAGGATGGCCGCGTTGATGACGAAGGCCATCGCCAGCGAGACCACGGTGTCGATCGTCGACAGCCGCAGCACGTCGGCCCGATGGACGTCGGGGATCGGCGCACCGCCACGCACGATCGCGGAATGCAGGTAGAGGTTGTGCGGCATCACCGTCGCGCCGAAGATGCCGATCGCGAGCAGCACCGCGTGTCCGTCGTGGAACAGCGCGAACGACGGGACGAGACCGCCGGCGACGGCCTGCCAGTCCGGTCCGACGCGCACGATCTCGATCGCGAAGCAGACGCCGATCGTGGCGACGAGGCCGAGGATGATCGCCTCGATGCGACGCAGGCCGCGACCCTGCAATGCGAGCACGACGACCGTGTCGAAGGCGGTGACGACGACGCCGGTGAGGATAGTCATGCCGAACAGCAGGTGCAGCGCGAGCGCGCTGCCGAGCACTTCGGCAACGTCGCAGGCCACGATCGCGACCTCGGCCAGCAGCCACAACGTCCGGGCGATCGAAGGTCGATAACGCTCGCGGCAAGCGCTGGCCAGGTCCTTGTCGGCCGCGACGCCGAGGCGCACGCACAGCGTCTGCAGCAGCATCGCGACGAGGCTGGACGCGAGCACCATCCACAGCAGCGCCATGCCGTAGCGTGACCCGGCCTCGATGTCGGTCGCCCAGTTGCCGGGGTCCATGTAGCCGACCGCGACCATCAGCCCCGGACCGGTGACACGCAACATGCGACGCCACCACGGCCCGGTCGACCAGGGCTGCGCGCCCTCGGCGTCGGCGGACCAGCCCTCGGCGCGCAGCCGGGCGGCGCGACGGATCGGTCTCGGGGGAAGGAGTACGACGGGCGGTCTGGGCATCGACCGCGATTGTGCCGGGAAGAGAGAGCGCATGTATGCACCGCTCCCGGCACGTCCGCCCGTGCGACTCATGCGCTGCGGACGCTGCTCCATTACACTTTCCAGTTCGCTGTCGTCTCCGTGCCGTCGCTTCTTGCGACACGCCGACGACGCTCCGTTCCCGTATCGATCGTCACCCGCCTTGACCGCTCCGTCCCATTCCCACTCGTCGGTCGTCGTGGATCCGGACCACGCCATCGTCGCTGCCGCGGCAGACGCGGAAA
>CAZZWS010000267.1:0-4940 GCA_964657795.1 Beijerinckiaceae bacterium
GATCGCGGTCTACGACCTCGGCGGCGGCACCTTCGACATCTCGATCATCGAGATCGCGGACCTCGACGGGGAGAAGCAGTTCGAAGTGCTGTCGACCAATGGCGACACGTTCCTCGGCGGCGAGGACTTCGACCAGCGCATCATCGATTTCATCGTCGCCGAGTTCAAGAAGGAGTCGGGCGCCGACCTGTCGAAGGACGTGCTGGCGCTGCAGCGGCTCAAGGACTCGGCCGAGAAGGCCAAGATCGAACTCAGCTCGTCCGCGCAGACCGACATCAACCTGCCGTACATCACGGCTGACGCGTCGGGTCCGAAGCACCTCAACATCAAGCTGACGCGCGCCAAGCTCGAGTCGCTGGTGGAAGAGCTGATCGAGCGCACCATCGAGCCGTGCCGCATCGCGATGAAGGATGCGGGCATCGCGGTCGGCGACATCCAGGACGTCATCATGGTCGGCGGCATGACGCGGATGCCGAAGGTGCAGGAGAAGGTCAAGGAGTTCTTCGGTCGCGAGCCGCGGCGTGACGTCAACCCCGACGAAGCCGTCGCGGTCGGCGCGGCCATCCAGGGCGGCGTGCTGAAGGGCGACGTCAAGGACGTGCTGCTGCTCGACGTGACGCCGCTGTCGCTCGGCATCGAGACGCTCGGTGGCGTGATGACGAAGATGATCAAGAAGAACACGACCATCCCGACCAAGTTCGCGCAGACGTTCTCGACGGCCGACGACAACCAGCCGGCCGTGACGATCAAGGTCTACCAGGGCGAGCGCGAGCTGGCCGCGGCCAACAAGACGCTCGGCGAGTTCAACCTCGAAGGCATCGCGCCGGCGCCGCGCGGCATGCCGCAGATCGAGGTCAGCTTCGACATCGACGCCAACGGCATCCTCCACGTCGGCGCGAAGGACAAGGCGACCGGCAAGGAGAACAAGATCACCATCAAGGCCAACTCGGGCCTGTCGGAGTCCGAGATCGACAAGATGGTGAAGGACGCCGAGGTCAACGCCGAAGACGACAAGAAGGTGATCGAACTGGTGACGTCGCGTAATCAGGCCGATGCGCTCGTGCACTCCGTGCAGAAGTCGATGACCGATTACGGCGACAAGCTGGATGCGGGCGAGAAGACCGCCATCGAGGACGCCATCAAGGCCACCGAGGCCGCGATGAAGTCCGACGACAAGGCGCAGATCGACGCGGCCAGCGAGAAGCTCATGACGGCTTCGCAGAAGCTCGGCGAGAAGATGGCCGGGGACGCACAGTCGGCGCAGGCTGCTGCGGGTGCTGCCGCTCAACAGCCGAACGCCGCCAACCAGCAGTCGGCCCCGGCGGACGACAACGTCGTCGATGCCGAGTTCAAGGAAGTCAAGCGCGGTTGAGCTTCACCGATGTCGGCAGGTCGAAGTAGCGAAGGGGCGCCTCAGGACACTGTGGCGCCCCTTCGGTCGCCGGGCAGGGCGGACTGGCATCCGACTTGCTCGGCTTTGTCTTATTGAACGCAGGCACATGCCAGCGCAACACGCAACGGAATCGTCATGGCCAAACGGGATTACTACGAGGTGCTCGGCGTCGCGAAGAACGCGTCGGACGAAGAGATCAAGAAGGCGTACCGCAAGCTCGCCATGAAGCATCACCCGGACCGCAGTTCCGAAGCGGGGTCCGAGGAAAAATTCAAGGAGGGCAAGGAAGCCTACGAGATGCTGAGCGACGCCGACAAGCGCGCCGCCTACGATCGCTACGGGCATGCGGGCGTCGATCCGAACGCTGGCGGCGCGGCCAATATGGGCGGCTTCGCGGAAGCGTTCGGCGACATCTTCGGGGATATCTTCGGCGGCGGGCAGCGCGCCGGCCAGCAACGCGGCGGGCCGCAGGTCTATCGCGGCGCCGACCTGCGCTATGCGATGGACATCACGCTGGAGCAGGCGGCCAACGGCTACGACACGCAGATCAAGATCCCGTCTTGGAGCGAGTGCGAGGTGTGCCACGGCAACGGCGCAAAGCCCGGCACGAAGCCGCAGACCTGCCCCACCTGCTCGGGCTCGGGCACCGTGCGGATGCAGCAGGGCTTCTTCTCGATCCAGCAGACTTGCGGCCGCTGCCACGGTACCGGCAAGATCGTGCCCGACCCCTGTGCGATCTGCGAAGGCGTGGGAAAGGTCAAGACCACGAAGACGCTCGAGGTCAAGATCCCGGCCGGCATCGACGAAGGCATGCGCATCCGCTCGTCGGGCAATGGCGAGCCGGGCGTCAACGGCGGACCGAGCGGCGATCTGTACGTCGAGATCCACATCAAGCAGCACGGGATGTTCCAGCGCGACGGCGACGATCTGCATTGCGAGATGCCGATCAGCTTCGCGACAGCCGCGCTCGGCGGGGAGCTGGAAATCCCGACGCTCAACGGCAGCGCCGCGATCTCGATCCCGGAAGGCACGCAGAGTGGCAAGACCTTTCGGTTGCGCGGCAAGGGCATCAAGGGCGTGCGCTCGGGCTATCCGGGCGACCTCTACTGCCACGTGGCGCTGGAGACGCCGGTGCGGCTCACCGAGCACCAGAAGAAGCTACTGAAAGAATTCGACGCGTCGACGAAGGCGGGCGGTGACAAGCACAGCCCGCAGACGAAGGGCTGGGCGGAGAAGGTGAAGGCGTTTTTCGCTTAGCGTTGCCGAGCGCCTGCCGCACGCCGTTAGCACGGGTCCTAGCCAAGGCTGTATTAGTGCTCGAGCATTCCCCGCTCGATGACGAAGGCGACTACTTCATCGAGGCCGGTACCCGTCTTCAGGTCGGTCATCACGAACGGCCGCGTGCCGCGCATGCGCGCCGCGTCGCTCGCCATCACCGCGAGGGACGCGCCGACATACGGTGCGAGGTCGGTCTTGTTGATGATCAGCAAGTCCGCCTTCGTGATGCCGGGCCCGCCCTTGCGCGGGATCTTCTCGCCGCCGGCGACGTCGATGACGTAGAGCGTCAGGTCCGACAACTCGGGACTGAACGTGGCCGCGAGATTGTCGCCGCCGGACTCGATGAAGATCACGTCGAGGTCCGGGAAGCGCTTCTGCATGCGCGACACCGCTTCGAGGTTGATCGACGCGTCTTCGCGGATGGCCGTGTGCGGGCAACCGCCGGTCTCGACGCCCATGATCCGCTCTGCCGGCAACGCTTCGGCGGCGACGAGCAGGCGCTCGTCCTCCTTCGTGTAGATGTCGTTCGTGACGACGGCGAGCTGATAGCGCGAGCGCAGACGCTTGCAAAGCATCTCGACCAGCGTCGTCTTGCCGGAACCGACGGGACCGCCGATGCCGACGCGGAGAGGATTCGAAGTCATGGTTTCAGGATCGAAAGAGGCGCGAATACTGGCTCTCGTGACGCGCGCTGGTGATGGCGTAGCCTGGCGCCTGCGTCGCCAGGTCGTCGTCGGACCAAGTCGATGCGGACGCGACCACGGCCACAAGCGAAGGCCGCAGCGCCTGGAGCATGCGCTGCCCGGCGAGCTGACCGTAAGGCAATGCCTTCATGCCGACGATGACCTGATTCTCGAGCCAGCCGAAGAGATAGCCGTTCAATGCCGAGTGCGGTGCGATGCGCCAGGCGTGCGATGCGAGGGCATGAGCCGCCGGCCATGTCCAGGCCTCGATCGTCGCGTCGAGCGATGCGGGCATCGTCATGCCGAGGCCGCGCGTCAATTCGATCATCGAGTGGCCCATCTGCAAGGTCTCGGCGCGCAGCTCCGCCGTCTCGCGCGTCGCGAGGAACTCGTCGTTCCATGTAGTGAACGCTCCATGATCGTCGTCGTCGAGCGCGGCGCGCAGGCGCCACCAGACCGGTGCCTCGTAGCGGGCGACGACCAGATCGAGCACGTCACGAAGATAGTGTTCGACGTCTTCGGCCGACCGCAGGCGCCCATCGTCGATCGCCGTCTCGAGCCCTTGTGAATAGCTGAACGTGCCGACCGGCAGGACCGCGCTCGACAGCTGCAGAAGTGCGGACTCGGCCGCGAGCGCGTCGATCACGGGAGCGTGCGGGACATCTCGTGGGCACTGCGCGACAGCGCTTCGCCGGTCGCGCCGCCTTCGACGTCCGTATCGTGTCGATGGCCACCGCCATACGCGCCGGGCTCGGGATCGAACGGCTCGAATGCGGACGTGACGATCATCCTCAGCCGCACGAGAAGATCGCGCAGCACCGGATCGCGCTCGAGCTTCAGCGCGTCCGGCGCGAGCTCGACCGGCACATGGCGGTTGCCGAGATGATAGGCGGCGCGCAGCAGGGCGAAAGCCGGGTCGGGACTGTCGGCGCTCGCATGCACGCGATAGACCTGCTCGGACGCCGCGACCACTTCGACGAGCTCGCCGCCCTCCGCGATGAGCCGCGACCCGGGGCGAACGACGCTGCCGCGCGGCAGCATGATCAACGCAGCGCTGCCATCGGAGAGCGTCGCTCTGAAGCGCGTCCTGGCCCGCTCCTCGCTGGTGAGGATGACGCAGCGCGTCGGCCTGATGGAAGCGATGATCGAGTCACCGGCCAGCACGTCGACGAGACGCAACGAAGGAGACGCCATGTCGTCGGCTCGGGACCGTCAGAACAGGAAATAGCGCTGCGCCATCGGCAGTTCGGTGGCCGGCTCGCACGTCAGCAGCTCGCCGTCCGCCACGACCGCGTAGGTCTCGGGGTCGACGGTGATCTTCGGAGTCAGCGCGTTGTGCACCATGTCCCTCTTGCCGATCGTCCTGCAACCCGTCACGGCGACCACGCGCTTGTCGAGTTGCAGCCGATCGGGCAACCCCGCGGCGACTGCCGCCTGCGACATGAAGGTCAGCGAGCTCTGCGACACGGCCTTGCCGTGCGCGCCGAACATCGGCCGATAGTGGACCGGTTGCGGCGTGGGGATCGATGCGTTCGGGTCGCCCATCGCGGCCACCACGATCTGTCCGCCCTTGACGACGAGGAACG